>DATKXY010000142.1:0-20063 GCA_035528795.1 archaeon | reverse complement strand
TTATGAGAACAAGGCGATCTCCGAGGACGAGTATAATAAATCAAAGAACGAATTGATGGGACGGGAGGTGGACTATCAGAAGCTGATTCTCAGCGTGATGGCGCAGCAGTCGTATATCATGGTGGAAAGAGCGGTAAAATATCAGACCCGCAAAGGCGAGAGGCGGGTGAAAGTGACCCTGAGCAGCACGATGGAGGGTAACCAGGAATACCTCGACCAGTTCAAGGGACATTTCGATGTGTTCACTCCGGAAATGCGCTCGAACAAAATTTACAACATCTTTGTCTCTTTATTGAATATCGGGGATGAAACGATTATCGCGACACCTTATGAAATAAAAGTCCCGGCGCTCGATTTAGGGAAGGCCTCCACTGTGGATTTCGGCTTGCTGCGCGATGTGGAAAACCTGCAGGTAAGGCTCAATTACAGCGGAAGGAACGATCATAAAAATATCTACCTGGAAAAGGATGCCAGCGCCAACATTGTGGACATCAATTCCACCCAGTTCTCCCAGGAAGTCGATCTGGGCTCCCAGGCGACTTATGATCTCACTCTGGAGCGGTTTTCCACAAAAGACGATATCTACAAGCTGGTGGTCCTTAACCTGCCCCGCCAGATAAGCTATGATTTTATCGACTCGGAAACGAACGCCCGGCTTTCCCAGGTGAAATTCACCCAGGGGGTGAACACCAAGAAATTGTCATTAAGAACATCTCTGCCTGACAGGGATGACGAGCAAATAGTTATCGACAAGCCGCTGCCTTTCTATGCCCTGGTGCTCTCCAGGGACCAATATGAAACGCTCGGGGATATCCGGGATAAAAAGTTCACCAGGGATGAGATCGAGGCCATTCAGGGAGGCAGTGTAAAGCTGGAGCTGATTCCCAGGGGTGTGGGCCGTATCGAGGTCCGCGCTCCCAGCCTGTACCATGAGATCACAGTAGGCCAGCATGTGGAAATGGAAATAACTGTGCGCAATGGCGGGACCCGGCGGCTGGATAATATCAAGATCTCGACCGACAACCCCCTGCACTGGCGCTCGGTTGTCCAGCCAGATCTGATCAAATCGCTCGAGCCCGAGAAAGAGGAGATCGTTCATCTGACCTTGCTCCCGCCTGAGGATGTAGGAGTCGGCGCGCAGGAGGTGAAAATCAAGAGCGAGGCCCTGGCGGATAACCGGCGGGTGGAAACCGAGGACAAGACAGTGCGCATCCAGGTGCAGGCCAAAGCCGAGATCCTGTGGACCGCGGTGCTGCTTTTTTCGCTGATCGGCCTGGTGGTCGGAATAGTGGTTTTCGGGATCAAGATCAGCCGGAGATAGGAGGTTTCTGATATGATACTAAAATGCTGTCCGTACTTTTTCTTTAATCTGAATTATTTACAAAAATGCCATCCAGTGTAAGGGCGCACCTGTGTGTGCGCCCTGGCCTGATCAAAACAGGTTAATCTTCGGTCGGACACATTGGTTCGCCCCTTGTAATGCTTGTGGAAATTTATAAATAATCCGGGTTAATAATCAAAGTGATTCTTTTAACGAACAATTGGAATGTACCTGATAATCTTCACCCCATAACCAAAGGAGTGCCGCAATGTTACAGGCAATCGACTTGACCAAGCGCTATGAAGATAACCTTCTGGCCCTGGACCATCTGAATCTCCAGGTAAAAGAAGGGGAAATCTTCTGTCTCCTGGGCGCCAACGGCGCAGGCAAGACCACCACTATCAACCTGTTCCTCAATTTTATCGAGCCGACCAGCGGAACCGCGCTGATCAACGGGGTCGATGTGACCAAGGACCCGCTCGAAGCCAAGAAGTTTGTCTCGTATGTATCCGAAAACGTGATGCTCTACGGCAATTTCACCGCGCGCCAGAACCTCGATTTTTTCGCCAAGCTCGGCGGGAAAAAGGATTTGAAAAAAGAGGACTACCACATGTACATGCGCAAGGTCAGCCTGCCGGAGATGGCTTTCGAGATGCGGCTCAAGAATTTCTCCAAGGGCATGCGGCAGAAGCTCGGGATCACCATCGCGATAATCAAGGATGCGCCGAACATCCTGCTCGATGAGCCCACCTCGGGTCTCGACCCCAAGGCCGCAGCCGAGTTTATCAAGATCCTGAAAGGCATGCGCGACCAGGATAAATCAATCCTGATGTGCACGCACGATATTTTCCGGGCCAAGGAAATTGCCGACCGGGTTGGGATCATGAAAGAGGGCCGTCTGGTGATGGTGCGCACGCGTGACGAGTTCCTCGAAGAAAATCTGGAGAAAATCTACCTGGAGTACATGCAGGAAGCGGTGGCTTGAGAAATTAAGGATAATTGTCGGCCATTATTCATACTTCATGTTTTAAATTCGGATGCAGGTTTTATTCTTCTGAATTCGATATTCGGTGAAAGATAAAAATGATTATTTCAATCGCCCTCAAGGAGTTTTATAACAACCTGGTCTCTGCCCGGTTTGCAATCGGCTTCCTGCTCTGCCTGGTGCTGGTACCGCTCACCCTGATCGTGAGTATCAATGATTACAAGGGGAAGCTCAGAGAATACGAATCGCAAAAAAAGGAGGCCGAAAACAGCCTGCAAGTGAGGGTTTACTCAAAGCTCCATCCGGAGGTGGTGCGACCGCTTAAGCCACTAAGCATATTCACCCGGGGAGTGAGCTACAATGTGGGCAGCAAGGTCAAGATCCTGCTCGGTGAAAAGCCGATGCTTTCCTCAGGGGGATCTTTGGTACGGGAAAATCCTTTTTTGAACGCGTTTTTCTCGATGGATTTCATCACCATCCTGGCTATCACTCTCTCTCTTCTGGCCTTGCTTTTCACTTATGACTCTTGCTCCGGCGAGAGGGAGCAGGGAACATTGAAACTGGTTTTTTCCAACTCGCTCGGCAGAGCGAAATTTCTGCTCGGAAAGGTTATCGGGGTTTGCCTCACCCTGCTTCCGATCACGCTTTTCTGCTATCTGCTGGCCGCGCTGGTTATTATTTTATCGCCCCAGGTCTCATTTTCGGTAATGGAGTGGATCAGTATCGGTGTGCTTTTCGTGGTGAGCATAATTTTTTTCGGGTTGTGCATGATGGTCGGACTTTTCATTTCCTGCCGCCTGCGCTCTTCGGTGACCAGTATCATAGTCTGCCTGTTTATCTGGGTGCTGTTTCTCTTTATCCTGCCCAACCTTTCCACTTACGCGGCCAGAAGCTTTATCAATGTCAGCTCCCGGGAGAAACTCGATCTTGCGCTGCAGGAGATCGACTCCGAGTTCAACTCCAAATGTGACCAGCATCAAAAATCCATGGAAGAACCTCCTTATGGTATGTGGTACTGGAATTATTGGGGGGGAGAATATGGCGACTATGAAGAGGCAGGGTCACCTGATCTTGTCATGAAATACCACTGGCAATTAAACCAGTTTACCGAGCCGCTGAGGATCGACTATGCGGATAAAAAATGGCCGCTGCAGAAATCATACCTGGAGGAGCTCGACAGGCAGAGGAAATTCGCTGAAAGGCTTTCGCTGCTTTCACCCTCTGAAATCTTCCGTCTGGCTGCATCCACGCTGTGTGGGACTGATGTGTCGGCGCATTATAGCTTTTTAGAGAGAACACGCGAATATCGCGAGGAGTTTATCGACTTTTTCAAAAACAAAAAAATATTTGAGTCCTATCAATATTTTACCCGTCAGCCGCCGGAGAATTTAATGACCCTTGATGAAATAATCAGGGTTCGCAGTGGAGGCCTTGTCAACAATCAGCAGGAATTATCCGAGTGGCAAAGATTGAATAAAGATGGTTTTTCAGTATTGTTCAAAGTGGACATACCTGGCTCTCATAATGAGGATTATGAGCCGCTTGACCTTTCCGATATGCCGAAATTCAACTGGCAGCAGGGCACTATTGCCGGAAACCTGAAAAAATGCCTCGATAAGATCGGGATGCTTGTCTCGGCTGGAGTGCTGCTGTTCTTCCTCTCTTTTGTCTCTTTTGTCCGCTATGATGTGAGGTGATACGTGCTGCTTGAAATAATCTTCCGGGAAATCTGTCACAATGTCTTAAGTCTCAGGCTGCATATCTCGCTGATCCTCACCCTGCTCATTTTCGGCGTCGGCACCGCGGCCTTTGTCAGGAATTACTCTGGTGAGCGGGAGGAGTATAACCGGTGGAAGGTCGAGTTCATTGAGAAAAACCGTAAGCTGGCCGAATCCAGCCTGACCCGCCTGGCTGTGGGCCGGCAGAATCTGATCCTGACACCGCGCGCAAATGCATTTATCACGGATGCCAGGGGGAAATACCTGCCCAACCGCTTCGAGTTCTCGGGCTACAATGTGTTCGGGTTCAGCGTGCGGCCGGGTGGCGCCAACCCCTACCTCAGCGCGTTCGAGGAGCTGAACTGGATGTTCATCATCGCGATAATTATCAGCTTTGCGGTATTCCTGTTCACTTTCGATACGATCTCAGGCGAGAAAGAGCTGCGCACCCTGAGCCAGACCCTGGCTAACCCGGTCCCACGGGGAACCCTGCTATTCGGCAAATACCTGAGCGTGATTCTCACCACCCTGCTCATGCTGGTTCCGGGAATCGGCCTGAGCCTGATTATACTTTTGGTTACCGGGACAGTTGCGATTACGACAGAAACCATCCTCGAAATCACCGGATTTCTTTTTATCGCGGCCCTCTTTGTGATCTGTATCGCATCATTCGGCCTTCTTTCCTCGGTTATCTCCCGCAGCTCGAAGGTAAGCCTGCTCATTGCGCTCACTATCTGGCTTTTTTTCGTGGTTATTGTTCCCAACACAGCCGTTTTCTGGACCCAGTCGCTGTTCCCGGTCCAATCCGTTGAAAGTGTCCAGTCTAAAATACAGCAGGCGTTTCTTGATCTGGAAAAGAACGCGCCGGATGGAAGCTGGTCTTCCTCGGGGAACAACCCTTTCCTGCCCCAGCACGAGCTGCGAGCTAACCACCAGACCAACCGGATGAACTCCCAGATGAATATCATGAATGCATTTTACAACGAGATGTTCCGCCAGTTCGAGCAAGCACGAATGCTCACCATATTTTCTCCGGTGTCTGTTTTTGAATACCTGAGCGAGGCCGTGACAGGCGGTGGCTACGTGCGTTTCCAGAAAGTCTGGCGGGACCTGCACGCCTGGCAGACCCAGTTACTGGCCTATTTCAAGGAAGTCGATGCAAAAGACCCGGCAAGCCCCCACTGGTACAACCCGTATGAGTACTTTTCTACGACAAGGAAAGGAGCAAATTACGGGGAAGTGCCAGTGTTCAAAGAAAAAGCACCTACGTTCAGAGACCGTTTTTCGTCCGCCTGGCCCTATCTGCTGATCACCGTGCTTTACACGGCTGTGGCTTTCTTTTTGTCTTTCGTGCTGTTTCTAAGGTACGATGTGAGGTGACTTTTGATTACCGTAGTAATCAAAAAAGAAATCCAGGAGAACCTTTACAGCTACAAGTTCATGGTGATCACCCTCCTTTCCGTGGTCCTGGTCCTGGCCAGTTTTTTTGTCATGCACCGCGACTACGCCGGGCGGGTGGAAGAATACAGGCTCTTGAAAGCAGAAGCCCGTGGGGAAACCGCAGGGACGCCTCCAGCCCCGCTGTCCGTTTTCGCCAGGGGGCTGGACCAGACCCTAAGCCAGCAGTACAGGCTGCTTTACGGCGGAGACATCATACCGGGGGGAAACAAGGAGTCGTATAATGAGCTGTTCCTCATGTTTCCCACTCCGGACCCTTTGTACGTGGTCAAGGTTATCCTGGCTTTCTGCACCATCCTTTTCTCTTTCAACGCGGTTACCGGGGAGAAGGAGGCGGGCACTCTCCGGCTTTCCCTGAGTAACGGTATAAGGCGGGCGGATTTCCTGGTGGGCAAGTGGATCGGAGGGTTTTCATGCTTCATCCTGCCCTTCCTGGTTTCTTTACTCCTGGCCCTTTTCCTGCTTTCTTTTTCGCCGTCCATTGACCTGGATTTTGCGAGCTGGATCAGGATCGGTTTCTTTTCATTAAGCTCCATAACCTACCTGGCTTTCTTTTTCTCCCTGGGCCTTCTCGTTTCCTGCCTTACCCAGCGCGCGTCCACGGCCCTGGCCGTCTCCCTCTTTCTCTGGGTGCTCCTGGTCTTTGTCGCGCCCAATACGGGGGGGATACTGGCCGCGCAGCTCGAGCCTTCGCCCTCCCTCCAGCAGTTGGATGTCAAGAGAACGCAGATAGTGTTTAGCGGGATAGTGGGGACGTTCGAAGAAGCTAATAAAGAGCGCCCGGAGGAAGATAAAATGTCGCTTACCGTGGACATGACCAAAGAGAAGCTGGCTGTTGACTATGCCAACAGTCTCGCCCGCCAGGCGGACATGACCAGGGTCCTGGTCGGTTGGTCCCCCCCGGCTGCGTACACTTTCCTGGCGACCGACCTGGCCGGCACGGGCCTGGTCGAGGAAAAGAGGTTCAAACAGGCGGTTATGCAATATTCCAGCCTTCTTCTTACCCTGCCGCGGCTTCAGGGGGGCCAGGGCCTGAGAGACCCTGCGCCGCCTTTCAATTATGAGAGAACTCCCCTCAGGGATGTTCTGGTTTCAGGGGGGCTGGTCAACCTGGTTGTCCTTTTGCTGGAAAGCCTGCTCGTTTTCGCCGGCGCGGCGCTGGCTTTCCTGCGCTATGACCTGCGCTAAGAAAATTAAAAATATTCCGGTTGAATGATGTATGAACAAGGAGGGAAATAAATGATCTGGTCCATAGCAATCAAGGAGTTTCTGGACAACATTCTCAACCTGCGTTTCACCGTGGGCCTTTTGCTATGCGTGATCCTGGTCTTCGCCTGCGTTACCATCCTGACCAGCGATTACCGGCAGAGAATGGCCAGCCACCATGCCCTGAAAGCCATGGAGGAGGAGTTCATCGGGAACTATGCTGCAAAAACCCCACTAGCCTTGTACGAGTCCGCCGTGAAGCCGCCGGGAGCGCTCCATCCTTTCATTACCGGGTTATCGCCGGATGGGCGGAACAATTCTTTTTCCTTCTATGCGAACCCTGTCCCTGCGCTATTCCCTACGCTGGACCTGGTTTTTATCGTGTCCGTGCTGCTGAGCCTTCTGGCCGTGCTTTTTTCCTACGATTCCTTTTCCGGCGAGCGGGAGCGCGGCACGCTCAGGCTCGTTGCTGCAAACCAGGTTTCCAGGGCGAAAATCCTCGCCGGCAAGTGGCTGGGCGGCATAGCCAGCCTGCTAGTGCCGTTTTTTGTCTCGATAGTTCTCGGCGCGCTTTATGTGATCATCCAGCCGGACATCCGCTGGGATGACTATACCCTGCTTAATTTGCTGCTGGTCCTTGGGGTTTCGGTCACTTTCATCTCCGTTTTCTACCTTTTGGGCCTTCTTGTTTCGTCTTCCTTCCGGCACTCCCATTCCTCGCTCATCACCGCGGTCTCTCTCTGGGTGCTGTTCATTCTGGTTATCCCTTCCTTGAGCCCCTACCTGGCAGCAGAGCTTTATCCGATCCATGCACAGGTCAGGAGGGCGCAGGAAATTAATCGTTTAAGGAAAGAGAGAGATGAAAAAGAGACCAGGCTGATAGCGGAGTGCAACGAGGCTTTCGGGCGGAAATACGGCCGTGCTTTCCGGGAATACAGGGAAATGAGCGGTGAGGAAAGACAACAAAAGGCAGCCTCCGACCCGGAGTTCGGCAAAATGCGCGAGGCTTACCTGGGAGAAAGGAAAAAGATACAACAGGAGACACTTAGTAATATGCAGGAGGGTATAGACAAGGTCAACCAGGAGCTCAAGGACGAGGCGGAAAAGCAAAAACGGACGGCAAAGAATCTGGCCGCTGTCTCCCCTTACTCGGACTTCCTTTATGCAGTCACCGACTTGACCGAGACCGGCCTGCACAACATGGATTATTTCAAAAGGATCAGCAGTGAATACGAGAATATTATAGATAAATACAGAGAGATAAAAGGTATCCCGCAGAGGTTATACTATGATGGCTCAGCCCTGGATTTCAGCGACCACCCCCGGTTCACTTACCGGGAGGAGCCTTTAAGAGAGCGCCTGGCCGTGGTCCTGCCCTGGTGGGGGATGCTTATTGTGTTCAACGTGGTCTTTTTCGCCGGGGCCTTTACCGCTTTTCTAAGATACGATGTGAGGTGAACAACTAATGATACTTTCAATCGCCCTCAAGGAGTTTTATAACAACCTGGTCTCAGCCCGCTTCACGATCGGCTTCCTGCTGTGCCTGTTCCTGGTGCCCTTTGCCCTGTTCGTGAGCATCAATGATTACAAGGGCCAGGTGAGAGCATATGAGACAGAGAGAAAACAGGCCGAGGAAAGCGCCAAAGTCCGGGTATATTCGGCGCTGAGGCCGGAGATAGTCAAGCCGCCGGAGCCGCTGAGCATTTTCAGCCGGGGAGTGAGCTACAATGTGGGCAGCGAAGTCAAAGTCCTGCTCGGCGAAAAGCCGTTCCTGTCCACAGGCAGGTCCGCGGTTCGGGAAAACCCGTTTTTCAACTCGTTTTTCTCCCTGGATTTTGTCTCTATCCTCGCAGCTATCATATCTCTCCTGGCCCTCCTGTTCACCTATGACTCCTGTTCTGGCGAGCGGGAGCAGGGAACATTGAAGCTCATGCTGTCCAACTCAGTGGGCCGTTACAAGATACTGCTCGGAAAGGTTATCGGTGTCTGTCTTGCGCTCTTGCCTGTAGTACTTTTCTGCTACCTGCTGGGCGCTCTGGTAATTCTCTTTTCCCCGGATGTTTCATTTTCCCCGGGCGAGTGGGTACGTATCTGCGTGCTGTTTGCGCTGAGCGTGCTGTTTTTCGGATTGTTCATGCTGGTCGGGCTTTTCATCTCGACCCGCTTCAGGTCTTCCGCCGTGAGCATAGTTGTCTGCCTGTTTGTCTGGGTCGTGTTTGTGTTTATCGTTCCCAATCTCTCTGTTTACATGGCCCGGAGTCTGATCAAAGTGAGCTCGCAGGAGAGTCTGCGCTCCGCATTGAGCGATCTTGACCGCGAGTACGGGGAGAAATGTAAAGGATACCGGACGAATTTAGCTCAGCCGGATGTTTGGATGCACTGGAATTATACTGTAAGATATGATGGATTTCAGGAGTTGTATGGCTCCAGCCGCAGCCTGATGGAATTCTACAGGCAATTGAACCAGTTCAGCGAGCCTCTGCGGATAGATTATGCGGACAAGAAGTGGGCTTTTCAGAAAGCCTATCTGGAGAGTCTGGACCGGCAAAGGACTTTTGCCGAGAATCTAGCCCTCATTTCACCCTCGGAGGTTTTCCGCCTTGCCGCATCAGCCCTGTGCCGGACAGATGCCGAGTCGCATTACCGGTTTTTAGAGCGGACACGGAGCTACAGGGATGAGTTCATCTCATTTCTGAATAATAAAAAGATATTCTCCTCATTCGAGTATTTTACCCGCCAGCCTCAGGAAACATTCATGACCGGGGATGAAATAATCAAGACCCGCACCGGTGGAGAGTTCGAAACAATGCGGGAATTCGGTAAGTGGAGCCAGGCCCACAACGGAGATTTTTCCCCGTTATGGAGAGTGGACATTCCCGGCACTTCGCCTAATGAATATCAGCCGCTCGATCTTTCGCAGATGCCGAAATTTCGCTGGGAGCAGGCCTCGATCTGGGGATCGCTGAAAAACTCCCTGGGCAAGGTTGCAGTGATGGCGGGCGTGCTGATCGTTCTGTTCTATCTGTCTTTTATCTCCTTTATCCGCTACGATGTGAGGTGAACCTTGGTCCTGAATATCATCCAGCGTGAGATCCGCCATCATATCCTCAGCCTGAGGCTCCATATCACTCTTCTGCTGACCTTGACGATTTTCGGCCTTGGAACGATCGCCTTCGTAAAAAGTCATTCGGAAGAGCAGGCGGAATATACGAAGTATCACACCGAATTTATCGAGCAATCACGCAAAGCCGCTGAATCAAACCTGACCAAACTCGCTGTCAAAAGGCAGAACCTCGTTCTGGAGCCGCGAGGCGACGCTTTTATTACGGACTCGAAGGAAAAATATCTCCCAAACAGGTTCGATTTCTCAGGCTACAATGTGTTCGGGTTCGATATCCGGCCCGGGAGCGCCAATCCATATCTGAACACGTTCCAGGAGCTGAACTGGGTGTTTATTGTTTCAATTATTATCAGTTTCACCGTGCTCCTTTTTACCTTCGATACGGTCTCCGGAGAAAAAGAGGCCAAAACCCTGGCCGCCACCCTCTCCAACCCGGTTTCGCGGGGAGCCCTGCTTTTCGGAAAGTATCTCAGCATGATTATTACGACCCTGCTTGTCCTGGCGCCCGGCATGGCCTTAAGCCTCATTATTCTGCTGATTTCCGGCGCTGTGGCAATCACGCCTGTTGTGGCAGGTGAAATCATCGGCTTTCTGGTCAGCGTGTTCTTTCTCGTGGCCTGTATCGCAGCGTTCGGGATACTCTCCTCGGTTCTCACCCGGAATGCCAATATCAGCCTGCTCGTTGCCCTGACTCTCTGGCTCGTTTTTGTGGTGATTGTGCCCAATACGGCTGTTTTCTGGGCCCGGAGACTCTTCCCCATTGAAAAGGTGGAAACAGTCTGGGAAAGAATTAGCCGTGAGCGCGAAGAGATTAATCGAAACGCTCCTAAAGGCAGCTGGTCTTCTTCAGGCGACAATCCCTTTCTGCCACAGCATGAGCTGCGGGCCAACAATCAAACGAACCTGATGAACAGCCAGATGAAAATCCTGAATGCTTATTACGGCGAGATGTTCCGCCAGTACGAGCGCGCACGAATGCTCACTTTTCTCTCGCCGCTCTCGGTTTTCGAGTACATGAGCGAGGCTGTGGTGGGCGGCGGGTACGTAAGGTTTCAAAAGGTCTGGCGGGACCTCCATGCCTGGCAGACACAGTTCCTGGCCTATTTCAAGGAAGTCGATGCAAAAGATCCGGACAGCCCGCACTGGTACAACCCATATGAGGATTATTCCACTACCAGAAAGGGAGTGAGCTTTGAACAGGTCCCTGTTTTTAAAGAGAAAAGCCTGCCGTTAAGGGAACGGATTTCTTATGCCAGCCTTTATTTACTGATCACCGTGCTTTACACGGCCCTGGCCTTTGTTTTGTCGTTCGTGCTGTTTTTGCGGTATGACGTGCGATAGAAGGGAGAAATTAAATCTCATAAAACGAGATATTGAAAGAGCGGAAGAATATTAACTCCAAACACCGAAAGCCCGCAATCTCAAGTTACTCCCTACTGAACAGGAGCTTAAAAAAATGAAAAGGTTCCCTGATTTTGCGACTATCATCCCGGTCATTTTCGCTATTCTGGCCGGGACATTGGCAAGCTGCTCGGATACCGCACAGCGAAAAAGTGAGCCCGCAATAAAAACAGATAATGCACAGCCGCAGAATGAGTCTCAGGAAAAAGCAGATCTTACGCAGCGCAAAACTGAGCCTGCAGAAAAAATCGAGGGCAAGTGGGCGGGCACGCTGAAAATTTCCTCGGGGCAGGTGCTGAGAGTCGAGTTTGAGATCTCAAGAGGGGAAGACGGCGCCCTGGCAGCCTTATTGAATAGCCCTGACCAGGGAGCATGGGGTGTCCATGTGGATAAAACAACCTTCGAGAATAATAACCTGCGCCTGGAGGTAAAATCGATCCAGGGTATTTATCAGGGAAAGCTCAGGGAGGACGGCCTGGCAATCGAGGGACAATGGATTCAAGGGGATTCGCTGCCACTCGAGCTTAAGCGTGCCCAATAGGCGCGGCGTAAGTCTGTCATTCTTTTCAAGTAAACGGCTGCTGAGTTTCTATTGTCCTTTGTGCTGTTCTTGAGGTATGGAGTGAGGTGATTTTTCAATTCCGGAGTTGATGAATGCTAAACACTATTATCAAGCGTGAAATCCTGGAATATTTGAAATCCGTCAAATTCCTGATCGGGTTCCTGATCACCGTGGTGCTGATAACAGTCTCGACTTTTATCAACCTCGAGGACTTCAAGCAGCGGCAGGCGGATTACCAGGCGGCCAAACAAGAGCTAAAATCGGTTAACAGAACAAGTGGCGCCTTATACCGCGCTCCGGAAATGCTCAGCATACTGGTTCAGGGGAAGGACCGCAAGCTCGGCAACCGCATCGAGGTGTCCAGCTATGACTTTCCATCCCGGCTTTCCGGGTACATGGGCCGGGGTGTGAGCCAGCACATGCGTTACAAGACCGGGTTCGAAGCAGTGGATTTCGCCTTTGTCGTGCGCGTGGTGCTGAGCCTGCTGGTTATTTTCATAGCCTATAACGCGGTTTCCGAGGAAAAGTCCAGCGGGACTCTCCGGACGGCCCTGGCCAACAGCCTGCCCAGGGATCAACTATTGTCAGGCAAGTTTATCGGCGGCGGCGCTATAGTCCTGGGATCCCTTTTTATCGCCACTCTCCTGGCCCTGCTGATTATGATCTCCGATAAATCAGTCCAGCTCGGCGGTTCGGATTTGGCCCGCATCCTGGGGATGTTCTTAGTCTCGGCCCTCTACCTTATCTTCTTCTACACTCTAAGCCTGTTTATCTCCGTAAGGGCGAACCGCCCGGCCACCAGCCTGATGCTTCTGCTCCAGGTGTGGATTTTTCTGCTCATTATCTATCCCAACCTGGGAGTTTTCCTGGCCGAGAGATTGTACAGGCTCCCCGGTGAAGAAGAAATATCCAGCAAACAGGAGGCAGTAATTCAGCCTGTCAGGGAAGAAATAAATAAAACGCAGGCCGACCTGATGGAAGCCAGAAAAAACGATTTTAACAGCCCGCAAACAAAGGAGCTGTCTGTCAAGCGCTTTGAATTATCGGCCAGACGTGCCGAGCTCGCTCATGAATTGGAGGCTGAAATCGACAATCAGTTCACCCGCCAGGTAGAGTTGGTGCGAAAAATATCGATTTTTTCGTCGGCGGTCCTCTACGATGCGGCGATGTCCCGTCTGGCCCGCACAGGCCTGGATGAGTATGAGAATTTCATGACTGCCCTGCCCCATTTCCATCAGCAGCTAGTTGAAAGGGGCAGATTGATGTACCGGGATCCAGAGGCTTACAGAAATTCGAAGCCGCCGGAGTTCAGCTCTAGCCGCGAAAGCACCGCCCGGTCTTTTGTGGGCACAGCCGCCGAATTAATGCTTCTGTTCATGTTCGGCATTGTCCTTTTCAGCATGGCTTATATCAGTTTTTTAAGGAAAGACGTGAGGTAGACAGATGAAAACCATTATCACGAGAGAGCTGCTCGATTACCTGAAAAGCATTCAATTCCTCGGGCTGATCTGCCTCACGGTGCTTTTATTCACTGCCAATGGGCTGTCGTTCAGGGATAAATACAGCCAGGAGCTCGACCTTTACAGCAAACGAATGGCGGAGGCTTACAAGAATCCCAGCACAGTGAAAGCCATGCTTTACAGGCAGCCGGCCCTGCTTTCTTTCATCTCGGAGGGGGGAGATGAAGAGAGCCCGCCGGGATATGTCCTGAGCCCGAAAGGAACTATCGGTCCCCTGCCTGCCGGACCGCGGAATTTCAAGCTGCCGGACCTCCCGGAACCGGACTGGGCTTTTATTATCAAAATCGTTTTCAGCCTGTATGCCGTGCTCCTGGGTTATGGGGCGGTTTCCGGGGAAAAGGAGCAGGGAACGCTGCGCCAGACCCTGGCCAACCCGGTCAGCCGCAGCAGGCTGCTGGCAGCCAAATACACGGCCATTGTCCTGACACTAATAATACCGCTGCTTACCGGCATGTTAATCAGTCTGATCATTGTTTCTTTTTATATGCCCCAGGTTTTTGCCGCCGGCATTCTGCATAAAGTGCTGCTGATCTTTCTCCTTTCCTTTCTCTATCTCTCGATCTTCGCCCTGTTCAGCTTGTTGCTCTCCTCGGTCATTCACCAGTCCTCGCTGGTCCTCCTGACTTTGTTGACAGTCTGGATCCTTTTTGCGGTAATGATCCCCAATGCCTCGGGAATCCTGGCCGAAAGGTTTTCCCGGGTCCCCGGCGAGTTCCAGATGGCGAAACAGGTCGGCCCGATGATTAAGCAGACAGTGTGGAACAGGATCAAAAGCCTGGTGGACAAGTTCTCTGAAGGTGAAATCAAGACCGAGGAGGAATTACATCTGCAAGCCGACCGCGTTTTCGAGGAAGGACGCGAAGAGCTGAGCCGGCATATCAAGCTTTATGAAAACGCAATGAAACAGCGGCAGAGGACTGGCCGGAACATATCCCGGATTTCGCCCTCGGCCCTTTTCCAGTATGCAGCGGAAGACATTTCAGGAACCGGGCCGGACAGGGAAGAAGATTTTTTGCAAGACACCCGCACGTATTCTGCTGTTTATGACGAATACATTTTGAAGAAAGTCGGGAAGCTGGTAGCAGGGGGATACTTTTCATTCGCTTACGGCGGTGACCTTAGAAATGGAAAGTACATTATTGTAACTACACCTAGTCCCGAAGAATATCAGGGCGATAAATCAGATTTCCCGAGGTTTTCAGAAAGCAGTCTTTCGATCAGCCGGAGTCTGCAGCATGCCCTGCTCGATATTTCCGGCCTGGTTCTATGGAACCTGGCGCTCTCGATTTTGGCATTTGCGGCTTTCAGCCGCAGCGATGTAAGGTGATTTGTGCCTTTTCCCGGAATGCAGGGAAGTATTAACATATTCATTAAGAGGTCAAACTATGCTCCGAACGATAATCAAAAAAGAAATCCTGGAGAATCTTTACAGCTACAAGTTTACGGTTATCACCCTGCTCACTGCCGTACTGGTTTTAACCAGCATCTTCGTGATGTACCGCGACTACGAGCTTCGCCTGGAGAATTACGAGATCTTGCGTCCCACGGCCAAGCAGCCGGTGGCAATCATTCCGCCGACACCGCTGTCGATTTTCGCCAAAGGGCTGGATGAAAACATGGGCCGCTCCTATGAGATCAGATTCGGGGGACAGGTTATGGTGGGCAGCAAGCAGCAGTCAGTGAACAGCCTTTTCCGGCTATTTACCGCGCCTGACCTGCTATACGTTGTCAAGGTGGTGATGGCTCTCTGCGCCATGCTGTTCGCTTTCAACACGGTGACAGGCGAAAAAGAGGCCGGTACGCTCAAACTGTCGCTGAGCAATAAAGTGGGACGGACTGTTTTCTTGACCGGCAAATGGATCGGCTCTTTTGCGAGTTTCATTGTCCCTTTTCTTCTGGCAGTGATTCTGTGTGTTATCCTGGTAACTCTATCCCCCATGGTGCAGATGGATGGAGAGAAATGGCTCAAACTGGGCCTGTTTCTCTTTAGTTCTCTGCTTTATTTAGCGGTTTTTTTCTCGCTCGGCTTTTTCATTTCCTGCCTGACCCACCGCTCAGCTTCATCGCTGGTAATCTCCCTGTTCCTTTGGGCATTGCTGGTGTTTGTGATTCCAAATCTGGGAAATATCACCGCCCGGCAGTTCGTGGAGATCCCCTCCGTAGAGCGGCTCGAGGAAAAACGAGAACAAATCTGGATCAAGGAAGTTTTCGAGATATTGAATAAGGAGACCAGAAGCGAGCCGGATTTTAAAAATGCTCTGAGCAATATAAATTCTGAAAACGCCAGGCTGATAGACGACTACCGCGGCCGGTTCAACCGCCTGGTAGATATAACCAAGGGCATCACCCGGTTTTCCCCCACTGCAGCTTTCACTTTCCTGGCCACTGACCTGGCCGGCACAGGCCTGCTCGATGAGCGAAGACTTAAGCAGGCGGTCCTGCAGTATAAAGACCTTGTCTGGGACAGGCCCATTGATTCCGG
Organism: archaeon; assembly: GCA_035528795.1. Lineage (GTDB taxonomy): Bacteria > Gemmatimonadota > Glassbacteria > GWA2-58-10 > GWA2-58-10 > DATKXY01. The sequence continues at coordinate 4,289 of DATKXY010000142.1, read as the reverse complement.
CGGCAATATCATCGGCGATTTCCCGGCTTTTTCCTTCCAGCGGTGCCCGCTCCCGGAGGTCCTTAGCGCAGATGGCTTTATAAACCTGATTGTTCTGATTTTGTTCAACATTATCGCTTTTTCGGCCGCATACGTGGCCTTCCTGCGTTATGACGCGCGATGATTTAATTACAACTATATAATAGACAAGGACCATACCGATGACAGGAACGATTATTTACAAGGAGCTTCTGGATCACCTGCAGAGCCTGCGCTTTATGGTGGGCTTTGTGCTGTGTGTCATTCTGACTGTCTCGTGTGTGATTATTCTGACCCACGATTACAGTCAGGAAATGAGGGATTACAGTATACGGCTGTCCATGAATGATGATTTCCTCGAGCACTACGCTCACACCAACCGGGTTAGAGGTGTGTTGAGAGCTTACAAGCCGCCCGAGGAATTCCGGCCTTTCGTTATCGGCGTTCCCCGGGATGCCGACCTGGGTTCTTTTGACGACAACCCTCTTCCGGCCATCTTCCCGCCACTGGATCTGCTGTTCATTGTCACCATAATCATGAGCTTATTGGCGATTCTTTTTTCCTACGATGCAGTGGCCGGGGAGCGGGAGAGCGGCACTTTGAAGCTGATGGTTTCCAACTCTCTTTCAAAAGCGAAAATCCTGCTGGGAAAATGGATCGGCGGAACAGTCAGCCTGGTGATCCCGTTCCTGTTCTCTATCCTGGCAGGCGGGCTCTATATCACGATCCATCCGAATGTGAAATGGGACAGTGCTGCATGGGCCTCCTTCTTTTTATTGATCTTAGCCTCTGTTACATTCATTTCGCTGTTTTATCTCCTGGGGATTCTTGTATCGGCCTCTTCCAGGTTTTCATCCACCTCGATCCTGACCTCGCTTTTCCTCTGGGTCCTGCTGGTCCTGGTGCTTCCGAACCTGAGTCCGTATGTAGCGGCTCAACTTTATCGGATACCGTCAGTGAATAAAGTCGAAAGAGAGGCCATGCGCCTGACCAACATTGAGCGCGACAACCTGGGCCGCAAGCTCTCGAAAGAGGTGAACGAGAGGTACGAACAGCAATACGGCCAGATCTTTACCGAATATCAATCCCTGTCAAAAGACGAGGTGCGCAGGCGGGTGGCGGCCGATCCCGGATTCAAGGCTATGCATGAGGCTTACCGCAAGGAATTCTACCAGGCCTGGGATGAGGCCAACCGCATTCAGCGCGAGAAAGCCGATAAACTGAGAAGCGAGCTGGTGACCAAAGCCGACCGGCAGAACAAGATCGCCAAGACCCTGGCCTGCATCTCCCCTTATGCCGACTTCGTTTACGTGGCTACTGATTTGTCGGGAACAGGATTGCGAAGTCTGAGCTATTTCAAAAGAGTTTCTGGGGAATATTCCGGACTGATCAATAAATATCTGTCAAAGAAGTCAGAAGAAGCAGCGCAAAAGGACCCCACTTTCAATGAAAACACTTTTCTCGATGTCAGCGACCGTCCCAGGTTCAGTTATAAGGAGGAGCCGCTGAAAGACCGGCTCGAGGGTGTGCTGCCTTATTGGGGCATTTTGATCTTCTTCAATGTGGTGTTTTTTGCTGGGGCGTTCGTGAAGTTTATCAGGTACGATGTGCGGTAGGAATTGATAAAAGTTCTTGGGCGCCGGTTGTTCGAAATCAGCAGCTGGTAAGGCTAGGCAAGACAAGTCCGTTCATGAACTTTTTCAATGATCAGAGGACATTGCCAATGTCTGGTAAAAACAGAATATCTTATTCTACTTTAGACATAAAGCGAGCTTGTTATCCTAACTCAGATATTGTCAGTTCCGGTTATTTTCGAGTAATTTCCATCACCACAACAAGGATAAAGTGAAATGAGAAAGATTCTGCTTGGAATTTCGCTATTCTTTTTGGCTCTTGTAATAACAGCTCCGGGCTTGAAAGCCGGAGAAAAAATCGAGCTTCGGCTCCGGCTGCAAAAGGGTGAGTCCTATAACTTACGGAATGTCTTGGAGCAGGCGGTGACACAGACAATCGGTGGGCAAAAGGTGGAGAAGGTCAATACGCTTCGCATGGAATACAGGTTCGAAGTGGAAGGATTGGATCCCGATGGAACCGCTTCGGTCAAGACCACTTATCAATCATGTGCAATGAAAATGACTGGACCGGATGGCGGCTCGATTGAATATGACTCAGCCAGCCCGACTGCTGTCGATAATCCCATACTGAAAATTTATGCCGCTCTGGTCGGGAAAGATTTTCGGATGAGGATAACCTCTATGGGACATGTCAGGGAGGTCACGGGAATGCAAGCGGTCATGAAACAGGTTTTGGAAAACCTCGATCTGCCGGACGGACCTCAAAGGGACGGTATAGAGAGTTATCTGAAAAACCAGTTCGGGGATCAGGCCATAAAGGAAGCGATGGATAACATGCTCGCCGTTTACCCGGATCAGCCTGTAGGTATCGGCGATTCCTGGAAAAGGAGATCTGTAATCTCCGGGATATATCCAGTGATAATAGAGAACACCTGGACACTGAAAGACCACCGGGAGGGCCGGTCAGTGATTGAAGTGAATTCTCTGATTAAACCCGATCCCGAAGCACCGCCAATGGAGATGGGACCCATGAAAATAAAGCCGGAATTCTCGGGCGAGATGACAGGAACCATGGAACTGGATGAATCCACCGGCTGGATAAAAAGCGCCAAAATGGATCAGGAATTGTCAGGTGAGCTGAAGATGGAAGGCAATCCGCAACAGCCCGGGGGTATGATCATTCCCACATCCATAAAGACCGTTATCACAATTGAGCCGTTTTAAGATCAGGAATGAATAAACACTCTATCTCTGGCTTCTTTACCTTTTTTTGCTCTTACTCAGGTGCTCCTCTAACATCCGCTGATCCAGCAGCTTGATCTCCTGCAGGCACATCCCGTACCTTCCGCCGGGAGGGTTGGTTTTCTGGTCCCTGGTAAAGTTTCCGGAATAGCACAGCCAGGCGGTCCGGCCGTCCTTGCAGATAAATTTCGAGGGCAGGTTGACAAAATATCCCTGCTCGCCGAACTTTTCCATGAAAACCGCAAGCTTCCATGGCCCGGTGATCCGGTCAGACTCGAGAATGTATGTATCCATGGTTTCCACTGTCGGCCACCCGTCCGTGATACACATGAGATACTTTTTCAAGTAAGGATTGTAGGTCATGGTCACGCAGCCGCAGCGGTTGTTCCAGTCTACCAGCGGCTTGATCTGCGAAAAGTCTCTCGTCCAGACCGGTTCGCCGTTCCTGTCATGCCCGGCAAAAAACTCGTATTTTGCTGGGTCGTTCATGTTCTCCGGGCCAGGCAGCACACGGGTCAGGTAGACCTGGTCGCCCGTTATCCAGCTCAGGTTGGCCGGGCGGGGTTTCGGATCCGGATCCATTGCTCCGTGACCCACCAGGTAAGCCTTCCGGTCAGGAGAGTGCTCCATGTTCCTGCCGAAATCGACAAAATGGGGGGCGCCGATCCTGACCGTTGCGCCGTCCTTGCCTGATTCGCCGAACAGGGGTATTGAAGGAGTCCATGGCGTATCTGTCCACGTATTTCCGTAATCCTTGGAAATCCGGAAGCCCACGAATGGCCCCAGAACACCCCAGTTGTAACCCGGGACTTTCTCGTTATCCAGGCAGTAAGTCCCGTAATACCACACCCCGTTGTACACCAGGCTCCCGCACGGGTACCTTCCCCCGTAAGGCAGCGCCGGACCCGGATAAGTTCCCAGCGAGATGATTTCCAGGTTCAGCGGGTCATCGCCTACAATCCTGGCTTGACCTGTTCGGGCCTTCCCGGGATCCTGCCACCCGGACTGGCATTCCTCCTCGCCGATCTTGCCGTCTGTCCAGGGCGAGTACTGATTACCATCCGCGGCCCAGGAGTGATACCACGTATCGGCATTTGTATACGCCTTATGCCTCCCGGTAAAGGCCACCCCGGTAATATCCGCTGACTGTTCGAAAGGGCAGTCTTTCGGCGGCCTGGAGGGCCAGATGCCGAAAGAGGGATTTTCTTTCGGCTCTCCAGCCAGGGTTGATAAAACCAGCGCGGGCAACCCCGCCAGCACTAAGATAATCATTGTTTTTTTTATGCTCCTGGATGCTCTCATTCTATCCTCCTTTTTATTTTAAAATGCTCGCAAACGGCGATCTTCACATTATGGTGCGGGAAATGATCAAGTCCGTATTATTTTCACGTGATCGAATACTATCACTTCTCCCGGTTTGAATCAAGTGCGCTCTTGTCATATATCGGATTGAAA
>DATKXY010000141.1:0-22558 GCA_035528795.1 archaeon | reverse complement strand
TCTTGCCCCGCAGGATGTAGGTCGCCACCGTGGCCCGGGGAATCTCCATTGCCTCGGCTACTTCATCATAAGACAGGCCCCCGAAATGGTAGAGGCTGATCGCCTGGGCCCAGTTTGCCGGCAGCCTCCGCACCTCTTCGTGTACTATTGCGGCAAGCTGCTTCGACTCATATGCTGTTTCCGGATTCGTACTTTCATCAGAGATAATCTCCTCAGCCGATCTTCCCCCAACCTCGAGAGGCTCATCCAGACTCTTTAAACTGAGCTGTTTTTTACGCATCCGGCTGATACAGACATTGGCAGTGATACGATAGATCCAGCTTGAGAGCTTGCTTTCGCCCCGGAACTCATCCAGAGACCGGTGAATCCGCAGAAAAATATCCTGGGTCGCCTCCTCGGATTCCTCGCGGTTCCCCAGCATGCGAAAGGCCTGGTTGTAAACCTTGTCCTGGTAGTCTGCCAGGATGTTCCTGAACTCTTGTCCCACGGTTGGCATGCGCAACAGTCGTGTATAGTTAGTATTAAGATTCTTCAATCCAATCATAGCAATACCTGATGAAAAAATCAATTGATTAACACATGCTTTCAAATGCTAAGACTTCTCCTGGTTCAAAAAAATTTCAACTTTTATTAAAAAAGCAGAAATTATTTTTAAGCGGATCATTGAAGAAAAAAATTTTCAGCTAATTGGCCCATGCTCAGACACTGGATAAAAAAATGAAATTATTTTTTCATACCTGGCGTCTTAAATAACAAATCCGAATAAAAATATTAACTATTTTTAAACCCAAGAGGAGGCAGTAATGGAAACAGCAGTCTTGATTAACTTTATTGTTTTTGGTTCTATTGCTTTGATAGTTTATATCATCGTCTCACAACGCCACAAAGAGAAGATGGAGCTTATCGAGCAGGGTGTTAATCCTGTCGGCGTACCGGCTCCCGGATCTCTGCTGGGCTCGAAATCCCTGCTCTGGGGCTTGATTTTTATGGCCCTGGGAGTTTCAGCGATCATTTATTTTATCATTGTTGGCGAGATAGAAGAACAGGAAATACTGTTCCCTGTCATCGCAGCTTTTTTCTGCGGTGGGGCTTTGATTTTCTATCACAGGTTGACAGCTCGCCAGCGCGAATGGGGGATGAGGCTGTACGAGAAGAAGATTACAGCCAGGAAGCCACCGGTTAAGAATAACTGTACTGCATAGAAACGGTAAATAGGCCTTTCGGCAAGTGAAAAAAAGAAAAGATTTTTTTAACCCGCATTATTCATAAAACTGATCGCTACTCCATACCATATTATTAACAAAAGTCAGCCAGAAGTTTTTATGATAAACATTTAGAAGTCAGGAGTCAGAAGTCAGGAGTTAGAATATTTTTAGAAATGATCACCAGAGTTTTTTAAACTTCTGACGGGCATAGCATGCTATGCCCGTACAGTTCTTGTCCGGTCTGGAGCAAAAGCTTGAAAGACCAATTCCTTTCCACTAAATTTTGTGAATTCCAGGTTAATTTAATGTCCCTGCCTGATTGCTCAAATCTCAGGCAGGGATTTTTATAATTTAAAATTAACAGAAATCTGAAATTTAATTTGGAAAAACTGCGTCATAGAGAATAGATTCGCAGAGAGGTTAATAATTGAACAAATAGTAAGAAATTCAAGAAAGTTGAAATTATTTTTTAAATCCCTGCGTCATAGAGAACAGATTCGTTGATAGAAAATCATTTCACATATTTTAAACTTTAACCGGAGGTAATTATGTTTGCAGCAGTATGGATTAACTTGATTGTTTTTGGTGCTATAGCTTTAATAGTTTATGTCGTTGTCTCGCGCCGCCATGCCGAGCGCATGGAGCTTATCCGCCAGGGAATTAATCCTCTCAAGCCTGCAGTAGCCACACCGTCAACCGGATCGAGATCAATGCTCTTCGGCCTTATTTTTATAGCCCTGGGTCTTTCCGGGATTATTTACTTCATCGTCATGGGCGAGATCGATGACCCTGAGAACTTGTTCTTTGCGATAGCTGGCCTGGTCACCGGCGGAGCGATGATCTTCTACTACTGGTATACGACCCCCCAGCGCAAGAAGGCTTTGGAGTTGTATGAGAAGCAGCTCGCCACAGGTAAATTCGGAGAGTCGGCGCCGGAAGAGAAAACGGAGCCAGAAAAATAAGGCGCCAGTTTTCAGGAGCTAAAAAATTAACAGTCATTAATCAAGTCCCTGCGTGCTTTAAAAGAACGCGGGGACTTTTTTTATCAACTTGCCTGTGACAGGGAAATATTTTATCTTCAGATAAGGCATTGGGAGCTTCCATTATGGAAGATTAATTTTCTTACCCGGAACGGAGGTCTTTCCTGGCGCTTAATCCGAGCATAGAGATCGAGCCGGACCTGGCCAACAAAGTCCGCCTGGCGACCGTGGTGACCGAAGGCCTGGAGATTGACGAGGGCGCCGGCCCCTGGGCAGTGTTTGAGCCTTTTTGCAGGGAGTTAGCCGCCCGCTACTGGGACAAAACTGCAGGCGATGTTCCGGGAGTGCAGGCAGCCCGCCGGCTCTATCGCTCTATCGGCGTGGACCCGACAAAGATTCGCCCCTCATCCGAAGCGCTTCTGAGACGCGTGCTCAAGGGCAAACCTCTATATCGCATCAATTCCCTGGTGGATACGATAAATTACTGCAGCCTCTCGTACCTTTTGCCGATCGGCTTATACGATCTGGACCGGCTGGAAGGTGAAAGCATAATTTTGCGCAGAGGGCTGCCCGGCGAGTGTTTTGAAGGTATCCGCAAGGATACTGTGAACCTCGAGGGCCGCTACGCCATGTTCGACACTCTCGGACCGTTCGGTTCCCCTACTTCGGACAGCGCACGCGCAAGTATAAGCGCCTGGACAACACGTTCTCTCACAGTTATTTTTGCCCCATATGAGATGGACCTGAAAACATTGAAAGACCATGCCCGTTTCACCGCCCAACAGATTGTCCGGTTCGGAGGGGGTAATCCCGAGGCACGGCTGGGCGAGGTCCAGGGCCTGAAGCCTATTGACAAACCATTGGGGCTATTGATATTATTTCAAACCCGGTTAAAGAAGCTTAAAAACCTTTTATTCAGGGGGGCTTAGATGGCGGAGGATATTAAAAAGGAAAAACAGAAAGCGATCAGCCTGGCAATCAGCCACATCGAACGTCAGTATGGACAGGGCGCTATTATGAGGCTCGGCGAAAAAGGCGCCAAGGTAAAGATTGACGCTATCTCCACAGGGGCGCTCAATCTCGATCTGGCTACCGGCATCGGCGGTATTCCCCGCGGCAGAGTGATCGAGATTTTCGGGCCGGAGTCATCCGGGAAAACCACCCTGGCCCTGCATATACTCGCCAATGCGCAGAAATCCGGAGGTACTGCGGCATTTATTGATGCCGAGCATGCGCTCGATCCGAGCTATGCAGCCAGGCTCGGCGTGGATCTCGACAATCTGCTGATCTCCCAGCCGGACACCGGGGAGCAGGCCCTGGATATCGCCGAGGTGCTCGTACGCAGCAACGCCATTGATATTGTAGTTGTCGACTCGGTTGCCGCGCTTGTACCCCGCGCAGAGATCGAGGGTGAGATGGGCGATTCGCACATGGGATTGCAGGCGCGCCTGATGAGTCAGGCGATGAGAAAGCTGACCTCCACGATTCATAAAAGCCACACCGCCATGGTATTTATCAACCAGATCCGCGAAAAGATCGGCGTCATGTTCGGCAACCCGGAGACCACCACTGGAGGCCGGGCTCTCAAGTTTTACGCTTCCCTGCGGCTGGATATCCGTAAAGTGGGCAATATCAAGGATGCCGACCGCGTATTAGGCATGCGCTCGCGGGTAAAGGTGGTTAAAAACAAGGTCGCTGCTCCATTCAGAGAAGCTGAATTCGATATCATGTTCGATTCAGGCATAAGCTATGTGGGGACTTTGCTCGATCTGGCCGTTGCCAATGGAGTGATTGTAAAAAGCGGGGCTTGGTTCTCTTTCGGTGAGGAGCGCCTGGGACAGGGCCGGGAGAATGTAAAAATCTTTATCGAAGAACACCCGGATATTTTCAAGGCCCTTGATCAGGAGGTCAAAAAGAAGGTCGGGCTGCTAGTCCAGGAAAAAGAAACCGCTGAATAAAAAAATGTGTGTGGATGAAAAAAGTAGAACGGATTGCCGGAATCAGGACTCGGGAGCAGGGGGGATTCAGTCGGAAGAAGAGAACCGGGAGACTTATTCCCTGGCTTTGCGGAAGGCTATGGGTTTTCTGGCTCACAGGGCACACTCCACCCGGCAGTTGGCGGACAAGCTCTCACGCAGGTTCGACCGGGATACGGTAAAAAGAGTTCTAGACCAGCTTGCCCGCGAAAAACTTCTGGATGATTTTCAATTCGCCTGCGAATATGCCAGGCAGCGTCTCAAGCGGTCCCCACGCTCCGCTCTCCTGGTCGTCAATGAGCTGGGCCGGCGTGGGGTGGCAAGTGGCACCGCTGATCGCGCTGTTGGTTTGGTGATGAGTGAAGAAGATCTTGATGAGGATGGTCTGGCAGAAACAGCGGCTAGAAAGAAGCTCGCTGCTCTCAGGCAGGCAGATCGGTCTGAGCAAATTATAAAAATTTTCCGCTTTCTTTCCTCCCGCGGGTTTTCGGGAGCAACAGCCCGCAGAGCCATTGAGCGAACCCTTGGACGCGCCTGAGTTTTCTATTCAGGGTTTATATTAAAACCCGCCAAATACCCTGCCGGTAAAGGTTTCAAACTGATGGCGAATACTGACTCAAGCATTTTGTTCAAGATTTTTTTCGAAGCATGTTGAATATTTAGCGGTCAAAATCTGAAAGATCAAATAAAGCTGGGATTGTATTAGAGATATGGGAAATTATCACCTGTGAAGGGGCGACCGGCCGGTCGCCCTTACGGTGCGGGTATATGAATCGGCTGAATGAGGCAGGCTGGTATTTTCAGAAAAAGTGTTGAGAAAAACGCAGATGGAAAAAGAAATTTTATTCTGGAAAAGGAAAAATGCGCAAAGCCGGTGAAATTCGCGCCGAATTTATCGACTTTTTCAAGGCCCGGGATCACGCTTTTGTACCCAGCACACCGGTCGTTCCAGCGGGCGACCCCACCCTGCTGTTTGTCAATGCCGGGATGGTGCAGTTTAAAGATGTTTTTCTGGGCACCGGAACCAGAAATTACACCCGGGCGGTCAACAGCCAGAAATGTATCCGGGTCTCAGGCAAGCATAACGACCTGGAAGTGGTGGGACTGGATACTTACCACCATACTTTTTTCGAGATGCTGGGTAACTGGAGTTTCGGCGACTACGGCAAAGAGGAGGCCATTGTCTGGGCCTGGGAGCTGTTGACCGAAGTCTGGGGTCTTTCCAAAGACCGCCTTTATGCCACGATACATCTGGAGGATGACGAGGCGGAAGGAATCTGGCGCAGCCATACGGATCTGATCCCGGAGCGGATTTTCCGCTTCGACAAGGATAATTTCTGGGAAATGGGCGATGTGGGTCCTTGCGGACCATGCAGCGAGATACATATCGACCTGGGGCTTGAACCAGGAGGAGCGGCTCTGGCTGCAGACCCTAAGACCGGTATCAACAGCGGCTCGGACCGGTTTGTTGAGCTGTGGAACCTGGTTTTTATCCGCTTCGAGCGGCTCCCCGACAGCAGCCTTGTCCCGTTGAAACAGACTCACGTGGATACAGGCATGGGCTTTGAGCGTATTTGCGCCGTGCTCCAGGGCAAGAGCTCGAATTTCGAGACGGATATATTTTTGCCGCTGATCGAGAGATTGAGCGAAATCAGCGGGGTGGATTACGAGGGCGGCGCCAAAGGCACAGCCCACCGGGTTATTGCAGACCACGTGCGCATGCTCACTTTTGCTCTGGCCGACGGCGCGATCCCTTCGAATGAGGGCCGGGGCTATGTGGTGCGCAGAATCCTGCGGCGGGCTGCCCGGTTCGGCCGCGAGCTCGGTGTGCGCGGGCCTTTTATTTACCGGATCGTATCCACTGTGGTTGATTTGATGGGAAAAGCATATCCGGAAATCGTAAAACGGGCCCAGCACGTTTCCCAGGTTATCAAGGCCGAGGAAGAAAGTTTCGGCGTCACTCTGGACAGGGGCCTCGAGTTGTTCGAAAATGTGGCCCTGGCGGCTGAAAAAACCGGGATTGTCGATGGCAGGGATGCGTTCACGCTTTACGATACCTACGGTTTTCCGCTCGATCTTACAGTGATGATGGCCCGGGAGAGGAATCTCAAGGTGGATAAAGAGCAATTCGACAGCTTGATGCAGGGCCAGAGGACACTGTCTCGCGCCAGGGGCAAGTTTATTACGCCGGAGAGTGAGGATTTTAAAGGGCTGGCGGATTCAGTGAAAGGGAAAGCCATCCATTTCGTGGGTTATGACAGACATACTGTTGAAACCGAATTGATCGGGGGTAACGAGAAAAACCTGGTTCTCGACCAGACGCCGTTTTACGCGGAAGGCGGCGGCCAGGTGGCAGATCAGGGTGTGATAAAGGGCGAGGGTTTCAAATTTCTGGTCAAGGATGTCCAGCGCTCCGGCGATCTGATCCTTCACCTTGGCGAGTTTGCCGAGGGCGGGCTGCCTTCGCCATTTAAGCCCCCGGTTGAAGTCAAAGCAGAGATAGACCTGGAGAGACGGCTGGCAACCGCCCGCAACCACACCGCCACCCACCTTCTGCACCGGGCCTTGCTCCAGGAGCTGGGTGAATCGGCGACCCAGGCCGGGTCTTTTGTGAGTCCGGACTACCTGCGGTTCGATTTCCATCACTATGAGAAAGTGGCTGAGGAATTGCTGCTGGCTATTGAAAAGAAGGTGAACGCCCAGATCAGGACCAACCGTCCGCTTGTAGTTAGTGAGACCGATTACGAAAAAGCTGTTGCCCAAGGGGCCCTGGCTCTTTTCGGTGAAAAATACGAATCCCGCGTTCGCGTAGTCGAGGTGCAGGGTTTCAGCAAGGAGCTTTGCGGCGGGACCCATGTGAGCTCGACAGGCCAGATCGGCTCATTTGTAATTACCGCAGAAACCAGTGTCGCCACAGGGATCAGGAGAATAGAAGCCTTCACCGGCGAGCGCGCAACCGACTACCTGCTCCAGCGCAGCCACATTGTGAGTGAGATAGAGCGTATGTTTTCGGTCAAGCCCGGAGAGATTTTCGAGCGCTTTTCAAGCCTGATCGAAACCCAGAAAACGCTTTCCAGGGAGCTGGCCCAGTTCAAAGGCCAGGTCCAAAAGGCACAGGTGGATGACCTGTTGAAAGAGGCTGAGAGTTTGCCGGACGGATTGAAAGTGGTCGGGAAGGTATTGGAAAATTTTGAAATGGAAGAACTCAAGGGCATGGGGGACAGTTTCCGGGAAAAATGCCCGAGCGGCGCGGCACTTTTCGCCTCGGAAAAAGACCGTAAGATTATATTTGTCTGCGCGGTGACCGATGACCTGGTTTCAGGCGGGAAGTTAAAAGCTGGCGAGCTGGTCTCACGCATTGCCCGGATAGCCGGGGGAGGCGGCGGCGGCAGAGACCACCTGGCCACGGCAGGCGGTAAAAGACCGGAGAAACTCGATGAGGCGGTCTCAGCTTTTGTCCCACTCGTAAGGGAAATGCTTTCCCAATGAAAAAGATGTTGCCTGAGGACCTTATCGCGGCCCGGGGGCGCTTCGAAAGAGCGCTGCAATCCTGCCTGGAAGCTCTGGACAGGGTGCATTATCCCGAGACTCTTGTTAATTCATTGGAGGCGGTTCTCCTGGCGCGGCAGGGCGGCTCGAGAGGTGTGCCGCTGCTGATTGAAACCCTGACCTGGGGGGAGAAAAGGCCTTCGGCGAACAGGCTCGTGGCTTCCGAGTGCATGCTGCGGGGTTTTCTGCTGCTGGCCGAAGCAGGTCTTCCGGAGACTGAGGTTTTTGAGAAAAGCCTGGGCCGGAAATTAGGGGCTGAATTTTCACAGGCTCAACTTTTACTTACCGCAGACACACTGTTTACCTGGGCTCTCGAGCTGACTGCCGGGGAGTGTGACTCTTCGGGAAAACCCCTGCCCGGATCTCTTTCTTTTTCAATGGGGATTGAAGGATCTCTCGCCGGGCTTGACAGGGCCCGGCCAACTTTGGCCGGACTTTTAGACCTTGATCCGGTTCAGGGTCTGGCAGGGTCTTTTTCAGCAAGAGAAGCTGGAGCTGACAGAGTTTTCCGGTTAGTGTCAAGATGGATTTTTTTATCCGAGCTGTCACTGTGGTTTGGCAGTCAGCAGATTGTCAGTCCGGAAATCGGAAAAATTGAGCGGAAGCTGGACAGGGTGGTTGGGGAAGGCCCCTCAAAAGGACGGACAGGATTGCTTTATGAGCTGGTTCTATTCTTGAAAAGTCAGGGATTTTTAACAGATCAGGCAGTCCCGTTTTCTTAATTTCGCAGGTGGGGGATCGGGAGGGTTGCTCCTATGGGCGCTGCATATAAAGGAAATCAGGCTGGAGATGACAGGGTTGTGGCAGTGGCGATGAGCGGGGGAGTGGATAGTTCCGTGGCCGCATGTCTGCTTAAAGAACAAGGTTTCAGAGTAATCGGCCTGACCATGCGGCTGTTCTGTTATGAGCGCGATGATCCATCGGCGAAGAGCTGCTGCAATTTGAAAGCTATTGCGGATGCCCGTGAGGTTTGTGCCGGCCTCGGCGCCCCGCATTACGTAATTGACTGCGAGGGGATTTTCCAGAAGGAAGTAATCGAACGCTTTGTAGAGAGCTACCTTTCCGGCCGGACACCCAACCCCTGTGTCGATTGCAACAGCCGCGTCAAGTTCTCATTCCTGTTGCGGAAAGCCCAATCCCTCGGGGCACAGTTTTTAGCGACCGGCCATTATGTAAGACTGATTCCCCCCGGGGATTCCCCTGAAGGAAGCCCAAAGCTTGCCCGGGCCCTGGATAAAGGCAAGGATCAGTCTTATTTTCTCTGGGGAATATCCCGTGAACATCTTTCCAGATTTATTTTCCCTCTGGGAGAATATCGGAAGAAAGAGGTGCGCCACCTGGCCGAAAAATTCGGGCTCCTTGTATCCGGAAAACGCGAAAGCCAGGAAGTCTGTTTTGTGGACTCAGGCGGTCTGGAAGAATTTATCCGCGGCTACAAAAAGAGCGGGAGCCCGGAAGACAGCCCGCATCCTAACCTCGAGCCGGGGCCGCTGGTGGATAAAGGAGGCAGAAGACTCGGGATGCACAGGGGTTCGGCATTTTATACAATCGGCCAGAGGCGCGGTTTAGGCCTGGCTCTGGGAAAACCCGCCTATGTGACAGCCATAGACCCGGTGACAAACACGGTTGTGGTGGGTAATGACGGCGATCTGATGGCAGACCGGATCGAGGCCTCGAATGTCAATTATCTTGTCAGTCCGCCGGAAGAGCCTTTCAGGGCTGAGATAAAGGTGCGCTACAAGAACAAACCCGTGGGAGCCTGGGTTTTCCCTGAGCCGGAAGAGCAGCGGATAACCGTAAAAATGGACAAACCTCAGCGCGCTGTCACGCCGGGCCAATCAGTGGTTTTCTATGCGCATGATATCCTTCTCGGAGGGGGTAAAATCGAGAGTGCGGGATCCGGTTGAATTGTTTTAGAAGCTGGAAGATTATCTGGCATTCTTTACACAAGAGACCGGGGGCGGGCCGGCATTCTTTTTGCGCTCACGTACAGCGTAGGAAATCGTTAAGGCGCCGGTTAAAAGCAAAAAGAATGCCGGCCCGCCAAATTCCGCCGGTCTTTGTACAGGCTTGTGCTGCTCCAGGTAATACGTTGATAAAGTTATTCGAGTGATCGTGGTCTATGACGGAGGCTTGAGCGGTTCTGTTGATTTATTGAACGGAGAATGAGGCTGCGGTTTTTTATCTTAATTCCTTTCAGGCGCTCTTCTGCAGGGGATTTGATAAACTTACTTCTTTTCTATTTGGCTTTTTTGAAGCCCAGAAGCTTTTCCACCTCAAAACACAGCTTCCCGATATCTATCGGCTTGGATAAAATTCCATCCGATTCTTTTTCCAGAAGCTTTTTTTGGGGGCTGTCTGATGAACCGTCCAGAATAAGGACCATCGTCTCTTCCTGATGAGGGGAACTCTTTATGTGCCTGCAGGTTTCAACTATATCGACACCAGGAAGGGCCATATCCATAATCACCAGGTCAGGTTTAAAAGTGACCAGAAGCTCTCCACCCTCAAAACCGTTGGCAGCGGCGGCTATTTCAAAATATTCCATCCGGCGCAGCAGGGCTTTGGAGATTGATTCCCGCACAAGATAATCATTATCGATAATCAGGACCCTTTTGCGCAGGCTCTTTGACGGGTAAATTAAGGGGATATTGTTTTCTTTTAAAAAGAGATCCAAATCCCGTTTGTAAATCCGTCGATGGCCGCCGGGAGTTTTGAAAGCTTTCAGGTTTTCGTTTTTGATCCAGTTTTTAATTGTACCTGGATGTACGTGGCAGTATTTAGCCGCTTCAAATGTGGTTAAAATTTCTTTTTCCATAATAATTCAAGCAAGAATAATTATTGTTAAAACAGGGCACGATTCAATGAGTTATATTTGAAGAGTATTGATATAAATGATAGAGCGGTTTAAGTCAAGGATTTTTTAATCTTTTAAATTTTAATGGCTTGTGAATACTGCATACTATTTTCAAGGAGCATATTTCTTATCGATAAATTCCCGGGCTTATCTTCTTGGAAAGAGTGAAAGCCCGATCCGGGCGGGCCAAATATTATTTCAAGCCGAAGCACTAAACCTCCTGCCAGTTGCATGATTTCCCGGAATAGAAAAGGCTTCTCGCTGTCTTTCCGAACACTAAATTTTTACGAAACCGGAAACAGAGTATCACTATTGTTTTTGCAAAGAATTGGTAAAAGGAATATATTTAAGATAAATATCTCGATCCGCGCTGGAATAGAAGGCTGAACGAGAGGTCAAGCAAAATTGAGTAAGTCAGATTAATTAATCGGAAAAAGGTGCTCCATTTTTTATTAATCAATCTTTCCCGGGAACAGAAAAAATTTTACCGCAAGCCGGGAGCCGAAGGAGGTTTTTCTTTTTAACAGGTTAACATCCTTGTTTGACGGAGGTTAGCTTTTTTCTTTTCAAACATGCCGGTCGGTATTAATATATTAGTAATTATAATTTTGCCAACCGCGTTTAAAGCCTCGAATTGCAGAAAACGGAGGATGGAGTATTTTTGTAAACGAACCTAGCCGGCGGATTTTATGACGAAAATTATCGCGGTTGCCAATCAAAAAGGCGGGGTCGGGAAAACCACTACCGCAATTAACCTGGCAGCCTCTTTAGCCGTAGCCGAAATCAAGACCCTGCTTGTCGACATAGATCCTCAGGCCAATTGTACCAGCGGGATGGGGATAAATAAAAATGAGATTGAGCATGATATTTATGATGTCCTGATCGGTGATTTTCCGATGGCTCAGGTTATTTTGCCTTCGGAGCTGGAATATCTCAATCTGGTACCATCGAGCACTGATCTTTTCGGGGCGGAGGTGGAGCTGGTTTTAATGTCGCACCGGGAGGAACGGCTGCGGCAGGCTTTAGGAAAAGTGAAAGACCGGTACAGCTACGTAATTGTCGATTGTCCGCCGTCCTTGGGACTTTTAACCCTGAATGCGCTTACAGCGGCCGATTCGGTATTAATACCCATCCAGTGCGAGTACTATGCGCTCGAGGGTTTAAGCCAGCTGATCAATACGATTCAGCTGGTTTCAAGAAGGCTCAATCCGGAGCTTTCGGTTGAAGGGATCCTCATGACCATGTTCGATACCCGTCTCAACCTGTCGCACCAGGTGGTCGAGGATGCCCGGAATTATTTTTCGGACAGAGTCTATCAGACAGTGATTCCCAGGAATGTCCGCCTCTCGGAGGCCCCCAGTTTCGGGAAACCGATTTTGCTTTATGATGTGCTTTCCACCGGGGCTCGCAGTTATATGCAACTAGCGCAAGAGATGTTGAATAATGAGCAAAAAGAGAAGATTGGGTAAAGGGCTTGGCGCCCTGATCAATGAGGCCGATACTGAACGCTTCACCCTTTCAATGGAAAAGGTCAGCGGTGCGGCGGAGGGAGGCGGTGAGGTGCGCCTGCCGGTGGATAAGATCACCCCGAACCGCTATCAGCCGAGAAAGTCGTACAACCCTGAGACAATCGCCGAGATAGCAGCCTCTATCGAGGCACAGGGATTGATCCAACCGGTAGTGGTCAATGATCTGGGAGAGGGAAACTACGAGCTGATAAGCGGTGAGAGACGCCTGCGGGCAGTGAAAAAAATGGGCTGGAAAGAAATACCGGCCCTGGTGCGTAAGGTGAGCGATGAAGAGCTTTTAGAGATGAGCCTGGTTGAAAACCTTCAGCGTGAAGACCTCAACCCCATTGAAGAGGCAGCAGGCTACAGACACCTGATCGATAAATTTTCGCTGACCCAGGCCGAGGTGGCGCAAAAAGTAGGCAAGGACCGCGCTACGGTTGCCAATACACTCCGCCTGCTGCGGCTTCCCGCCGTAATCCAGCAAACGGTCGCTTCCGGCGCGCTCTCCGCCGGGCATGCCAGGCAGTTGCTGGCAATCGAGAACGAAGCGGAACAGATGGAACTGGCGCGCAAGGTTATCGAACAGGATATCTCTGTGCGGAAGCTCGAAATAATAGTCCGTGAAAGAAATCTCAAGATTAGCGAAGCTCAGGTCGCTGGCCGGAAAGAGGGCCAGCGGGATGACCGCGAGGCTTTCATTTTGGATCTCGAACAGAAGCTCCGCCGCAGTCTCGGCACTCAGGTGAGGATTAAGAACGGTCGTCAGGGCAGGGGAAAGATTGAGATAGAATTTTATTCTTTCGAGGAGTTCGAGAGGCTGATGGAGCTGTTGAAAGTGGACTTAGCTTGAAACGAAGGGCCCGGCTGGGAGACTTCCTTGTCAGCCGGGGCTTTAAATGGATAAGGAGTTGGCTTATGAAGTACCTGACCCTGATGATAATTCCCTATCCCGGAGCTGATGTCAGAAGTATCAGAATCCGTCATCGCACCATCAAACTGGTGACTTTATTCACGATTGTTCTGGTCGGCGTTTCGATTGCCACAGTGTTAAATCTGAAACCGGTTCTGGAAAAGGCCAAAAAATACGATCAACTGCTGGCGGAAAACCAGGTGCTGAAAGTTGAAAATAAGAAGATCAACGCATTGGCCCAGAAAATGGAATCAATCGACGATTTAGTGAACAAGATCCAACTGGTACAAGGAGTAAAAAAGTCCACTGCGGTGAACGGAAGTGAAAGCGAGAAAGACAAAGATGCCAATTTTCTTTTTCTGGATAATTTTGCTGGAGGAGAAAGAGCTTTAATCCCTCCTGTGGCTCCAACAGTTGACAGTAGTATGGATTCCACTGTACCTTTAGGGTTGCCGATTATAGAAAAGAGTTATATCAGCCGTTCTTTCAATCCAAAGATTTTTCATTTCGGAATTGATCTCCCTCTTAAACAGGGAACACCGGTTAGAGCCACTGCAGATGGCATAGTGACAAGTGCCGAAAAAGATCATGATCTCGGTTTGTACTTGATGATAAAACATGCCAGCGGTTACAGCACACTTTATGCTCACAATAACCTTCTGACAGTCGATAAGGGAGATCGGGTTAAAAAAGGAGATTTGATCGCTTACAGCGGCAATACGGGCCAAAGCAGCGGCCCTCATCTGCATTATGCGATTTTTGACCATAAAGGTAACCCCATCGATCCGTTACCTTTTCTGGAACATTGAACATTGGCAAAGGACAGAAAATGATTGAGAAAATAGGCAGCAGTGAAGAAAAGCTAAATACTATTATCGGCCAGGGGACTGTATTTAAAGGTGAATGTTCCGTGAAGGGAACAGTCAGGGTGGATGGAACGATAGATGGCACTTTGAGCGCCAGCGGGATAGCGATTCTTGGTAAAACAGGGGAGATAAAAGGAGATCTGGTTGTTTTGAACGCAGTTGTTGGCGGCAGGGTCAATGGGAGCGTAATTGCCGAAGGCAGGCTTGAGTTGCAGAGCGGAGCCAGAGTTGATGGGGATATCAAGGCTAAAAAGCTTGTGGTTGAGGAGGGGGTTTTCTTTCAGGGATACTGCAATATGAGGGAGGCTGCTGAGGCACAGGCCGCTAAAACAGGCGCGCCGCACCACCCCCCGGAAGCCTTGAAGGATGCAGAGGTGAAGAGAAAGAAGGTGGAAGAGAGTAGAAGAGAAGATTCGGATGAACAGATCACTTTTCAGGGCGAACCGATCTGAGGCCTCTCATTTTTCCCGGGCCAACAGAGCCGCTTTCGAGCGGACTCGAGCCAGTTCGATTTCCCGGGACAATCTGTGCCAATCCCGGGCTCCTTCTCCACCGCTCTCAAGAGAAATTTTCAGTTCCGAAAGATCCTTTTCCGCCTCGGCTAAGTCGATATTAGCCGCGGCGATTGCTTTGTCTGCGAGGATGATTACCCGGTTGTCCTTAACCTGAAGGAAGCCGCCGAATACTGCAAAATATGTATTGTCCTTCTTCACGCTGATTTTGAGCACTCCATTGCCCAATGCCGCCATCAGCGGGGCGTGCTTCGGCAAAATCCCCAAATAACCGTTGACCGCGGGCACCACCAGCCTCTCCGCTTGCCCTTCGAAAAGCACCCGCTCCTGGGTTATCACCTTTGTATTTAAAATTGCAGACATCCGCTATCCTCGAAATATCCTGGCTGAACTATCCCTTTTTATTGCTTTTTCTTATATTCCTCGTACCGCTCAAGAACCTCATCAATGCTCCCGGCCATATAGAAGAGCTGTTCCGGGATGTGATCGTACTCTCCGCTTACCAGCCCTTTGAAGCTGCGGATATTGTCCCGGAGGGGTACATAGACTCCCGGCCAGCCGGTGAACTGTTCGGCGACATGGAACGGCTGGGATAGAAACTTTTGAATCCTGCGCGCCCGGCCTACAATGACCTTATCTTCTTCCGAGAGCTCATCCATTCCCAGAATGGCGATAATATCCTGCAGATCCTTATAGCGCTGGAGGATCTCCTGTACCTGGCGGGCCACATGGTAGTGCTCTTCACCGAGAATATTCGCATCCATAATACGGCTGGTCGAGTCGAGAGGATCCACGGCAGGGTAAATACCCAGCTCGACAATCTGGCGGCTCAGCACGGTGGTGGCGTCCAGGTGCGAAAATGCAGTGGCCGGAGCCGGGTCGGTCAAGTCATCCGCAGGCACATAGATGGCCTGGACTGAAGTGATCGATCCATTGCGGGTCGAGGTGATACGCTCCTGCAACTCTCCCATCTCAGTGCCGAGAGTAGGCTGGTAGCCGACAGCCGAGGGCATACGGCCCAGCAGCGCCGAAACTTCAGAGCCGGCCTGTGTAAAACGGAAGATATTGTCGATAAAAAGCAGCACATCCTGTTTTTCCACATCCCGGAAGTACTCGGCCATAGTAAGGGCGCTGAGCCCGACCCGGAGCCGGGCGCCGGGCGGTTCGTTCATCTGGCCGTAAACCATGCAGGTCTTGTCGATAACTCCGGATTCCTGCATTTCAAGCCACAGATCGTTGCCCTCGCGTGTACGCTCGCCCACTCCGCCGAAAACTGAAAATCCCCCGTGCTGCTTGGCGATGTTGTTGATAAGCTCCATAATCACCACGGTTTTGCCGACCCCGGCTCCCCCAAACAGGCCGATCTTTCCACCCTTGACATAGGGCTCCAGAAGGTCGACAACCTTGATCCCGGTCTCGAAGATTTGGGTGCTCGGCGACAGATCGATAAATTCCGGCGGTTCCCGGTGGATCGGGTAGCGCATCTCTGTGTTAACCGGACCCTTGTTGTCTATGGTTTCGCCGAGGATGTTGAAGAGCCTGCCCAGACACTCCTTACCTACCGGGACAGTGATCGGCTGTCCGGTATCCAGGACCTCCATCCCGCGCACTACGCCATCTGTAGAGCTCATCGCCACCGCGCGTACCATATTGCGGCCCAGATGCTGCTGCACCTCGGCCACCAGACGCTGCATATTGCCGCTTTTATCTTCGAGAACAAGAGCAGTGTAAATATCCGGTAATTTTTCGGGCTCGAACTCCACATCAATTACCGGACCGATTACTTGCACCACTTTTCCCTTATTCATGGGATGCCTCGCCTTAAGCTAAAGGATTCAGACTTGTCTGCTTTGATTGCGAATTTTGAAAAAAATCAAGCTATCGCATCAGACCCGCCGACAATCTCGGAAAGTTCCTTTGTAATCTGGGCCTGACGTTCCCGGTTATACCGGCGAGTGAGATAAGTGATCATGTCCTCTGCATTGTCCGTAGCCTGCTTCATGGCTTTACGACGGGCGGCTTGCTCGCTGGTGATATTTTCAGCGAGCATCCTGTATACAGTGCTTTGCGCAAAAAGCGGAAGCAAGGTATTCACTATTTCTTCCGGCGACGGCTCAAAAATAAATTCGGTTTCCGTGGATTCTCTCTCAGGGCCGCTGGGAGCGGTCAGCGGCAAAAGCTGCTCAACTGTCACCTCCTGGCGGCCTGAGGAGATAAAACGGCAGTAGACAACCTCCACCCGGTCCACACTGCCGGAGAGAAAAGCCTCGGTGAGGAGCCTGGTGAGCTCCTTGCTTTCTTCAGAGGTAAAAGTGTCGACAACAGTAATATTTTTATAAGCCAGGGGCAGTCTTTTGTGATTGCAATAAAAGATACCCTTTTTTCCCACACCGAAGAGTTCGACCGCTAGCCCTTTGCTTTTATATTCGTTGTACAAAAGGTGTGCTGTTCTGGAGATATTATTATTGAAAGCTCCGCAGAGGCCGCGGTTTGAGGTTATAAACAGGATAGCCGTCTTGCGGATTTCCTCGCGAGGTTGCATCAGCGGGTGGGCTAAGGCTTCCGGAGACGAGCTCAGGCTGCACAAAACTTCCGCAAGCGCTTCCGAATAAGGGCGGGAAGAGAGGACCACTGTCTGCCACCTTTTCATTTTGGAGGTGGAAACCATCTCCATGGTCCGGGTGATCTTGCGCGTCTTGCCTACCCCAACAATACGCTTTTTTATGTTACGGAGTATCGCCATAGAACTTTTCTCTTATCCTCCGGTTTTGCCGAAAAAGATTGATCTCCCCTGGGTAAATCATTGCCCAGAGAGCATCGATCCTCTATTTCAGTTTCATTTAAACGATTGTTAAATCGTTTTCTTGAACTGCTCCACGAATTCAGACACTGCCTTTTCGAGAGCCTTCTCGATATCCTTAGTCAAATCCTTTTCCTCGGCTACCTTATCGAGTACAGAGGAATATTTTATGCGCATGGCTTCGAGAAACTCGGACTCGAAACGGGGGATACTTTCCACAGGGAGATCATCCAGATAGCCTTTAGTGCCAGCATAAATCAGAACAATCTGTTCCTGTACCGGCATCGGCTTGTATTGCGGCTGTTTGAGAATTTCCACCAGCCGCTCGCCGCGGGTCAATTGGGCCCGGGTGGCTTTGTCGAGATCGGAGCCGAACTGGGCGAAAGCCTCAAGCTCGCGATACTGGGCCAGGTCCAGGCGCAGGCTTCCGGCCACCTTTTTCATAGCTTTATTCTGGGCGTTGCCGCCCACGCGGCTCACAGAGATACCCACGTTGATTCCCGGGCGCACACCGGCATAGAAAAGACTGGCTTCAAGGTAAATCTGCCCGTCAGTGATCGAGATCACATTGGTGGGGATATAGGCTGAGACATCCCCAGCCTGGGTTTCGATAATCGGCAGGGCGGTGAGGCTGCCGCCGCCCATTTCCTCCGAGAGCTTGGAGGCGCGCTCTAGCAGGCGCGAATGCAAGTAGAATACATCTCCCGGATAGGCCTCTCTTCCCGGGGGACGGCGCAGGAGCAGACTCAACTGGCGGTATGCGGTGGCCTGCTTGGAAAGGTCATCGTATATGCACAGGGTGTCATGGATTTGGTAACGCCCTTCCTTGTCATACATAAACTCTTCCGCCATGGCGCAACCGGCATAAGGAGCGATGTACTGCAGGGGGGCAGGGTCCGAGGCCGTGGCCAAGACCACTATGGTGTATTCCATTGCCCCGTGCTGGTTCAGGCGATCCACTACTGCCGAGACACTCGAGGCTTTCTGGCCGATCGCTACATAGACGCAGATCACGCCCTGGCCTTTCTGGTTGATTATCGCATCCACGGCAATAGCGGTTTTGCCGGTTCCACGGTCGCCGATAATGAGCTCGCGCTGCCCCCGGCCGATAGGGATCATCGAATCGACAGCCTTGATACCGGTTTGCAGGGGCTGTTTCACCGGCTGGCGATAAACAACGCCGGGTGCTCTGAACTCGACTTTGCGGCTCCGGTCGGTCTTGATCTCCCCCTTGCCGTCCAGCGGCTGGCCGAGAGGGTTGACCACCCTGCCGATCAGGGCTTTGCCCACGGGAACCTCGAGCACCCTGCTTGTGCGCCGCACCTCATCGCCCTCTCTGATATGGAAATATTCGCCGAGGATCACCGCCCCGATATTGTTTTCCTCAAGGTTCAGGGCCATGCCGTATACATCTTTGCCGAAATCGAGCATCTCGCCGGCCATGCAGTTCTGCAAGCCGTAGATGCGGGCAATTCCATCGCCGACCTCGAGAACAACGCCTACCTCCTCGATATCAAGCTCGCCCTGGTATTTATCTATTTCGTTGAGGAGAATGGCGCTTATTTCTTCGGATTGTATTTTTTTCATAACCCGCACACTCCTTAGATTTTCGCTTTTAACATCTGATAGGAGAGACGTTCGAGCCGCCGACGAAGGCTCCCATCATAAACTACATCACCGATGCGGCAGACAAGTCCCCCAAGCAAATGAGGATTAACAGTACTCTTGACCATGATCTTCCGCTTGAGATGCCTGGAAAGACTCGAGGCCAGAGTCTCGCACTCGGTATCAGTCAAACCGACCGCCGACTCGACAAACACCTGGAGCTGGTTGTAATATTTGTCGAGCTCTTCCTGGTAAAAGGCGCAGATTTCCGCTAAAAATTCCTGCCTGCGCCTTTCGGCAAGCACCATCAGGAACTTGAAAAGCTCGTTATCCACCTTTCCGCTCAAGGCCTTTTCAAGCGCTTTCATCTTTTTCTCAATGCCTATCTGAGGGGCTAAAAGGAAATTTTTCACCGGCTTGTTCTTTTCCACAAGCCGGGTAAACTCCTCCAGCTCTTCACCGATCAGGTCGATTTTACCTGAGCGCCTGGCCAGCAGAAAGAGCGCCTTGGCATATTCTTTTGCAATGGAAGAGGTTCTCATTCAATACCAGTGTCGATCTCGGAAATGGCTTGTTGGATTAAATCCCGGTGTTCACGATCATCAAGAGTTTTTTCGATTAAACGCTCAGCAGCCTTAAGGCTGATCCTGACCACATGCTCCTTGATTTCATCCGTGGCTTTCTGACGTTCACGGTCAATCTCCACCTTGGCCCTTTCAACTATCTCGTCGGCTTGACGCCTGGCCCGCTGGACTATCTCTTCTGTCGATCTGGCGGCCCTGGATTTTCCATCCTCGAGGATCTTGCCTACCTCTTCTTTGGCCTGGCCCAACTGGTTTTCGTAGCGCTCGAGAAGCTGCTTTGCCTCTGCCTGGGCCTTTTCGGCGTTGTCGAACATATTTTTCAGAGATTGTTCCCGCCGGTCAACCGCATCCAGGACCGGACCCCAGACGAACTTTTTTAACAACAGAAACAGGATCACGAAAGTAATTAAAGTCCAGAAAATGAGGCCGGGATTTATTTCAAGAAGACTCGTCTGTCCCATAGATTTATCACCGTCCCTTCGGCCTTTTATAATTCAAGTTTACTTGAAGGCCAGGAGTATGCAGATTACGAGTGCGAAAAAGGCGATTCCTTCGATTAATGCTGCAGCAATGATCATCGCCGTGCGGATATCGCCCGAGGCTTCCGGTTGCCGGGCCATACCTTCAAGAGCGCTGGCGGCGAGTGTACCGATACCATATCCGGCGCCGATTACTGCAAAAGCGGCACCTAAACCTGCGGCGAGATGAGCGACCATTCCTTCCATTGGAATCCTCCTTAAAAGCCTTAAAAATTAACCAGCCAAAAATTTACCAGGTTACAAGACAGCTAATGCTCAGGATGAACCGCCATATGGACAAAGATTATCGAGAGCATGGTGAAAATAAAAGCCTGCAGGAAAGCTACGAAAATTTCGAGCATATAAATAAACAGGGCAAAACTGATCGAAGGCACAGCCACAAAATAACTCTGAAAGATGAAAATGAGCCCGATAAAGGTCAGGATCACGATATGGCCTGCGGTCATGTTGGCAAAAAGACGGATAGTCAGGGCAAAACACTTGATGAAGATACTTACCACCTCGATCGGAAACAGCAGCGGTATGAGCCAGACCGGCATACCGGAGGGAACCAGGTTTTTCCAGAAAGTAAACAGCCCCTGCTCGACCATGCCCATCACGATGATCGCGGCCAGGGTGGTGAAGGCAAGGGACCCGCATACGGCGATATTCCCGGTGGCTGCGGACATCATTGGGATCATGCCCAGGAGATTGGCGAAAAGAATAAAGAAGAATTGTGTCAGGAAAAAGGGCAGGTACTTGCGGCCCAGTTTCGGACCCATGGTGGGGTAGACCATTTGATCGCGCACATAGATGACAAACGGTTCGAGAAAGTTGACATACCTGCCGCGGGCGCCTTTCTTTTGCTGGCCGGCAGCCAGGAGGCGGAAAAGAATAAAAATCAGGGCGGCCGCAATCCACATCATCAGGGTGAGCTTGGTTATCGACAGATCGAGCCACTCCCAGCCGAAAGGATGCCAGCCTATGTGGAGAACCGGGTGGTCATACACATGCTCGATCAGATGATGCATGATCTCGCCGGCATCGTGACCGGCTGCTGCCGCATGCTCTCCGGCCTCAGCAGCGTGCGTACTCTCGGTTGCGGCGAAAAGTAAGTTTGCCATAGAGGCTAGGTTTTTCCCTTGTTTGTCAATAAAGGTAACAGGTATAAATGCTCAAGAGTCGAAAAAACCACATAAGTTATCAGGCACGAGCCTGCCAGGGCTCCTGCGGGAAGATGGAACAGGCCGATTCCGACAGCGATCAATCCAAGGGCCAGGATAATGCGCGCAATCATACCGCCCAAAACCAGCTTGATAAATTTCCCGGCGTTTGCCCCCTTGCAGCAAGAAAGAAGAATGAAGCCTGCTGCTGTCAAAAACACGCTGATTAATCCGCCGTATGTTACCGCAGCCCTGGTATTCACCTGGAGACCTGGGAATAACCAGGCTCCTCCTATGAGAACCCCCACAAGCGTCAACAACAGAAACCAGTAACCTTTTACTCCGCTGTACAGGGACGTGATCAACTACCACCTGGCCGGCCATGCCGTTTCCGGCTGGAAAGTTTTGAGAGCGTTCTTATCAAAGTATAAAACCCGACCACAAATCCCAGCAAGCTGCCCAATATAAACAGCCAGGGCTCTGTACCCCACAGCCTGTCCAGATAATGCCCCAAAAAAATAAAGATCAGCAGGCTTGCGGCAAATTCAAGCCCGATACCGAGATAGGAGCCGATCTGGCCCAAGCTGCTCTTTTGATTGTTATCAGGGTACACTGAATTTCGATTATAGCAAAAAAAATAGAAAAAATCAAAGTATTTTTATAATAAATACTTCTATAACAGCTATATCTCCAAGAAAATGTTCTTTTTATTGCCTGACAGCGACTCCTTTTTTGCGTAAAAATTCCTTGGCCTCGATAATGGAATATTCACGGAAGTGGAAAATACTGGCGGCCAGCACAGCATCGGCTTTACCCAGCACGAGACCTTCATACAGGTGTTCGAGGGTGCCCACTCCTCCCGAGGCGATTACCGGTATCTCCAGGAGGTCGCTGATATGCGCTGTGAGCTCGATGTCGAAACCTTCTTTGGACCCGTCCCGATCCATACTGGTCAGGAGAATTTCTCCGGCGCCGAGATTTGTAACCCGGATAGCCCATTCCGCAGCATCCATTCCTGTGGGTGTCCGGCCACCGTGGGTATAAACCTCCCAGTTGCCGAAAGCTCCGCGGGAGTGGTCGAAGTCCGGCTTTCGTTTCGCATCTATGGCCACCACAATGCACTGGCTGCCGAAACGCTCGGCGCACTCTGAGATGACCCGGGGGTTGTTTACAGCCGCGGTGTTGATAGATACCTTGTCGGCGCCGCTTTTGAGCATCAGGCGCACATCTTCCACCGTGCGCAAGCCCCCGCCGATAGTGAAAGGAATAAAGACCACCTCGCTCACCTTGCGCGCCAGCTCGAGCACTGTCTCCCTCTGTTCGTGACTGGCTGTAATGTCAAGAAAAACAAGCTCGTCCGCCTTTTGTTCCTCATAGTACTTCGCCTGTTCCACCGGGTCGCCTGCATCTTGCAGGTCCACGAACTGGACGCCTTTGACCACCCGGCCCTTGTCGATATCCAGACAGGGTATGATTCGTTTTGCCAGCATCGGCTCTGAAAATAATCCTCGAATTAACGGTT
>DATKXY010000140.1:0-7387 GCA_035528795.1 archaeon | reverse complement strand
GCAGGCGAATTGCAGCCTGCAATCCGAACTGAGAATGGTTTTAGGGATTTGCTCCACCTCGCGGTCTTGCGACCCTCTGTACCATCCATTGTAGCACGTGTGTAGCCCTGGACATAAAGGCCATGCTGACTTGACGTCGTCCCCACCTTCCTCCAGCTTATCGCCGGCAGTCCCCCTAGAGTCCCCGGCATTACCCGCTGGCAACAAGGGGCAAGGGTTGCGCTCGTTGCGGGACTTAACCCAACATCTCACGACACGAGCTGACGACAGCCATGCAGCACCTGTATAGACATCCCGAAGGAGGGGCCTGTTTCCAGGCCTTTTATCTATATGTCAAGCCCAGGTAAGGTTCTTCGCGTTGCTTCGAATTGAACCACATGCTCCACCGCTTGTGCGGGCCCCCGTCAATTCCTTTGAGTTTCAACCTTGCGGCCGTACTCCCCAGGCGGGGTACTTAATGCGTTAGCTTCGGCACTGAATGTATGGAAACACCCAACACCTAGTACCCATCGTTTACGGCTAGGACTACCAGGGTATCTAATCCTGTTTGCTCCCCTAGCTTTCGCACATCAGCGTCAGAGTCAGTCCAGAGAGCCGCCTTCGCCACTGGTGTTCTTCCCAATATCTACGCATTCCACCGCTACACTGGGAATTCCGCTCCCCTCTACTGACCTCAAGCACAGCAGTCCCAGATGCAATCCACCGGTTGAGCCGGCGGTTTTCACACCTGACTTACTGTGCCGCCTACGCGCCCTTTACGCCCAGTAATTCCGAACAACGCTTGCTCCCTCCGTATTACCGCGGCTGCTGGCACGGAGTTAGCCGGAGCTTCCTCTGATGGTACAGTCAGCCAACTGATCTTATCAATCGGTTAGGTTTCTTCCCATCTGACAGAGCTTTACGACCCGAAGGCCTTCATCGCTCACGCGGCGTTGCTGCGTCAGGCTTTCGCCCATTGCGCAAAATTCCCTACTGCTGCCTCCCGTAGGAGTCTGGGCCGTATCTCAGTCCCAATGTGGCCGGACACCCTCTCAGGCCGGCTACCCATCATAGCCTTGGTAGGCCATTACCCTACCAACTAACTAATAGGCCGCGGGCTCATCTCAAAGCGACAGCGCTCATCACGCCATCTTTATTCACTCCCAGATGCCAGGAAGTGAACACATCCGGTATTAGCCCTCCGTTGGGAAGGTTATCCCAGACTTCAAGGCAGATTACCCACGTGTTACGCACCCGTTCGCCACTTTACTCACTTCCCGAAAGAAGCTTTCTCGTACGACTTGCATGTATGAAGCACGCCGCCAGCGTTCGTCCTGAGCCAGGATCAAACTCTCCGTTAGAATTTATATTCTTCCGAAGTTACTCTTCACTACATAGATCTCTCTAAGAGACCCGGCTTCTGGCGCGGTTTAGCATGGCACATCACACTATTATTGTCAAAGAACAGTTTCGACTTAAAGTCGAGAATCTAAAAAATATGCACAATTGCTCTTTCTGTCAATATTTTTTTTCTTCCAAACAAAAATTCCTGCTCTCTCTGTTTTAGGAACATATATTACAGGGCAATATAAATTTAGTGTCTCAAAAAGGCTCTGTCAATAGCCTGTGAGGATTTTTGACGTGTTCTGTTAACTTTTCTCTTGATTTATTATTCTCCTTTTATAAACATACTGAAAGTTTTATCCTGACGTTTATATGAGCATTGCATTTACAAAGGCCCCGGAGGGGGAATTGGCCAGATTTTACCCGATTATCGACTGTCAGGAAAGTGGGCATGATGCAGGCGGACTCGCTGCACAGCTTGTCGAGGCAGGCTGCGACATGCTTCAGGTGAGGGCCAAAGGGGCAACCTCGGCGGAATTCTTTTCCTTTTCCAAAGCGGTTGTCGCTCGAGTGGGCCGCCGCTCCTGTGTGATAATAAACGACCGTTTCGATATCGCCCTGGCTGTCCGGGCAGGCGGCGTGCATCTGGGAGAGTTCGATCTGCCTGTAGGAGCGGTGCGGGAAATAGCCCCCGAGGGGTTTATTATCGGCGCCACAGCCCGCGATCCCCAGACAGCGCTCTCAGCCCAGGAAGCAGGGGCCGATTACATCGGGGCCGGGGCTGTCTTTCCCACCGGCTCGAAAAGCGATACCCGGTTTATCGGGCTTGAGGGTCTCGCCGGGATTGCAGGCAGTGTGAAGATCCCGGTTTATGGTATCGCCGGCATAACCCTTGAGAATTGTGCTTCGGTCGTGAGGGCGGGAGCCTACGGTTGCGCCGGAATCACTGCCGTCGCCCGCGCGCAAGACCCTGCCCGGGCTTTCAGAAACCTTGAACAAACCCTGAGACAGGCAGCGCAGGCAAGGGAATAAATTCTTGCTCCTGTCGAAAAATATTTTATTATATGCTTTCATTTTAAGATCCAGGACACTTGCTTTCAAAATCCACTTAAATCAACAGAAGGAGATACGAGATGGCTATTACTCGAGTGTGGATCGAGGAAGGCTGCACAATCTGTGGAATGTGCGAAGATGAATGCCCTGAGGTTTTTGAACTGGGCGATGAAAGCGCGGTAATAAAGGAAGAGATAAACCTTTCAGAGCACGAGGAGGGTATTATCAACGCCGTGGAAAGCTGCCCGGTGCAAGTCATTCAATATGAAGAGGTATAAAGGCGCCGGGGAAGGGATTGCCAGATACACGGCCTCAGGACTTTTGATCCGGACCGCCTACCGGACCGGTGGCAGCAATCTCTCTCTTTTAAAGAATCCAGGGTTATGTAAAAGTCGATGTTTTCGGACACAGTGCGGTCACGATGTCAAGGACGTGAGTGCGGAAAGCCGGTTCTTATCTTTCAGCGGTTAAATCGGCCTCACCTGCAAGAAGAAATACAAACTTACGAGGCGCGCTGCAAATCAAGGCCCTGATGCGCTTTTAACGGATAAATCTTCTTTTAATTGACTGATACTGTTCTTTTTCTTCAGAAGAAGGCTGAATGTCTCAAGACCGGCCCACACAAAAAAAGAAGCCCCTGGTAATATTTGCTCACTCGGATGGCTTTGACCGGCTGTACCAGATGTCTTCCATAGCGCTCACCTCTGCGGCGAATGGCCATCCGGTGGTGATTGCGCTGTTTTTCTGGGCCCTCAGGGCCGTAGCGCGGGGCAAAATGGATGAGCTCAGGTTTTCCGCTCTGGACCCGGAGGCGCAAAGAGAGACAGAGCGCCGCGTTAGGTCAGCCAACAACCCTCTGCCGTCCGAGATGCTCTCGATGGCCCGGGAAACCGGAATGGTGCGGCTTTTAGCCTGCAGTGCCTCGGTGCAGTACCTGGGACTCGAGCTCGAGGAGACCGCCAGCAAGGTCGATGAAATAGTGGGGATGGCTACTATCCTGCGCCTGGCTCAGGACGCTGCGGAGGTTATTTACATTTAAGGCTTCGGCTTTCCCCTTGATCCCCGATCCAAGATGCGTTTCCCCCCGGGTTATCCCCGGAAACCTTTCCCGGCTTAATTCCAATGTTGTTCACTTTAGGCGGGAAAGGCAAACGATGTCATTCCCGCGCAAGCGGGAAACCAGGTTTTTAAGCCGATTTTCTGGACCCCCGCTTTCGCGGGGGTGACAAAAAGAGAGTGTTGTCGCTTTAAGTGAACAGTATTAGGCTTAATTCTGATTGTTCAATAAAACAAATCCGGTTTGCTTCTCTTGAGCCTTGCAGAAGCTGGTCGACACCCTTTTTACAAATTGCCCATGTTGTCAATACATGCCAAATTTGTCTACCGCTCGACCGGGCAGGACAGGATAAGGGCCAGGTTTTCCACAGTTCCCCGCCGGCCTGTGTTTATCTGGTAGCTTTTCTCTTTGCCCGGCTCTCCGATCTCGATTGTCTGGGATTTGCGCACATTGTCCAGGATCCACTCGTGGGTGATCTCGAGCCTGGAGAAACTCGCGGGACCTGTGGTGAAAAAGGCAAGCCTTATATCGTCGAGCGCCATGTCCTCCAAGCGGTAGCGCAGGTAAACTGTTTTAGTATCCGCGGGAAGTTCGCTCACCAGGCGGTCGACCTCGGGCCAGCGCAAAAGACGGGTCTCAGGCTTCCCATCGAGCCAGCTCATGCCCGGGTCGTACTCCCAGAGAGTCATATAAGGCCCGTCCGGGGATAGGGCCCAGGCGATCGAACCCCGGGCTTTAGCGGGACTGCGGCTATTGTGCGCTGTTTTCCTCAACTCGGCGGTGAGTTTTTCCGGAGCCAGCCGGTCGAGCACCAGAAACCTGCCGCCGGCCTGGAATCCAGCGAGTTTCGCGCTGTCCGGCGCTGTCAGGGCGAAAATCGCCTCTCCCCGGGCCTGGCTCCGGGGCTTGAGAAGAATGTTGTCAGCCTCGAACAGGCACTCTAGCCCCTCGATTCTCCGGGCGAACTCCTGGATGCGGTCAAGCGCCACGGGTACAGCGTATTTTTTACGCTTTTGGCCTGGGCTGTAAAGAAGCTCGTTGTCTCCGGTGACCAGTGCGGGGAGAGTGCGCGGGTTTAACTGGATCAGGCTCGTGAGTTTTAGATCCCTGGCCTTTGCCCCTCCATCAGTCCCGGCCGGCCCGCTGAGTGTCAGGCGCACGAGGTAGCCATAGGCGCCGCTCACTGCGGTCAGAGATCCGTGCTCGCTCGTGGCGAGCACCCGGGACCCGACTTCCCAGGGTCCGGTAAAAGGCCCGTTGATCGTGCCGGCAGGCTGCCAGCTTCGCCCCCAATCAGTCGAGGTCTCGATTGCCAGCCTGTTGGCTGCTGTGGTCAGCTCCGCGTAAAGGGAAATCCGGGCATCGATCAGCACATAAGGGCTCGGCATCTCGAAAACAGCCGCTCCGGGCAGTGCAGCGTTCTCTCTCCTGAGCGGCTCATTGGGCCCGCTGGGGAGGCTCAGGTTATTATTGAACCCGGGAGCGGAAACCGGATAGTAAGCGCTTTTTTCCCAGAGCGGCGGGGTGTATTCGATTCTGCCGGTTGACCAGCGGCGGTAATCTTTCTGGCTCTTGGGACCATCGTCGGTGCGGATATCATAGCGGGAATGCTCGACCGGGAACTCCTGGAAAGTTTTGCCGACATTCTTGTATGGCAGGTAATAGAGCCGCTCACTTTCCGGCTTGAAAAAGCGGACCAGGCGCTCTCCTTGGCGCAGCATGAAATCCATGGAGTGCCCGCCCGGGTAGCGCTTGTAAGGGAACAGCCAGTTGTCTTTCCGGCTCGTGAAAAGCTCCGCATAGCCGCCCATGGCTTCTGCGCGCACATCTGCCGGGTACCAGGGATAGACCACCCTGGCGGAGTCCGCCTTGTCCGGGGCGAGCATCTTGCCCAGGATGATATTCCGGTCATCCTCGAGCTCGCGCACCGAGGCTATGGGGGACTTTTTGGGGTCTCCCTGGCCCAGGGTCGTATATCCCAGCATGTCCGAGTCGAGCATATTGTATTTGCCGTCGAAAAAGACCTCGGTCACCGTGTGGCCGGTGAGAAACCAGACTCTTGAGTCCGGGAACCCCCCGGCCTCGAAAAGGGCCTCGAGCAGCGGCGCCACCTGGTAGCAGAGGCCGAACCCGTAGCTGTTAAGGAGCTTCGAGGGGTCGAGCACCTCGCCCAGGGGCTCCTCATAGGCCCAGCCGGCGATATGATAGAACATCCCCGGCTCGACAAACCTGCCGTCAGTGAGAAGGTAGCGCCAGATCGTTTCGGCTTTCTCGCGGTCGGTCGCCGCGCCGGACTGCTCGTAAAGCGTCCGGACTAGTTTGTTGAGATACCTGGTATCAGGCTGGCCCTTGCCGAGCACCCAGGGGGAGCAGACCTGGGCCTGCACCTGGGCCAGGGTGAAAAGAGAAACCAGAACCGACAGTGCCAGAGCAGCGGAAAGGCGTTTCATATAACCTCCTAAAAATTGTATTGATCAACAATAATGTATTCACTGCCAGGCTGGATGGTTCTCCAGGCCGGAAGTTGACTTCGGCGGGAAGGGCGACTAATTTATCAAGTTGCCAAACCTCGCTGGACTAACATAAAACTGTGTGAAACAGATGACCGGAAAAGAACGAGTCAAGGCCGCGATGACCGGCCGCCAGCCCGACCGGGTCCCCTATATGTGCCAGCTTGCGGTGGCCCATTTCTACCGCGCCGTGCCGATGACCGACTGGTGCGGCATCTGGCTCGACCCCGACCGTTTCGCCGAGGTCGAGATGTCCCTCTGTAAAAGATACGGCATGGATGGGGTTTTAATCAACATTTATCCTTCATACCGCACCTGGCGCTCCTTGAAACACATTGGCCGCGACGAGACCCGCGATGTGGTCACTTACGCTGACGGCTCGACCGATTTTTTCAGAGCCGATGGCGAGACCTCTTTTGACTGGACTGCGGCCCGGACCCCCGGCAGGCTCTACCCGGAGACTTTCCAGCCGGATGAGCTGGCCTACCCCCAGGTCTCTAGGGACTGGTACGATGTGCTCGGGGCATTCGACCCGGAATTTGTCCGCGACCATTCGATCCACTGGGAGGTGCAGAGCCCGTTCGACCACCTGGTAGAGCTTTTCGGCTTGAGCGAGGCAATGGTCATGACCCTGACCCACCCGGAAAAAGTGCTGGCCGTGCTGGAGAAAGCCCTCGAGCTGCAGATCGCCCGCGGAAGGGGCGCGCTCAGGCAAATGGTCACGCCGGATGCGGTCAAGGTGAGCTCCCCTTATGTGGGCCAGTCGTTTATCAGCCCAGAGGCCTACCGGCGCTTTGTCATCCCGTTCGAGAGCCGCCTTGTCTCAGCCCTCAAGGAGCAAGCCCCGGAGGTGCCGGTTTACCTTCATACCTGCGGGGCGCTGGATGACAGGCTCGAGCTGGCGCTGGAGAGCGGGTATGACGGGATCGAGTGCCTTGATCCGCCGCCCCTGGGCAATGTGGAGCTGAAGGATGCCGCCGTCAGGCTCGCCGGCTCAGCCTGGATCAAAGGAAATCTCGATTCGGTGAACCTGCTCACCCCCGGAGACAGGGACCAGATCGAGCGCGAAGTCAGGCGCTGCCTGGCTGTGGGCATGAGCCACAAGCCGGGCTACATACTTTCCACAGCCTGCTCGACCGCCCCCACCACGCGGCCTGAAA
The DNA here is from genome assembly GCA_035528795.1 of archaeon. Classification (GTDB taxonomy): domain Bacteria; phylum Gemmatimonadota; class Glassbacteria; order GWA2-58-10; family GWA2-58-10; genus DATKXY01. The sequence continues at coordinate 284 of DATKXY010000140.1, read as the reverse complement.
CCATGGAGTTTATCCACGAACTGGTCGAAAAATACGGCTATTATAGTTGAGATTCTTTTCCTGAATCTTTTCATCCTGCGGATTGCTGCTTAAAAATTCGATTTTAAGAATTTATACCTTAAAAAAGTTTTATCATTTTCCCCTAACCGGGATTATTCACAAAACGAACCAAAACCTGTAGGGGCAGGCCTCTGTGCCTGCCCATTATTTGGGATTTCCTTGATGTAAATCGGGCGGCCACAGGGGGCCGCCACTACAAAAACGGGAACGGAAAATTTTTTTAT
>DATKXY010000139.1:0-5023 GCA_035528795.1 archaeon | reverse complement strand
TACCGTTCACTTAAAGCGACAACACTCTCTTTTTGTCACCCCCGCGAAAGCGGGGGTCCAGAAAATCGGCTTAAAAACCTGGATTCCCGCGCAAGCGGGAATGACATCGTTTGCCTTTCCCGCCTAAAGTGAACAACATTGATGCTAAATCGGATTATTTACCGGTCAATTTTTATCCAGTGAGCCTGAATCTATTGGATCGACTGTAATCCCAAGGCGCGCCTATTCCTTTCCTGGGATCAGGGAATGTACAAAAACAGGTGCGATTTGCGTTCGCTCTCGCCCAGGTATATCGTGCCGTCAGCGCCGGTGGTCATGCAGTCGAACTGATAGCCGCGCCAGTAGTAATAGGGGCTTCTGTCCGCGATCAGCAGCCCCAGATTTTCGTAAGCTCCTTTTTGAGGATCATAGCAGAATAACTGGCAGGGCCTTGTGCTCGCGCGCTCGCCGGCCATCATGTAGACTTTGCCGTTATCACCCACTGTAACAGCCCTGAGGCGGCGGGAAGAGCGTGGCTTGCCCAGGTTCAAGAGCTCCATTTTACACGGGTTGAAAGAGAAGAGGTAGCCATCCGAGGAGCCCCCGTAGATCAGTCCACACCTGGCCCGGGTAAAATATTCGACCACTGCGTGACTCTCAACGGACTGGGCCGGATAGCGGTCCTCAGGTATTTTCAGGTCAGTGGAGACTATTTTCCCGGAGCCTGGGTCATAATAAACGATATTTCCATCCGCGCCGGTGGTATAAACCCTTGATGAGTCATCGGATATAAGCGCTCTCGGCAGGCTCCGCCAGTGCCTTTCCGGTCCGTGATATACTCTTCTTTTGTCTATCTCGCCTAAATCCTTGAATGCCTTGCTTGTGATAATATAAATGAAAAAGTGCCCGTCCGGATAGGTCAGGCCGTAAATCTCATCTTTTGCCGGGTTGACAGTCAGGGCATATATCGAATTGCCGGGTACGGGAATGCCCAAATCCACGAGGTCGCACTCCGCTTGCGGCAGCTTTACCCTTTTATTGCTCTCTTTTGGAGCGTAGCGATAGAGGTGCCCGCCGGGGTAGTCTTTGTAATGATTTTTGATATCGTTCCAAAGTGTCACATCTATATATTCCCTGCCGATTCCGCCCTTGGAGAGGGGTATTTCAGCCAGGATATTTTTCCCGGTGCCGAGATAGATAAATCCATCCTTATCTTCCACCAGGGAGTGATGGATACTTTGCTGATCTTTCACCTTTCCCAGGTGTCTCACCTTGTTGATCGAGGGATCGAAAATAAAAAGGTAGGCTGTGTCTCCTGTGGTAGCCCCGTAAATATTGCCATCCGCTGCAGTGATAAGGGAGGTGACAGCACTGCTGTTAGCGGGTATTTCATTGACCAGGGGGTAGCCTAAGTCCCTGAGGTCGACCCGCTGCTGAAATTTGATATAGGGTTCAGCCCAATCCTGGGCGAAAACAGGCCCCTTTCGGAGCACGGGCAAACAGGAAATGAAAATAGAAAGGATCAGGAAAGTTTTTTTATGCAGGCAAGTCATGAGCAATCCCTCCATAATGTCTCTTTTATTGTGGCTTGTAGATCAATAATTGCAGAGCTACCGGGATCTTTCCGATATGACTGGTCGCGTGCCCCGGGTCTTTGACTTCCGCCTGGCCGCAGATATAGAGAGTCCCATCCGGGCCGACCGATGCCGCTTCACAGCCGAATACGCGGCGGCCATCGGATGCGCGAAGCATCCCGAGATCATGGCGCTCGTTTTTATTCAGATCGTACATTATCAGGTGATGGTTTGCCGCGATGCCGAACGTTTCGACATATTCACCCACAGCGTAGTCTCTTGCCGAGGGAATAAAATAGACTTTCCTGTTCTTGCTGTCCAAGGCAAAGGCCAGGGGCGAGTAAGGGATGTCCGGACGGTTGGGGGGGTCGAGAAATTTTGGGTCGCATAGTTTCGCCAGCGCAGTGACTCTACCCTCAGTCCCCACAGCAGGCTCATATTTGAACAGTATCGAGCCGCTGCCGCATGTCACTCCGTAGATAGCCTTATCCACCGGGTCCCATTCCACAGCCCTCCAGATAGCCGCTCGGTCTATCATCGGGTTGTTCAACTGGGTCGGGAAAACTGTGGGGTCGTAAGGGATTTGAATGGATAAATCGTACACCTTCTCTTTCAAGGCGTCATATTTCCAGACCCTGGATATCGGGAAGCAGCCGTAGACATTTCCTTTATCATCGCAGGCGATATCACGGCAGATATCCCAGTTGTCGACCCGGCCCAGGTTGGTGCTGACCCGCTTGCCGATATCGAATCTGAACAGGTAGCCAGTGAAAGAGATTGCGAAGAGACGGTTTCTCTGATCATCGATTGCCAGGGGATAGCAGCCCACGCCGTGATCAACCAGGCCGAGGTCCTCGAATTTATCCAGGCGCGGGTTGTATTTCAGCCAGTGCCCGCCCAGCCAGCTCGCATAGTCGATACTCCTTGGACCGGCGCCGTTATTCATGGACATGAAATAAATATTGCCCTCTCTGTCTTCAACCGGGCGGCAGTGGATTTTGCCGGAGGTTCTGATTCCTTTGCCCCTTTCGCCCAGGAACTCGGCTACATCGAGAAGGCAGACCTGGTTATCAGTGGCAGGGTCGTATTTATAAAAATGCGCGCTTCCTCCCTCGCCGCATAGTCCCGTATAGACTTTCCCGTCCCGGGCCGCATACAATCCGCGCCACATGGCCGGGTCCTCACCAGGGTATTCTCTGGTTTCGATTAGACACCTGCTTTCGTTGCCCTGGGCCTGCAGTCCGTGATGTGGAAAAGCAGGAAAAGTCAGAGTGAAGATAAAAAGCCAGGTGGAGAAATCCTGGAGCCAGTTTGGGAGGAAATCTTTCTTTCCGGGGTTATGGAGCATTTCGTTTCTCCTCTTTAAATGGGTTGCCGGATTTTATGGAAAATTTGCAGTCTTGGGTTCGGCTCTGGCGGATGTATTTAAAAATATATTCAAGAAACCGTTGAAATATCTTATCATTTTAGCTAAAGAGCATGATTTGTTTTTTTAACGCTTTGAAAATCAATAGGTTATTGCAGGGTCGGTTCGTGAACTGCCCCTACGGACCGAATATAACCATATTATCCGGGATTTTTTCAAAGGTCTCTTTACTACTCAAGTCATAAAATTGTTTGCATCTATCCGTAAAGGAATTTTATTCTTCTTTTGGTGGCAAAAGAAGCAAAACCATTTCTTTTGTAACCAAAAGAAACAAAAGTTAATCCTGGCATTTAAGTCTTTTACTCCGCTGCGCCAAGCTCGCCTGGTGCGCAGGAAGCCTGCGCAAAGGCCTGCCTGGGCGTTTTACATCTAGCATGGCGATGATGGAAATTACTTGTCTTCTACACGCTCCAGAAACAGGGTTCCCTGACTTCAGGGCTTCTTATGGCCTCTATTTTCACCTGGGATGGCTTTATCATCCCAGGTAGCGGTACTAAAATCTCTTTTCAGCAGTTGTAAAAGTTTTTCTCCCGGGGTATCTCAACCATTGTCAGGTAAAGTAAGTCACCGGAGCCTTGAATTATTGAATCGAAACCCTGTAAATCATTCCTGCTTACTCTACTTAGTCTTTAATAACCAAGACAGAAGCAAATAAAAATAATATAAATGGAAACTATTTAATGCTCCCTGTAATAGCTTCATTAAGCCGGAGAGTAAAAAAGTTATTCCATTTCGGGAATCGGCTCGTGGGCCTTCCGGTTGTAAACCCTTTCATAAGCCTTGCCAAAAGGGCACAGACTGCTCTCGATGTTTTTGACAAACCAGAATATAAGGCCTTTCTGCTTTTTCCTGGCGTAGTTGCACACCGGGCATTTCAAGCAACATTGGGCCAGCGCTCTGTGCAGGCCAGTAACTTCGGTACCGGGCATAGTATTATCAATCCTTTAATGTCAGAAACAGGGCAGATAAATTAACGGATTATTACTCCGATCCATATTAACCGGCATTATTCACAAAATGAACCAAAACCTGTAGGACAGGCCCCTGTGCCTGTCCATTGTCTGGGATTTCCTTGATGTAAATCAGGCGGCCACAGGGGGCCGCCACTACAAAAACGGGAACGGAAAATTTTTTTATGACTAATGGCGGTTAACAGTCTGAAGATAATCTTAATAAGAAATATGGATCCGGGCTATAAAAAAAAGCCGCCCGGTGTAGCTTGCCGGGCGGCTTTAGAGATTGCCTGCGCGGTTAGTTATTGCGGATATTTTACAGAATCGCTTATGCTTGCCGAAAGGTCCTTAATGCGGATATTGCGGAAATGCACGCTCGATGTGTCATCGTGGTTCTGCAGTCCAATGTAGCCCTCAGGCCAGTGGGTGGCCACTTTGCCCATGGGCTGCGCCATCCAGTCATTGACCACCTGGCCGTTCAGCTCCACGATATATCTCAGCCCCTTGCAGGTGAGCTTGTAATGGTTCCACTTGCCGGGCCCGTATGAGGCGAACTTCGTGGGCGGATTGGCATCGTAGATCGCGCCAGTGGTGTGTTTCAATTGAAATTCAGTTCTGGCCTTGGGATCGTGAAACACCTTCTCTGTCGTTGTCGATGTATCGTCATAAATCTGTATCTCGAAACACTCGTAGATGTAGTCGTTGCTCGTGGGCACATGGGGCATGCGGAGAAAGACACCGGAGTTGGTGCTCGCCTTATCGCACATGAAATCCAGCTCGAGCTCGAAATCCCTGAATTTCCTTACACTGTACCAGAACACTCCCATGCCGCCGTGGGAGGAAAGCACTCCGGTGCTCTCATCCAGGGTGAAATAGCCGGGGCCGTAATGGTTCCAGCCGTGCTTGGTGTAATTGCCCTGCTCGCTTTTGGAAAGGAGATCGATATAACCCTCGGCCGCGAAAGCATTTAACGCAAGGCCCAGCAGGAAAACCAGAACCGCTGACAGCATTCGTTTGAACAGGTGGTGCGCCATGGAAAGCCTCCATTGAGAAAGAGTTGGATAGGATAAAAGGGACAGAAAATTATTCAC
>DATKXY010000138.1:0-10310 GCA_035528795.1 archaeon | reverse complement strand
TACCGTTCACTTAAAGCGACAACACTCTCTTTTTGTCACCCCCGCGAAAGCGGGGGTCCAGAAAATCGGCTTAAAAACCTGGATTCCCGCTTGCGCGGGAATGACATCGTTTGCCTTTCCCGCCTAAAGTGAACAACATTGGAGTTAAATAAGGAACAATGGGAATCTTTTAAAGGGGTTTACACCCAGGATGACAATCCGAAAGCCGGGAAGCTCTACAAGCCGGTGAGAAATCCGCTCTATAACTATTCCAACTATAAGACTACAGTGAGCCTGCCGGGCTGGAGCGAGCGAAAGGTAATAAAATTTTCTGATTAAACCACTCTTGATAATACACTACCTGTAATATATCCTTTAATACATAGAATATCGGTTAACGTTACACTAAGGAGAACTGATAATGAAACGAACGGCTTCGGTCTTTCTCGTCCTGTATTCCCTCATGGCAATGCTCAGTGCTGCCCGGGCGGATGAGATGCTTGCCTCGCATAAGGTTTATCGCGGCAGGGACGGCGGCATTCTTGCCTGGTACAAACCCGATGTCCCAGGCGCTGCGTATGCGCATGCAGCGAAACTGGCCGCTGGATTCATAAAGACTGTCTCGGTGGAACCGAATTCCGGACTCAAGCTTTACATGGTCCACGCTGATTTCAATGGTCCGAACCAGGACGAGAATTATTACAAGGGCACATCAGGCACGGACTGGATGCCTAACCCGGCATGTGTATTTGCCGGTTTCGTTCAGAGCCTGGCGCTGGATTACCGCGTCTTCTCCGGGGATAACGATTACCTGGGTATTGTCAGGGAATGCCTGGACCAGATGCTGGAGAACGGCACGACTCCCGCTGACTGGCCCTGGCCCAACTGTCCCTATGCAAGCGCGGACCCAAAGAGCCGCATTTATCAGGGGGCCACAAAGTGGGAGGATACTAGAAGGGGTGACGGGCTGCACTGTCTGGAACCGGACAAGGTCAGTGAACTGGGCATCGGTTATTTAAAATTTTACGAGATCACGGAAGAGAAAAAATATCTCCAGGCGGCGATCGACTGCGCAGATGCGCTGGCCCGAAATGTCCGGTATGTACTTCCGGATAAGGAAAAATTCACGACTAATTTTGATTCCCGGTCTCCCTGGCCTTTCAGGGTAAATGCGCGGACCGGGATAGTGGTTGACGAATATACTTCAAATGTCATCGAGCCTGTGCGGCTCTTCGATGAACTGATCAGGATACGCCAGAGGATCGAGCTGGATCCCGGGAAGGTTGAAAATTATACAAAAGCGCGAAATCTTGCCTGGGAGTGGCTGTTTGCTAAAAACGGGCCAATGAAGACCTACATCTGGAACGGTTATTTCGAGGATATCCCCAGCGACCTGAAACTCCAGAACAGGGTACAGATCACCCCCATGGAAACGGCGCGCTATATCCTCAAGCATCCCGAGTGCGATCCCAACTGGGAAACCGACATCCCGGCCTTAGTGCATTGGGTACGGAGCGTATTCGGCACGGATAAAATGGAGGCGATCAAGGAACAAACCTGGTGCTATTTCCCCATGGGCAGTCATACATCGCGCTATGCCTCTGTCTGTGCATTGTATTATGAAAAAACCGGTGACCGATGGTATAAGGACCAGGCATTCAGATTTTTCAATTATGCGTCTTACATGTGTGAAGAAGGCGGTTATGTATGGGTCGGCCCAGAGTGGGAAACTGCATGGTTCTCAGACGGCTGGGGCGACTACATAAAACATTTCATGGAAGGATTAGCCGCTGTGCCGGAATGGGCTCCCGGAGATGAAGATCATCTGCTGAAATCCACCTCTGTAGTGCAGACAATATCCTATGAGCAGCATAGGATAAGGTACAAGACTTTCGATGCCGGGGCCACCGAGGTTCTGCGCATGAGAAAAAAACCGAAAAGCATAACTGTCGGCAGCTTATTGCTCAAAGAGCGCATGAAACAGGACACTCCCGGGTGGACCTGGGAAAAACTGCAAAATGGCGGAGTTTTGCGAATCCGGCATGAAAGAGGAACAGAGGTGGTCATTGAAAAATAGCTGCATGCTTTTAGAGGGCCCGGTGGTTTGCGCGGGGCTTTCTCTCGCGCAGGCGAGCTTGGCGAAGCGGAGCCCTGTAATGGCGGACCCGTGTGTCCGCCTGTCGTTCAGTAATTTTTCTATGGTAATCGGGCGCACCCGCGTGTGCGCTCCTACAGAAAACGGGAACGGAAAATTTTTATGAATTTTACGGGTTATAACCTGGGCAGTAATTGCCATTTCCCGTTTAACTTTTTCAGGGAGGGAGAATAGATGCACTTCTTTTCATTCTCCAGCAGAAGGGATTTCTTAAGCCGCGTCTCCGGGTTATCGGCTCTGGCTGCAATCTTTCCGTTTAAGCATCTTTTTGCTTCAGAGTTTGAAAAAAACAAGTTCGGTGAGCGAATGATCGAGCGCTATCCTCCATTTAACGACGGGCGGAGCAAGAAAGTAATCTTTGTGGCCCACTGTATTATTAACCAGAACGCACGCTGTAATGCTTCTGCAGAAACGCCATCCGCCATTCCAAAGATACCTGAATGCCTGCTCAAGCGTCATATCGGGATCATCCAGCTTCCTTGTCCGGAGCTTGGATGTCTGGGTCTGGGCCGCGAGGGACTGATCTATGATCAGCTTTCGACTCCCGGGAACCGCAGATACCTTAAGTTTATCGCCCAGGATGTGGTTTATCAGACCAGACAATACATGAAACAAGGTTTCAAAGTGCTCGGGGTGCTGGGGATCAATTGCAGCCCGAGCTGCGGCGTGGACTGTCATGCATACGAAGGGGAGAAGCCAGGAAGCGGAGCCTTGATAGAGGAGCTTACGGAGATTTTGAAAAAGGCCGGACTGGAAATTCCGGTCATCGGAGTGATGGATGCAGAGCCTGATAAGGCTGTGGCCGCAATTGAGAAGCTCGACCCGTCATAAAAGCACTTTACTTGTTTTATTGGAGCGATAACTGAAAGAAAACCGGATTGAGTGGCTGAGCCGATGAGGCTTTTTTTAAAAATTTCTATCTAAAATTTAGTGCGGGGAATATTCGATCGAATAAGCCTGGTCTTATCCATCCAGGCCTTTCTCTTTTTTGAATGGCCCTTTCTTTATCAGCACCGTTCTTGGGGACGGATCACTATTATACGGTGCTCTTATCCATTTTACCTGGGAATGTCAGATTGGATTATTATGAGAATATCAGCCCTTTAGCGCCTCCCTTACCCGCTCCGGGGTCATGGGTAATTGAAATAATCTTGCGCCGGTTGCGTCGAAGATTGCATTGGCTATCAGGCCGCCCATATTTATGATAGCCGGCTCCCCGCCCCCTTGGGCAGGAGAGTCTTTTGCATCGATCAAGACTGTCTCTATTTCCGGGACCCATGAGAAACGTGGTAATTCGTATGTATCAAAATTCAGGTCAAGTATTTCTCCGCCCTTAAAGTGGACCTCTTCAGCAAGCGCATAACCCAGCCCCATAGTTATGCAGCCTTCCATCTGCAATTTTGCTCCTTCGGGATTGATCGCCAGTCCCATGTCCTGGGCACATGCGACCCGTTTGACCTGTACCTGTCCGCTTTTTCTATCTACAATAACTTCAGCCATCGCGGCGACATATGTCCCCGAATCAATTCCGCACGATATTCCGAAACCCCTTCCGCTCGGCGCCTTTGACTGAGTCCAGCCGAACTTTTCAGCCGCCGCTTTGAGAACTCCTATCATTCTCTCGTCTTTCAGGTTCATCAGACGGAACTCAAGGGGATCAATACCGGCTTTCGAGGCCATGATATCGATCTGCGATTCCCTGGCGAATGTATTGGTATTATTCGCCGGAGCCCGCCATGCTCCGGTGGCGAAGGGGTGAACGCCGGGGTTCCCCCAATCTCCGCAGGCAGCAGTTTGGTGATGAGGGATATCGTAAAATTGTTGAGAACCCCTTTCTCCGGCAAAATATACCTTATAATCCCAAAGCACGATGTTACCGGAATTGGAAAATCCTGATTTTATGATTACGACCGCTGCAGGACGGAAAGTATCATAGAAGAACTCTTCCGCACGGCTCCAGGCAACCTGAACGGGTTTACCGGCTATTTTCGCCAATTGAGCTGCCTCAACCGCTTGTCCGCATGGGTTCTTTCCCCCAAATCCTCCACCAACATACGGCGTGATAACGCGAACATTTTGACCAGGTAAGCCAATTGCCTCGGCGACCTGGTCTTTAATCCTGAAAGGCGCTTGTGTCGATACCCAGACAGTGGCTTTATCTTCCTTAATATTTGCCAGTGCTGTATGGGTTTCTATGGGAGCATGAGCGACATAGCTGTTTAAATATGTTTCCTCTATTACCTTGTCCGCGATTCCCTCGCCCTTTGCGATATCGCCTCCCTGGGCTACAATGTTCTTGTCCGGAGCGCTTTGAAGTAAGTGCTTGAAAATTGTCGTATCGTCCACTTGCGCTTCAGGCATATCGAATTGTGCCTTTATTTTTGACAGGGCCTTTTCCGCTTCATCGGGACTGGGATGGAGAACAGCGACCAGGTCCCCGTCCTGTATTAACTGAACACCCTTAATCTTTTCGGCCTCTGAAGTGTCAACGCTTTTTAATTTCGCGCCGTGAGCCGGGGGTCTTAAGATCCTCGCATAAAGCATATCCGGCAGCCGGATGTCCCCTGCAAACTCAGCCTTACCGGTGACTTTTTCCACAGCATCTCTGCGTAAAACGGGTTTACCAATAACAGTGAATTCCAGGGCAGTCTTTAAAGCAGCTTTTGCCGGTAAGTGCCGCTCGATTATTTTACCTTTTGCCAACTGGGCATATGAGATACTTTTTCCGCCCTGATTTTTATCATATACCATCCCATTTTTTGTTATCAGGCGTTCCTTGGGTATCTGTAGCTGTTCTGATGCCAACTCTAATAAAACAACCCTGGCTTCTGCGGCAGCTCCCCTGAGAGCAGGCCCGAAGAAACGGGTGGTCATGGAGCCGAAAGTGCCCATATCCCACGGACACTGGTCCGTATCTCCCATCACCATATCAATTGATTCCAGGGACACGTCAAGCTCCTCAGCCGCCATCTGGGCCAATGAGGTTATGACACCCTGTCCCAGCTCGACTTTCCCTGTCAGGCATGTCACTCTGCCGTCCGCTCCAATTCTCAAATAGGCATTGAAATCCGTGGGATACTCCCTTCGGCCTCTTTGAGCTTGCAGCGCTGTCGGATCACCGATAGTGAAAAAGATTATGATTCCACCGCCGGTAATTTTTAAGAACTCGCGGCGATTAAGCTTCGGGAAAGAGCTTAAAAAGCTGTTTTGTTCGTCAATATATTCATTTTCTATCATTTTTTACTCCGTTTTCTCAGCCGCAGTTTGGACAGCGAGGATAATTCGATTATGTGTCCCGCAGCGACAAAAGTTATCATCCATATTCTCAATGATTTCCTGCCTTGTAGGGTGCGGATTTTTTAACAGTAGACTATAAGCAGTCAGAATCATGCCAGGGGTGCAAAAACCACACTGGAGTGCATCGTGCTCTACAAAAGCTTTCTGCAGAGGATGGAGCTTTCCATTTCTGGATAACCCTTCAATAGTAATAACTTCTTTGCCATCAACGTCTTTAACAGGAACCTGACACGATCTGACAGCTTCTTTGTCCACAATAACAGTACATGCTCCGCAATAATTTTCTCCGCAGCCGAATTTAGTGCCTGTCAGACCCAGATCTGTCCGTAAGACCCACAAAAGCATACGCTCTCCATCCACGGTTAAGCTTGCGGGTTTACCATTTAGTTTAAACTTGACTGTTTGTATCATGTTCTTGCCCCGGACAAAGGATAAACATAATTATGCGAGATTTAATATTGTCAAATAATATATAATCCCCCGAAAGGGTCAATACAATTTTTAATTGAAATTCGTCAAGGAACTCCACTCTCGAGCCGGAATTTGCCTTAAATAAATGTATCATTATTTCAGCGGATAAGGCAAGGTCAGAGAACAGGCATTTTGACACAGACTTTAAGGTTGTATTATGGGTTATTAAAAACTCTGCAGCAGGTGAACATTAACCCCAATGGCCGTGCGGCAAGACCGGATTAAACGCCGGCCACTATCCTTTCGGCTGTTCAGCGCCAATCTCCTCTCTTTATGCCCTCTCGTCCCATGAAACCCTCTTTTGATAATCCCAATTCCAAAAGAAATTCAAACATCACCAGGTGGCTGTCCAGGATAGTTGCGTAATCGATAGGTTTGTGCGGCATGCCCACTATGCCCTGGGGCCCCTCGAAAAGAATCGATACCGCTCCTGTGGTGTGATACAATGCATCCGACAATTCAAAAGCATTACTGGATGTAGGTCTTGGAGGAGTAAAAGGCAATCCCTTTTCCTTCATTAACCCGGCATATCTTTTCTGAATCTCGGCAGTCCATTCCCGGAGTTTGGGGGGTACCAGATAGGTCTGAAGAAACTCGGCCGGCATTTCATGAGAGTGAAGACCCACTATCATGTCAGGGGCTTCGTCAATAGCCAGGTCGAAGATGGCCCGGGTCTCGGGAGCCATGGGCCTAAAAAAGCAGTCAAGATAGATATTAACACCGCCATCGTTAAAATAGGCCCCCAGAAAACCCACATCGCCGACCATCGGATGGTTCCTGCTGACATATGGCCAATTATAAAGAGTCCCATCTTTCCGGGTACCCTGAGAATATTTATGCATTGTCTCATTAGTCTGGCCTACAAAACTATCGTAAGGAAGCCTCGCCCTGCCGTCCGGATTAGCCAAGGGGACAATCCCGATCCGCAGTTTATCAGCCCTGCTGGATATTCCAGGCCATTTCTGTCCCCGGAAATCGCTTCCTGTCTCTAGAATCTCGATTAAGTTGAGGCAGCTTACGATACCCTCAAGCTCTCCACCGTGGACCGGGCCAAGAATCAACAGTACCGGCTTAGCCTGCTTATCTCTTTCGCAGAACGCCTCCGGATGCCCTGAATAGATTGCAGAGGAAAAGTTGGCTGTTCTTGCATAAGGCTCCCGCTCGCCGTAAGAAACAAAGTATATCGGCCTGTGACCGTATGATTCTCCGAACTGCCTTACCTTACCCCGGCTGACCGATTTTAGAACTTCCTCTATATCACTGACTCTCGATTTCCAGAAAGAGGGTATTTGATTTTCACCTTTGGCAGAGCTTACAGCCAGGCACGAAACTGTTAAGACAGTGAAAAAAAATTTGAATGCTCGCATGCCAGTGTCCTCCCGACTGATTTAAATGTGGATCAATTGACCTGCCTCCAATAACTGTACCGCTAGCGCGTTTTCCAGCTAAAAATGTATTCCGGAATCATGGAGTGACGGTTCAATGTTGAATATGCTGAAGGCTGTGGACCATAGGCTATAGGCTACAGCCTGCAGCCTTATAAATAATAGTTTGGATAAAAAAGAATATACCATGCAGATCTAAATTGCAAGAGCGCTAGTTTTGCGAGAAGGTCGGGCCTGCCGAAACCGCTTTATTTCGGGCCTCGACAAGGTAATTAATAAATCAGAATGCGGATCGTCGAGGACCCGTCATATACTGCGAGCGGGATCGGCAGAGCAACAGGCGGAGCGCAGGACGCCGCCTCGTCGCCTTCGCCCGATTGGCCTCAGGCATACCTGCAGTACAGGTCCTGCCTCCTCCCGACATACCAGGGGTTCCTGCTGCGCGCTTTCAACGCCGCACCGGGGTCGACATCAGCGTAAATCACTCCCTCTCTGTCCCAGATTTCAGCCAGCAGGCTGCCGTCGTGGTCCGTGATATTGCTCCCCCCGCGGCAGATATCTCCCTGTTCATTTTTTCCACAGCAGCAGGAGGTCGCCATGATCATTGAGTTCGCCTCAGCGAGCCTCCTCACCTCTTCAGGCCCCCGGCTTCCCCGGTTGTTCATCCAGAACAGCATGCTGCAGCCCAGATTGGTGTAGGAGCGCGTCATCTCTGGAAAATCTCCGTCGTAGCAGATCATCACCCCGCTCTTGTGCCCTTTGACCGGGAAGGTGACAAGTTCGTTGCCAGGCTGGTAAAAGGAAGTCTCGCGGCGTAGTCCCTCGTCATTCCACCAAAGATGGGTCTTGCGGTAATTTGCGAGCACCCCCCCAGCGCCGACCAGAGTGGCCGCGATATAGAACTCGTTCCCCTTGCGCTCGGTCAAGCCCCAGAGCACCAGGGAACCGCTGCCCGACAGGAGCGACTGAAAAACCCGGCTGGTCGGCCCATCCGCTTCCTCGGCCAGCTCTTTCAGGTTTTCCACATAGCCTACCAACAGCTCCTCGTGGAAGAGAATGATATCAGCGCCGTTTTTCAAAGCTTCCCTGGCAAAAACGAGGGCCTTGGACCTATTATTCTCTACCGCCCCAGGCACGCTCTCCTGCTGCACCACGGCGAGGCGGACCTTGCCGCTGCCGGCATTCTCCCCCACCGGCTCAACCGGACTCCCGGAAGCGGTCCGCGCACCAAGCGCGATAGCGCCCAGGCTTACGGCGCCCGCCTTGATAAACCCTCTTCTTGATATGCTGTCCTCTTTCATGGATTCCTCCCTGGAGCAGTTTTCGGAGATCGCGACCGCAGCGGAAAAGAAAGCTTTGAATTTCAGAATTAAGTTACACTTCCGGCATTAAAAGACAAGTAAGGAGAATTTTTCTCTTTTAATATAAAAGGGCTTACTGTTTCCAGCAAACCCCTGGTATTTACGGCGGACTCGACGAGATTATTTCAAATTTTCTATACAAAATTTAGTGCGGGAAATATTCGAGCAGATATCTGGCATTTTGTTATTCAGCTTGAATTCAAACTATTGAATGCTCTCATAATTAGTGGCAGCGGTGTCGATGGGAGGCAGATTAACCACTCTTCATTTTTCTTTGTTATATTTTTTAATTGTTCTCTCTAATGTCCTTTTGGCCAATAATGCACAATGTACTTTTTGGTAAGGAATACCACCTAAATAACTTATTATGTCCTCTACTAGCTCATACAATAGATTTTTACATATTTCAGAGTTTACGGCTTTGAATCTGTAAGGCTGTCGCTTCCTGCACTACCTCATCGTAAGTTTGAATGTCGAATTCTTTTAAAACTTCGGCTACTTTGACATCAGGAGAAAGACTCTCGATGATGGACCATTCCTCTTCGTGATAATTAGTTAACCGGATTGCTCGGCCATATTTTTTCCGGATGTCGTTGAATTTATCCACAAAAGGCCAAGTGGGTAGAAATGCTTTCTCCAAGTTTACAGTTGCACAACACCATGTTTCCCATAGGCCAGTCCACGCAACTGATTCACCAGTACTATCGCAGATCCGGGTTACTCCCTTGCGAGTACTGGAAACAACGATATATCGAAACAAGCTCGCCAGCATGTTGAGTTTGGTGCCCCCACCGAACGCCGACGACCAAAAAACAATTTCAGCGCCGGCCTCATAGAGATGCTGCCATCCATCAAGCCAATCAATATCAAAGCAGATTTGTGCCCCTATAGTACCGAAATCCGTATGAAACACGGGCGGTGTTAATGGCCCAGGCGAAACGCCATTGTCCATTTCTCCAACTGTTGGATGCATTTTCCGATACTCACCAACCACCTTTCCATGGCGATCGATTAACACCAACGCATTATAGTATTTTCCGTCCTCTACTGTGTAAATCGGGCACCAGACGTAACAATTATTTTTTCTGGCGAATTCTGCAAACCTTGCCGAAATTTGCCCGTCCGCTTTTTCCGCAACATCTGCGACTTTCGGCCTACCGGGGGACAAATTCACGAAAGGCCCCACTTCCGGCAGACAAATGATGTCCGGTTGCAGCGGTGTAATTTCTTCCATCCGCCCAAGAAGCTTATCGATCATTTCATCTGGATGATCCGCTATGAGATTATTCTGGGAAATACTTGCAATCCATACTTCTCTGGGTAACCTTTGACTCCGGTCCGAGATCAGTCCTCCCGGAGTTCTCGAAGGTGCTCCGAACGCAACTGCACCGAAGGTTGAACCAATTCCTAACGAAGCAGCGTTGAGAAATCCTCTCCGATTTACGGTCGTCATTTTTTAAATCCCCTGTCTGTTAATCATGTGTGTCGTGAATGGCAGTGATAGTTTAAGGCTTTCTGGTGTATGTAGACAGAACAAGTGTAACAGTTTGTATTATAAATTAAGGTATAGTTCTTAGTAATTGCAACTGTTTTTTCAACCTTCTCTTCAAGAGTTAAAATACCTCCTGACCACATTTTCAAGAAACTTTTAATGTTTCGAAA
>DATKXY010000137.1:0-9751 GCA_035528795.1 archaeon | reverse complement strand
GAGCTTTCAACTCAATGAATGCCGTCGAAGATCAACTTGTCGATCAACTTGCCTGTTTGGAAAAAAATCCCCAACGGGTTCACAGCATAACAGGCTGGCCTTGGATTGTTAATCTTAACTTGAACGCAAAATAGTATTAATTCCTTTCAGGCGAATCGGACAACGGTGATAGAGGCTTGTTTTATCCCCGGCCATTGGTTTCTTTAACTATGGTAGATCCCGCTCATTAAGGGTGGGTTTGAAACCCGCCCCCCACAGAAATTATCTGGATCTGTATAATAATACGCCACAATATTTATGCAACAGGGGACCGGGCCCTTCGCGTCCCCTGCTTCTTTTCGCGGAAAACAGACTGTTCCAGCAAGAAATACTAATTCAAATTACGCGCTACGGGAAGAAAAATATGAGACAAAGAGCGAATCCACAAGCAGTTGGAATATATGGAAAATAACCGGAGCCAGGGCGGCTTCCGGTGTTTTGAGAATTTCGATAGCGATATATGTCGGTATTTGGAGAGTTTTCTGCGAGGCGCAGAAAAAAATCGCAATGCTTTCGGGTCTCGAGAAACCGAGTTGCCTGGAGGCGAGGCTTGCGATCCCCAGGAGAGCCAGATGGAGGGCTGCAGCAGCCCCCAAAATCGGCAAACTGCTCCACCCGACAATCAGATTTCTTCCCTTGGCAACCGCTACCATAATCACAGTGAGGATGATAAGCCCACAGCCTCTGGTGAGCAGGTTACCCAGCGGGGCAATCCTTTTCTCTCCCAGAGCGGCGCGCAGAAGCATACCTGCTGAAAGAGGGAAGAGAAGGACAAAGAGGAGCCGCTTGATCATTATTCCTACCGGCACCACGACAGTTTCCCCGAGGAACAGTTCCAGCAGGAGAGGCGAAAGAAAAGAGCATAAGAAGCTCGAAGTGACCGAGAGCCAGAGCGCCAGCGCCTCGTCGCCGCCGGCAAGCCGGGTAAAAACAATACAGGTGCTCAATGTTGTCGAGGTTGTGCCGATAAGGATCAGTCCGGTATAGACATTCAACTGGTGTTGAAAAAACAGGACGGCTGTCCCGAAAGCCAGTAAAGGAGCGACAAGATAGCATAGAATAACGGTGACTGCATTCTGCAGCCAGGCACTTATCCGGAGACTTAAAGAGTGGAAACCGATTCCCAGCCCCATGAGAAACATTATTGTCCCGACAAGCAAGGACAGGTATCCGCCGGCAGCCTCAGCCGCTGCAGGATACCGATAACCCCAATAGCAGACAACCGCTATCCCGAGAAGCATCCAGTGTTTTTTCACTAGATTCAGCAAGCGCTGTCTACTCCTTGCGCAAGGGTATGAAACTTATCTCAGGATAAACCCAAGGCTCGGCTGTTACCAGGCCACTTGTTGGAAAGACACTTGAACCGAGAGGGTGAAGGTTTTATCTTATAGCAGCAACCGGAGAGAAACCGGCCAGTTTGCCCTCAAAAGAAGACCAGTTCAAAGAATAACACTTTATTTTTGAGAAAGGAAGGTTTAGCTATGGGCAAAGGAGACAAACGTACCCGGCGCGGTAAGATTTATCGCGGAACCTATGGCAACACACGTCCCAGGAAACCTCGCAAAAAAGCCAAGAAAAAATCTTCCGCATAATAAGAGACGGCGTGAAAAATACTTTCACGCCGTCTCTTTCATAACTTACAAATCACTATTCAACCGAATTCATCAGAAGTCAGATTGCTTCTTTCAATGCTTTGCCGGTGGTGAATTTGACCACTCTGCGGGCGGGGATTTTAATCGTTGCGCCGCTCTGAGGATTACGTCCCTCACGGGCAGCCCGCTTGACCACCGCAAAAGTGCCGAATCCGACCTGGGTGTATTTATTACCTTTTTTCAAAGCCTTGGTTATATTGGCGAATACACTGTCGATGGCTTCTGCGGCAGCTTTTTTGGAGACTTTGACGTCTGAGGCAACGGCATCGATAAGTTCGGCTTTTGTCATGGAGCAGTCCTCCAAGTAGAATTAAGGGTGGCGGGGAATACAGACAACAAGAAAAACAAAAAAATCTATATATTAAGGTTTAACACAAAAACCCGGATAAAGAGATAAAGATGTGTTAGTATCTTATATAATGCTTTGCCCCCTTTTGTCAAGCCTGTTTAAGCGGTTTTCCCGATTTTCTTATTTTACTTAAGGTTTTATTTGCTCGGGAAAAAATTGAGGTCAAACCATGTAATCCTCACTGGAGGCCTTTTCCGGTGAAACCACCATTGAAATATTTCTAGGTTTATACAAATAATAAGGTGTAATTGTTGCTCAGTCAAGTCCTTTTATCACGGGCATTTGCAGGAGATAAAAAAACGCTTATTGTCTAACTTGCAGAAATATAATAAGTTGCATAAAATATCCCGCCCAGAGGCGCTTTTGGCAAAAAAAAAATTGAAAGAAAAAGAAATTTTTTTGCGCTTTTGAGCATCTCCGAGACCCGGTTAAAGGGCTAGAGGGGATCTATGGGCCAGAGGATTTATTAATAGATCATTATTATTCATGGCGGGACCGTTAAGACTTGATCTAGCGTCCTCCGTCCTGACAGGCCGCGGGGGATCTAGCTGTGTCTGTGCTGGAAAGGCGGCTGAGCGAAAAAAACATACACCAAAATATCCAGCACGGAGCTTTTTTTGCCTCTGTTAATTTTTCGTTTGATTAACGGGCTCTTTTGGGGTTAAATTCTGTCCGCAAACTTAAACGTCATTTTACAGCGCGCCTCGTCCCTTTAAAATGTTTGCTGCGCCTTCATTTTATCCCCTAATCGCATCTTAACTTTATTCGGCAGGTTTCGAGAAGTCATTCCGGAAAGGGTGGATTATGGACAACGAGAGATACGAGGTCAAAATACCCCCGCGTGGCCTGGCCATTCTGGCGCTGGTGGGTCCGGGGCTGATCTGGGCCGGGGAGTATATCGGCTCGGGCGAGGTGATCTTATGCACCCGGCTTGGGTCCATACTCGGCTTTTCGATTCTCTGGGTCCCGCTGATGGCGATTTTTCTCAAATACTGGATCGGCTTGAGCGGCGCCCGTTATACAGTGTGCGTAGGGGAAGGGATGATCGATATGTTCAGCCGCATGCCTGGTCCGAAAAATTGGGCGGTGTGGGTGGTGCTCGTGGGCCAGTTTTCAGCGGGCGCGGTCTCTATCGGCGGGCTGGCTGTAGCCGCGGCTGCGTTTATCAACGCCCTGTGCCCGGTAAACCAGGCAGTGCTGGGCTGGATAGTCTCTATTTTCTGTGTGTCTGTGGTCTGGTCGGGCAAGTTCGAGCCGCTGAAATATATCTCATCCGCACTGGTTCTGGTAATGGTGGTCGGAGTGATATATGTCGCCGGAAAGGTTGTTCCGGGCGTGAGGGAGCTTGTGGTAGGGCTATTCGGTTTCAATCTGCCCGAGGTTCCGGCCTGGGCGATCTCAAGCGGCGCGGCAGGCCCCAATGTTTGGGCCGAGATCCTGCCTGTGCTTGGCTGGGCCGCAGGAGGTTTCGCCAGCCAGGTGTGGTATTCCTACTGGGTGCTCGAGTCAGGCTTCTCCAAGGCCGGAGGAGGCGCTTTCGGCAAGGCGGCAGACCGGAAAGCCCTGGGCCAGATGACCGCGGAAACGGCCCGCAGGCTCAAAGGCTGGTGCCGGGTGGTCTATACGGATGCCACAACTGCGCTGACAGTGGGCACAGCGGTCACGCTCAGCTTTATGATCGCCGGGGCTGGAGTGCTGGGCAAGCTGCACCTGGCGCCTAATGGGCCTCAGGTAGCGATCCAGCTCAGCGAGCTGTTCGGCCAGTTCTGGGGACGCACCGGAGCGGTTCTATTTCTCCTGGCCGGCTGCGCAGCCATGGTCAGCACCAATCTCTGCCAGTTCGCAGGCTGGCCGCGGATTATGTCCGATTGCACGAGGATCCTTTTTCCCTCCTCGGAAAAGAAATTCTCGCCCCAGAGCACCCGCAGATTCTTCGTGCTGGTTTTTCTGGTCAGCAACATGCTGATTATCAACACTTTCGGTTTCCAGCCGGTGATGCTGATCAAAACAGGTGCCATTCTTGACGGGCTGCTCTTGAACCCCATGCAGGCCATACTGATCGGAGTGGCTCTGTTCATAATCATGCCCAGGCTCTTGAGCCGTGAGGCAGCCAGAATCCTGAAACCAAACCTCCTGTTCGCGATTGGGCTGGCCATTGCCGCACTGGTTTTCGGCTATTTCTCAGTGGTCAAGGTCCCGACAATCTTTTAACAATAACCGGTAAAGGCGCTAAAATAAAACGGAGGCGACCCATGCGGGCTAAATCTCTTCTCTGCTACGGCAAACAGTTTATCATCCACACTGAGGGAACGGTATGTTCATCGCCAGTCGAGCTTTTAGCCAGCAATATTCTCGAAGAGCTGCTCTGGGATTATCTGGGAGCTCTTCGGGAACACGACAATGTGACATTTTACAGCCTTTTCGGCAGGGTCTCGCAGGAAAAGGCTTTCTCCAGAATCCTCAAGCTCTTGCGGATGCTCATCGCTCACCCTCTCCATCAACTGGTGGGTGTTCTGCCTTCCGCCCGGCACTTCGAGGACAAACACGCGGAGCTTGAGGAATTCATCCAGGAATTTTACAATCACTGGCGCATAAGAGAGCGCTTCCTGTTGTGCCTGGGCGAGCAGGGCCCGTGGTCTTACGATACGCGGCCCTACCGCACATTCAATGCTACGGTGGAGCAGTTGACCCATGTGATGCGGGCCACCTACCGCGACATCCTGGAAAATATCACCCGGGACCATCCGCGTGTCTACCGTCAGGTCCAGGCCGGCTGCCAGGCGGGCGTTATCGCCGTGCCGAAAAACTGGCCTGCTCCAGAAGGAGTTTACAAATCTCTGGCTCAAATCCCTTTCGTGCGACAGGTCTGGATCGACCCGCCGATGGTTATCGATCCGCCGACAAACCGCCGCGACGGCCGGTTCAGCCGGACAGACAGGAATCCCCTGGAGGGGATGCCGCTCGATCCCGCCGAATGGCTCTGTTATCCGGCACTGGTCGGCTCGGTGTTGGTTTTTGTCTACTTTCACCTGCGGTTTATCGGACTGGGAATCTCGCTTTCCAACCTCTTTGAGCTGGCCAGGGATGAAGATATCGCCAGAGGCCCGGACGCGGTTTATTTTTTCGGAGCCGACAGGTTCCACATGGCCACCTATGGTGAGCTACCCACAGTTTTCCATGAGGACAAAAAAGCGGGCCTTCTCGTAGCAGCGGTGCCTGACGAGGACCGTTTCGGCTATTTCGGTTACCTGAAAAAGATGGTGCTCACCCTGCACAACATAGTAATAATGGAGCGCGGCAGGATGCCGTTTCACGGCGCCATGTGCCGTATACTGCTGCGAGGGGGGCAGTATGCCAATGTGCTGCTTATCGGGGACACAGCCACCGGGAAGAGCGAAACTCTCGAGGCGCTCCGCAGGACCGGCGGCAGAAAGGTTCAGTCGCTGAAAATCGTGGCGGACGATATGGGCTCGCTCGAGATCGATGAGCGGGAGGGCGGCTTGCGGGGATACGGCACGGAGATCGGGGCATTTATCCGGCTCGATGACCTTCAGGCAGGCTACGCATTCGGCCAGATAGACCGGGCGATCATCATGAGTCCGCACAGGATCAACGCCCGGGTGGTGCTGCCGGTCACCTCGCTGAGAGAGGTCAACCACGGCTATCCGCTAGACTACCTGCTGTATGCCAACAACTATGAACAAATCGGCCAGGCCAGACCTGTGCTCGAGGCTTTCAGCGACAAGGCCCAGGCCCTGGAGACTTTCCGTAAAGGGGCGGCCATGGCCAAGGGAACTACAACCTCGACCGGACTGGTCGAAAATTACTTTGCCAACATTTTCGGGCCCCCGCAGTACAAAGAGCTGCACGAGAGGCTCGCCGGGAAGACATTCGGCGCTGCTTTCAAAGCCGGAGTCTGGGTGGGACAGATGCGCACCCGCCTGGGGATTCCCGGCTGGGAGACCAAAGGGCCTGAGGCGGCCGCACAGGAACTTCTTAATTTAATCAGCCGGCGGAAGAGAAAGGTCCCGGAAAAGAGCCCCGGTCCCTGAATCAGGGAGGATTTCGTTTCCCGCTCACCAGCGCAGGCCCTCTCAGTACTCGATACCCTTTCTGGCTGGCTGGTCCTGGGGATATTTGACCGCTCTGATTTCCGAGACTATATCGCAGGCATCCACAAGGCTTTTTGCGGCCCGGCGGCCGGTGATCAACAGGTTCAGCCGCTGGGGGCGCTCCTTTATCAGCTCGAGAACTTCACGCTCCGGGATAATCTTGTAACGGACCAGAAAGGTCAGCTCATCCAGTACAACCAGGTCGTATTGATCGCTCATCACTCTTTCTTTAGCGAACTGCCAGGCTTCGAGGCCGGCCTCGATATGTCCGGCCAGCTCTCCCTCCCAGGTGAAACCTTTCCCGAGCGGCTTGAAAAATAATTGTTTTCCCAGGCGCCGGGCCAGTCTTTTTTCCCCGGTAGGCCTTTCGCCCTTGATAAACTGGAGAAAGCACACTTTCCAGCCGTGTCCCAGAGCACGGAAGACCTGTCCCAGGGCCGAAGTTGTTTTGCCCTTGCCGTCACCGGTGACAAGAATAACCACCCCTTTAGGCATCTGGACCTCCTCTGGTGTTTTCAGCGATTATGCTGCCCGACTTTTGCGTTTCTATTATGTTATGGATTGGAAACTTAAGGTAAAGGGCGAAAAATATCAACCAGGGAAGAGCTTTCAAAACTGGGGAGAGAAAAACCGGTCGTGAATGCGGATACCCTTCACACAGAGGGAAAAACCAAGGCCCGGCTGTGAAACCGGGCCTTAATCAATCGCGGCTTATTCAACAATGCCGATCGCTTCAACCGGGCAGCTCTCAGCCGCCTCCCTGCAGGCATCCTCATCATCCGGCGGCACCTTGGCGACAATCACCTTTGCCACATCATCGCCCAATTCAAAGACGCTCGGAGCAAGATCAACACAAAGACCGCAGCCAGTGCAGAGATCCGCATCAACTGTCGCTTTCATGAATAACCCCCTGAAAGAGAAATAAAGCAGCTTAGACCTGGAACAATTTCCGGAAAAAGTGTGTCTTGAACGACAGCAATAATAAATAAAAATGTGCCAAATGGCGAGCTTTTTTTGTTTTCGGCCGGCTGCAGAGCTAAAAATGGTTCGATAATTATTCAAGAACCATCATGCCCTTGCTTGGGCACAACGAAGAATTTAAATCAAGAAGACATACCCCGTCCGTTTCGCACCCCACCCCTCTCAAGAGGAGATTTTCATGTAAAATGTTGCTCTTGGCATGCGCCTTTGGTAATTATATAATTAGCCATGAATAAAAAAATGGCCGAAAAAGGAAACCAACCCGGTTTCTTGACGGTTTAAATTACGGCTTCAGGTTGTATTGGAGAGAGCAATCTCTGTGGCTTTATTTTACTTTAAAAGAAAAGGATAGTTATGGATCCCGGATACATTAGAGAAGCATGCTCCAGAATGAACTCGCGGATAGCCGAGTGGCGGCGTCAATTCCACCGAATTCCGGAACTCGGGACCGAATTGCCGGAGACAGCGGCTTTGGTGCGCAAATTTTTCAGCGAGCTGGGGGTAGAGGTTCAGGAGAGCTATCAGGGTATCGGAGTAGTGGGCCTGATCCACGGGGAGAAAGGCGAGGGTCCGACAGTGGCTGTCCGGGCGGACATGGACGCTCTGGAGATCAAGGAACAGGCAGACCGGGAGTATGGCTCCCGACACCCGGGCCGGATGCACGCCTGCGGTCATGACGCGCACATGGCAATCGCTCTGGGCGCGGCAGACTTCCTTGCCCGGAACAAGGAGCGTTTCCGCGGCAGGCTCAAGCTGATTTTTCAGCCCGGAGAAGAGAGCATGCTCGGGGCGCTGCGCATGGTGGAAGCAGGGGCGCTGGAAAAACCTAAGGTGGATTTTTTACTCGGCCTGCATATCGGAAATATCTGGGAAGAGGTGGGCCTGGGCCAGATCGGGGTCTGCTCCAAGCCGGTGATGGCAGCGGCGGATACATTCGAATTTACGATCGAGGCCCAGGGGGGGCACGGCGCTGCGCCCCACACCAGCCCGGACCCAGTGCTCGCCGCATCCCAGGCAGTTATCCAGCTCCATACCCTGATCGGCAGGGAGCTCGATCCTGTCGACCCGGCGGTGATTACAGTGGGCCAGATACAAGGCGGACAGGCCGCCAATATTATCCCCACCGCGGTCCGCGCCAAAGGGACTGTCAGAACATTGAGCGAAAAGGTGCGCGATTTTCTGGAGACCAGGATGGCCGAGGTTGTCTCACACACAGCCGCAGGCTATCGCTGCGGGCACAGATTCACTTATCACCGCGGGAGCCCGGTAGTGAAAAGCGACCCGGAGGTAACAGACCTGGTGGCCGGATCCGCCAGGGAGCTTTTCGGCGCCGGGGGAGTCTGCCGCATCGAAAAACCGGCTATGGTCGGTGAGGATGTCTCCTTTTTCCTGCGCGAGGTTCCAGGCTGCTTTTTTGCTCTCGGTTCCTCCAACCCGGAAAAAGGGTTCCACAGCCTGCACCACTCCCCGCTGTTCGATATCGATGAGTCGGTGCTCTGGAAGGGTACCGCGGTTTTCAGCCTGGCAGCGCTGAGGCTGCTTGAGGGTAGTGTTTCACAGGCTGAGCAAAGAGGGCGGTTACAATCCTGAGACCGGCTGCCGGAGATGAAAAATATGGCAAAGACATTTGAAAAGTGTTAGATTTAAAGTTTAAATGATTGTTTTCTATGCAGTTATCATGAGCTTACAATTTCAAACTTAAAAGAAGAGGATCGTTCTATGGCCAGGTTCAGTCGACTCGAGGTTTTGAACAGCATGATCGAGCTAGGCGTGATTCCGGTTTTTTACAATGGAGACATCGAGATTGCCCGCGAGATCGTGCGGGCCTGCCGCAAGGGAGGCGCACGCTGTGTTGAGTTCACCAATCGCGGCGATCATGCAATCGAGATTTTTTCCGTGCTTGAACGTGAATTTGCCAAAGAGGATCCTGATTGTATTCTGGGTGTAGGCTCAGTGATTGATCCCGGAACGGCTTCGCTCTATATCAATGCCGGGGCCGCATTTGTGGTGGGTCCGGTGTTCAACCCCGAGGTGGCCCGGGCCTGCAACCGCCGCAAAATCTCCTACAGCCCGGGCTGCGGCTCGGTTTCCGAGATCAGCGCCGCCGAGGAGATGGGCTGTGAGATAATCAAGATTTTCCCTGGGGGCCAGGTCGGCGGACCCGCCTTTGTCAAGGCTGTGCGTGGGCCGATGCCCTGGATAAGCATTATGCCCACAGGCGGTGTAGACGCTACAGAGGAAAGTGTAAGTGCCTGGATCGGTGCAGGCTGTGTTTGCCTGGGCATGGGCAGCAAACTGATCACCAAGGAGCTGGTGGCCTCCCACGACTGGGATGGAATTGCCGCGAACGTGGCCAAGGTGATCGGACTGATCAAGAAAGCCCGGAAGAAATAGGAGGGGGTACACTTTTTTCAAATCCGGATCAGCTTACCAGACGGGCTTTTTTAGTCTAAAGTGTGAATAATGCGGGCATGACACAATGTTGTTCACTTTAGGCGGGAAAGGCAAACGATGTCATTCCCGCGCAAGCGGGAATCCAGGTTTTTAAGCCGATTTTCTGGACCCCCGCTTTCGCGGGGGTGACAAAAAGAGAGTGTTGTCGCTTTAAGTGAACGGTA
>DATKXY010000136.1:0-38117 GCA_035528795.1 archaeon | reverse complement strand
CAGCGTTTGGATTTTCCAGGGCCAGCATCAGGCCGCGCACCATGTCGTCCACGTAACACCAGGCCCTGATCTGCGTCCCGTCCCCGTAAATATCTATCTCCTCATCTTTGAGCGCGCGGCGGATAAATATCTGCAGGGCGCCTTCGCCGGTCTGTCCCGGGCCGTAGACATTGAACGGGCGGACAGTGACTGTCTCAAGCCCGTATTGCCTGTGATAGGCCAGGCTCAGGTGCTCACCGGCCAGCTTGCTCACCGCATATACCCAGCGGCCCTCTCCTGCAGACCCGGTGACAGTCTGGTCGCCTTCCTTTGAACGGAAAGCCAGCGAGCCGAAAACTTCCGAGCTAGAAAAAGTGAGTATCCGGCCGATGACCTTATTCTCGTGTGCTGCGCGCAGCACGTTTGCTGTGCCTGTCATATTGACTTCCATGGTCCTGACCGGATTTTTCAGCACTGTATCGATACCGGCGACCGCCGCAGCATGCACCACAATATCAGCCCCCATCATGGCCTCTTTGACAGGCTGGTAATCGAGAACATCCCCCTGGACCAGGGAAATATTCTGGTTGTACAGTAAATCCGTGTGCTGAATTGTGTTCCGCAATAAGTTATCGAACAGGATTATCTTATTCCGGGAGCCCAGTTCCCGCGCCAGGGTGGAGCCGATAAATCCCGCTCCACCGGTGATAAAGATTTTTTTATTTGTAATACTCATACCTCAGCTCGTTTTAATGATAATAACAAGGATTTAAAATTTGTCTATTTCATGAACACGAGAACAGACCTCCCTCAATGGGGAAAACCGCTGGCCTAACTCTTCATATTCTTTCTCCAGGGAGCTTTAAATGATCGATCAACGCCTCGGACAACCCCCTTAAAATCATACCAGTCTTGTAAGGGAAATGAGGTTCGATATGTTCTTTCAAGACATGCCTGCGGATCAGCACGTCCGGCTCGTTGAAACCGACCATAGCCCGCAGGGATGTCGTGCCGGAAAAGCGGGGATTTATCTCGAGGACATAAACCTTGCCATCCACCAGACGGCACTGGATATTCAGCGGCCCGCGAGCGCCAACAGCCAGAGCGATTTGTTCGCACGGGCGCGTGACTTCCGGGAACGAGCCGATCTCTCCCTGGGAAATGCCGCTGCTTAACGCTAAATAAGGACCTAATTCGGAGTTTTCGGTGCGGTTCGGTATTTTAAGTCTGTTACTCAGGCCTGAAAGAATGTTCCGCTTGACTGCGATAGAGTTTATCAACTCGCCGTCCATGCTCAACAAAACACCAGCAGTGTATTCGCAATCCGGCGTACCGATATATTCCTGCACAATGAATTCCGGATAAATAGACAGAAGATACCTGCCGAAACAGAGCAGCTCTTCCCGGGTTTGGGCAATGAACGTATTGGTCGAGCCGCTCGATCCTCTGGAAGGCTTGAGAACGGCCGGGAAGATGTTGAAATCGGAAAGGTCCGCGATTGACAGCACCTGGCGAAACCTCGGGCACAGGAACCCGTTTTGACAGAGGAATTCAAAAGTCTTGCCCTTGTCCAGGCACAACTCGAGTACAGCAGAAGGATTTATGGGAAGGAACAGCCCCTGGCTCTCTAATAATTGTCGGTTTTGGCTCATTACCTTGAGCTCGGAATCCGAGCCGTGGAAAAGTGCTGAAACGCCGTGTTTTTTACAGATCCTTAGAACAGTGTCGATATACTCCGGATCAGCCGCCGGAGGCAGGATATAAGCATGGTCGACTTTTAGGAGACCTATGCTGTAAGGGGACATATCCGCGCCGATAACAGTATAACCGGTCTCGGCCATCCTCAGCGCCTTGAGAATTTGTTCTCCGAGCCCTGAGCCGCCGACACCGGTAACAAAAACAGTCACTTTGCCCATTCTTCACTGTCCTCTTCGATTATCTTACCGAAATGTGCACCTGAGGACCGATTCAGGCAATCGATTACTTCAGCGGAAATCGAGTTTGAGCCGAACCCCTTTACGACCTTGTCACTATCGAACCTCAGCCTGAATATTTCCGCCTGTCGCTTACGGCAATCATAGACTGCAAAGGCTGCAAGATCGCCCTGGTCCCTGGGCAGGCCGCATGAGCCGGCATTCACAACAAGTTTGTCCTGCCGGCGCGAGACAAAAGGATAATGAGTGTTCCCCATGAAAATGACGTCGTAAGGGCCATGACCTGTAAAAGAAAGATCGCTGTCCGGGTAAACATACCCTTCGAGGATATTGTCAGGGGAGCCATGTACCAGAAGGATGTTTATACCCTCCGACAACAGAACGCGCCGGTCCGGCCACTGTCGAATAAAATCCAGATTTTCCCGGGAAATGCGTCCTCTTGCCTGGCTAATCCCATAAACCAGGTCCTTTTCCGGGGACAGGGGAATCTCCCCCAGCAGCATTCCCTCATGGTTTCCTTTCTGGCAGAATATCTCTGAACTGCGAAGCAGGTCCAGAACCTCGTTTTCGCCAGGCAGATACCCTACTGCGTCACCCAGAAAATAAACCGTGTCGACCCTGAGCCGCCGAAGCGCACCAAGGCATCTCTCCAAAGCCAGACAGTTTCCGTGCGCATCGGATATGATCCCTAATTTCATTGCCAGGCTACAATCTTGAACTTAGCGTGTTTTTTGCTTGACCAAAGGAAAGTTATGAGTCCTGCCCTTGACTAACTCTCTGAAAGCGCAATCTCCTCTATATCGTGCGTACCGATAATCACAATCCGCTGACGGAGACCAAGCTTTTCCAGACTCTTTATCACCTGCTGATGGTATACCGGGTTCAGTGTCAGGACCACCGTGTTTGCGTCCCTGAAGATACTATCCTCTGCTTTATGAACAGGCAAAGAGTAGCAGGGGATATATTTACCTAAGTAATCAGGATTATCATCCGCAATTTTTACTCTGCTTTGATCCAATATTTTTATTTCATAAAGTATCCAATAAAGGCTCAGGCCGCATCCATAAAATACAATTCGGTCTCCGGTATGAATGTACTTTTTGATCTTTTCGCGTTTATTGTTTATACAGTTTTTAAATGAAAGTAATCTGTCGAACAGGCTTACTGCTTTCAGGCTCACAGGAAAAGCTGTTTCCCCAAAGCAGGCGATAATGCTCGGCTGGTTGTCATGGTAATGAGTAATCAAAGAAAAACCGAAACGTTCAAAAAGAGCACAGAGTGATCTTAGATTGAAATACTGGATGTGCTCATAATCGACAAAGAGGGGCTGCCCGTTATTAAAATAGTATTCAATATTCGGGACCTGGATGAATACCAGGCCGTCTTCTTTAAGATCATCTGTAATTTTTTCGACATACCTGGAGATATCCAGGATATGTTCCAGGTTGAACCTGGAGACAATGACATCCATTTTTTGTTCCAGGGTGGTTGTCTCATAATATCCGGAGAATATGTGAATATCCCGGCGCGATCGGCCGCCCAAGGCCAGGGGGGAAGGATCTATTCCGGTACAGGAAAAACCGAGATCGGCAAATGGAATCAGGTTATCCGGCTTTGAGCAGCCTATCTCCAGAAGGCGCGCTCCCTGAGAGTGAACACGGCTGCTGGTAACCAGGTTGAAGATGTTGTTAAAGGGCTCTCGATATGACTTAAGCATCTCTTCAGCGCAATCGGATGGATAATATCTATAATAATTGCTATAGATATCAGAGATAAGCCCTTCATCCACCTCACGCTGAAACAAGTGTCCGCAAAAAGGGCAAATATAAAGAGAGATATCCACTCTTTGTATAGACCCCGCCTGCTCTCGAGGCATGGGATAAAGGAAAGATGGGAAGTCATCATATTGAAACGCCGGCTGGCATTTGGACAAACCGCATGCTGGACAAGTAATTTTATCCGGGTTACAAGTGGGACAATCCGTGTTTCCCTTAGTGTCATTTGGATTTACAGCGGGCATGTGCTGACTTTGCCTTGCTTAAAGATTATCAGAGTGAAACTTATGAGATCTGCAGCCTGGGGAAAAAGAGTTTCAGGCAATGGTCAAATATAATTAGCCGAGTCTAAAAATCTACTGCAAAATAGGTGCCGTCAGATACGATGTACCTCAGTTTCAGGCAGGCTTTACAGAATCTTCAGTCAGATAATAATCTTTAACAGGCTTTAAACCCGAAATCCTTTCGAAATCAAGCAAAACTCTTTAATATTTAATTTTATTGGCTTGGACCTGACGACAATCATTAAAAACAGTATTTTAAAGGTTTTTTTCCTGTTCACGATATTATAATTCAATCCGATTGAGAAACTCCTCTTTCATAGTTCGTGTAATCGGGGTGCTGAAATCCGGCGGCATAATCACAGTTATCAAGCGATCATGCATGGAAGCAATTCAGCGACTTAAAAGCTTAAGGAAATTCTATAGAGTGAATTTTATTTCGGGATTTTAAGTAAAATGCGAGCATTGATTACAGGCGCAACCGGTTTTATCGGCAGCCATCTGGTGAGTGAACTGCGCAGGCTCGGTTGGCAAGCTGTTTGCCTGGTGCGCAGGGATGTAGAATGGAATGATAAAGATATCTTCTGTATCAAGGGAGACCTGCTTAATCCGGATTCTCTTGACTTAAAAGTTTCTCGGATCGGACAAATCGATGTCATTTTTCACCTTGGAGCTGTGTTACCGTCAAAGGGACAAAATTACAGCACATCACAATATCGTGTCGCTAATACCCTTTCTACGATAAAATTGTTAGAGATCGCTCTGAATTCAAGGATACCCTACTTTGTATATGCTTCGAGTTTGCAGGTCATCGGCAAGCCCGAGTATTCACCTGTAACGGAAAATCATCCTGCCAGTCCGATACATCCTTACCTGCTGAGCAAATTAAGCGCAGAGCTGGCGTGTGAAATGTTCCGGATCAATGAGGGTCTCGCAGTTACCTCATTAAGGATCACTTCCCCTTATGGCGACCGGATGTCCCAACACTCTGTATTACCATTTTTTGTGCAACAAGCCTCAAACTCGCAGGATATTGAATTGTTCGGCAGCGGACAGCGCACACAGAATTTCGTGCATGTCAAAGATGTCGTAAGTGCCTGTCTACTGGCTGCCAATACGCCCGATCCCGGTGTATATAATATCGCCGGTCCTTCATCAATCAGCATGAAAGCCTTAGCCGAGATGGTTGTCAGGTTAACGCCGGGAAGCAAAAGTAAAATTGTATTTGGGGGAAAACCAGATCCACAGGAAGATTACAGATGGGAGGTCGATCTTTCAAGATCAAGCAACCGACTGCGCTTCTACCCCAGGATAGACTTAGAACAAGGACTGGCGGATTACATATCATGGCCCAGCTCGCGCCGATGAAAGTCAATCAGGACAAATTCGTTCAGAATACTTAATATACTCTTATATCCGTATGCGGACACAATGAGACATGGAAATACCCCGGCAGGTCAAGATGAAGCGGTAAAGGGGCACAGGCACAAAGCCCGTTTAATACTGACTATTCTGCAGGTAAAGTATTATAACTGCAAGGTTTCGAATTCAAAATACAACGAAAAAAGCCAGGGATTTTCATGTAAGGTACTGGTAGAAAAGGAGAAATGCAATATTGTTTTCTCAGCGGCTGGATTTGAAAAAGCCGGCGCCGATTTTTGATCCCAGACCGCGCAGGTCGTCCAGGAAGGTATAGAGCAGCGGCACTGCCACCAGGGTGATCAGTGTGCTGGTCAAGAGGCCCCCGATCATTGTCCGGCCCATCGGGGCATAGGATGTATCGATGAATTTGGCGCCACCGACCGCTATCGGAACAAGTCCGCCGATAGTTGTGGCCGCAGTCATCAGGATCGGGCGGAAGCGGTGCTTTCCGGCTTCTAGCAGCGCTGTTGTCCGGTCCAGACCATAGGTGCGGAAGCGCTGAATCATGTCCACCAGCACAATGGCGTTGTTCACCACCACGCCGACCAGGATAATCAGGCCGATGGCGCTCATCTCGTCAAATGGCGTATCAGTGATAAACAGGGCCCAATAGGCGCCGAAAAAGGAAAACGGGATGGCGATAATCACAGACAGCGGCAGGACAAAAGATTCAAACAGAACGCCCATCAGGAGAAAAACGAAAGTGACCGCCAGGATAATGCCGAAATGCTGGGCCGCCTCCTTTTGCTCTACGCGGGAATACTGGGAGCCTTTGTCCCAGTTGTAACCCCTCGGCATCTCGAACCCTTCCATGGCCTTATCCACATTGGCGAAAGTTTTCTGCAGATCCTCTTTCGTGGCCGTTCCCCTGACCCTGAGAAAGGTCTTGCCGTTATCGCGCCGGATCTGCCCCATACCTTTTTGCATGGTGAAACGGGCCACTGTGCCCAGCGGGACTTTCTGCCCGGTTGAGGAATAGAGCGGCGTATTGCGCAGCTTATGCAGGGTTGTCGAGTCAGTATCCGAGAACTGAAGATACATTTGGATTTCTTTCTCCGAGGTGCGGAACTCGTTCAGCCGCATACCTCCGCCTCCATAGGCCACTGTGGAGGCGATGCGCCGGGCGTCCAGGCCGTACTGCCGGGAGATATTACGGTCGATTTGCACGCGTATCTCCTCATTGCCCCTTTCGTTCTCAGTATCCACGCCTGCCAGGCCTGGTACGCCTGAAAGGCGCTGCTTTACGCCTCCTGCCAGCTCTACCAGTGTGCCGATATCATCCCCGTAAAGGACCAGATTTATCGTCGGGTCTTTCTCGGAGGTCTCTTTCCAGTTCACTGTTACCCGCGTACCGGCGAAACGGGGCAAGCTGTCGTTCAGCTCTTCGATAACCTCCTGGTAAGTCAGCTCGCTGTCCACCGGGCTTCCCAGCGTTTTCCGCAGATTCCGGTAGGCTATGTCATACCACTGCCTTTTCTCGAGGGGGCGAAAGAGCTCGACCACGCCCCAGGTTCGGCTGTAGCGGACACTCAAGGTCTCGTAACGGTAGCGCGATTTACGCTCTGTCATGAAATCCTCGAGCATCTGGAAGAAGCGGTGGGTCCTGTCCCAGGAAGAATTTTCCGGGAGATCGAAATTGACGTATATTTCCATGCGCTCCCGTTCCCTCCAGTCATACTTCCTGAGATGTTTCATGGGATAAAAGGAGCTGGCCAACAGTACTACCAGCACAAGTGCTGCGTCCAGCCGATGCCTGAGGGTCCAACTGAGGATTCTGATATAGCGATCGTTCAGCCAGTGCAGTATCGGGCGTTCCTTGATCTGCTCTCTGGGCGTGAGTCTCAACGTGCCCTGGGGAATAAAAAACAAGGCCACCACTAAAGACGCCAACAAAGCAACCATCACCGGCAACCCCAGGCGCGCCATGATAAAGGTGAACTCCCGATCCTGGTTCATCAGGATCAGCGGCAAAAAGACCACTACAGTGGTCAAGGTGCTCATGGTGATAGCCAGCGATACCTCGCTCGCCCCATCTACCGCGGCCTGCGCCCCTTGCATGCCTTCCAGGCGCATTCGATAGATATTTTCCACCACCACAATCGAGTTGTCGACTACCATCCCGATAGAGATCATGATCCCCATCATGGTAAAAACATTCAGCGACCAGCCGATAAAATACATCACGATCACTGTAAAAAGCAGGGCCAAGGGGATAGCCAGAGTGACAATTACAGTCATGCGCAGACTGCGCAGGAAAAAAAAGAGGATCAGCACGGCGAAAATTCCGCCCCAGAGGCAGGTCTGCTTGATATTGTCCACGCTGTCCTTGATCCAGTCGCCCTGGTTGAAAAAGATATTGAACTTGAGTCCTTCCAATCCCGGCTGGCTGGGCAATTCCTCGTTGAGGACACGGGTGACAGCCTCTGCCACCTCCACAGTGTTGGCCATCGATTCCTTGGATACTTCTCCACTGATTGTGGGCTGCTGGTCGGTGCGCATAAAAAAAGTGCGGGGGCGGCTGCGGTAGCTCACCACTGCTACATCCGAGAGATGTAATCCGGCCACTCCGATCGGGAGGTTTTCGATACTTTCCACTGAGGGGAAACGGGCCATCGAACGCACCATAAACTTGGTACCGCCGTCTACCAGGTAACCGCTGGAGAGGGCGAAATTGTCCTGGCGCATGCGTTCCACAAGGCTGTAGAGGTCGACACCCAGGGCCTCGAGACGGTCACGGTCCAGGTCGATATAGATCTGCTTCTCTTCCAGGCCCCAGAAATTGACCCTGGCCACCCCATCTACGCGCTCCAGAGCACGCTTGATTTTTTTTTCGGTCAGGTTGAAAGCGTCATCGATATTTTCCGGCACATTGAAAGTGAAATAAATAATCGGGATGTCGCTTTCGGAGAACTTCCAGATATTCACCTGGCGCAACGTCTCCGGCAGCTGCGGCCGCGCCCGCTCGATCCGGTCCCGCACCTGGGCGTAAGCCTCTTTCATGTTCACCCGCTGGTCGAACTCAAGCGAGATCGAGCAACTGCTCTGACGGCTGTTGCTTCTGATCCGGCTGAGCCCGCGTACAGTGCGCAGCATTTCCTCCAGCGGCCTGGTAAGCTGCTTTTCGACCTCGTAAGGGTTGGCCTGGGCGCCGTAATCCGCATCCACCCAGAGGCTCATCGGAGTAAAACCCTCGGGTATAAGCTGAAGTCTGATTCGGTTGTAGGAGATCACCCCCAGCACGAGGGTGCAAAGGAGCACCATGACCACGGTCACCGGCCGCCTTATTGAAAGCAGCGGCAGGAGGGAACTTTTTATCTCTCGCGCCAAGCTATTTTCTCCAGTCCATCAGGTCGTAAACAGTGGGAATCACTATCAGTGTCAGCACTGTGGCGCTGATCAGTCCGGCAATCACAGTCAGGGCCATGGGGGTACGGATTTCCGCCCCTTCTCCGAAACCCAGCGCCATGGGCAGAAGGCCGAGAACTGTAGTGGCTGTGGTCATCAGTATCGGCCGCAGGCGCACCGAGCCGCCCTGCACTATCGCCTCCCGCTTGGGCATGCCGCCGCGGCGCAAGTGATTAATATAGTCCACCAGAACAATGGCATTGTTCACTACAATTCCCGCAAGCATGATCAGGCCGATAAAAACCACCACACTGACCGGGGTTTTCCATAACCACAGGGCAATCACGACTCCAATGATCGCCAGGGGAATGGTGAAAATGATTACCAGGGGATGGATCAGGGATTCGAACTGGCTGGCCATCACCACATAAACCAGAAAGATAGCTAGCAGCAGGGCGAAAACCAGGGAACGGTTCGAGACCTCCATCTCCCGGCTCTGTCCGCTGACTGTCCAGTTGAAATCTGCGGGCAGACCAAGGGTCGACATCTGATCTTGGATTCTGTCGCCCACAGTACCCAGGTCCGTACCGGAGATATTTGCCGTAATGATCGCGCTGCGCTGCTGATCGATCCGCCTGATCTCATTCGGACCCTCATCCACATTCAGTTTTGCCACAGCGGAAAGAGGCAGGGGCAGATCAGCGCCGGGATTGACCACCAGACGTCCAAGTTGGGAGACATCACGCTTGTCCTGTTCGCGCAATTTCACCCGGATATCTATCTTGCGCTCGCGCTTGCTGAAACGGGTGGATACGATCCCGTACACTTTGCCGCGAACCAGATCCGCCACCTGCTTGATACCCAGGTTGTGGCGCGCCAGGAGCTCCCGGTCGTAATTGATCAGTATCTCAGGGTTCCCGGGCTGAATATTGCTGCGCACATCGAAAAGGCCTTCTACTTTGGAGAGGCGTTCCACAGCGCGCTCGCTCATCAGGCGCAGCAAGGACAGGTCGTAGCCCTGGATCTCCACCTCGATCGGGGTTTTGAAGCTGAAAATAGCCGGCCGCAGGATTTTCATTTGCAAATCCGGGATATCCGACAGCTTTTCCCGCACCCGATTGATCACTTGCTCCTCGGTTTGAGCCAGATCCTCACCCCTTTTGACAGTGATCCGCAGACGGCCGGTATTCTCACCCTCTTCCGAGGTGGGGTTCGAGCTCTTTTCCACACCGACTATGGTCGAGATCCCGGCAACCTTAGGGTCCTCCCCAATCCGTCCCTCGACAGCCTTGAGGTACTCATCGGTTTTAGGCAGCGGAGTGCCTACCGGCAGCCGCACCTGGACATCGAACTCGCCCTGGTGCACCTCGGGGATGAGCTCGCGTCCCAAGCCTGGAATTAGAACATACCAGCAGAAGAGGAATAGGGCCAGTGAGCCGCCCGCCACCGTGAACCGATTCTCCAACGCCCACCTGATAAGGCGCGGGTAAGTACTTTCCACGGCAGAGTAAACCAGCATAAAAGCAGCCGCAAATGGCCCAAAAACCGGTATCAGAAACACTACCACAAGCGACACCGCCCCGAAGATTAAAGTACACAAGGCGAATCCAATGGCCATCAGCAGCTTGGCCAGGATCTCGAACACCAGCGAAAGGATCAGGCGGACCAGGTAATAAAGAGCGGCCAGGGGGAAAACAAGGACCCATTTGACAATCTTCCAGGAAAGCCTGCCCTGCCTGAGGAATTCGCCCAGTGATTTTTGAGAGACTAAAAGATACTCGGGCGATCTGAATGAAATAATCCCCGGCCAGAGCCGGTTGAAAAGACCGAAGCCGAACAGGGTATTGTCCCCGGCAAAAGAGACCAGGATCCGTGAGAATTTTTTGAATTTGAAAGCAGTCGCCCAGAGAGGCAAAGCCGCCAGGATGAGGGCCGCTCCCTTGAGCAGAGACACAACAGCGGCAGCCAGGGCAAAGAGCGGCTTGTATAGCAGGGCCAGAGTTTCCAGGGCAAAAATCTTCAGCCACCCCACAGCGGCAGTGCTTAATTTCGCTCCTGAGCCGCGGGAGCCGGCAATCAGCGCTTTGAGATCCGCCAGGTTCCTGCCGATTGAAGGCTTGAGCAAGGTTGCAGTTTGCTGCATGCCGCCCTCACTTCCCCCGAGACGACGGCTGGCAAGCATGGGGATCACGAAAAGGGCGACCAGCAGCGAAGCCGACAGACTGAAAACCACGGTAAGCGCCATGTCCCCGAAAATCTGCCCGGCGATTCCCTCGACAAAGACAATCGGGAAAAACACCGCGACTGTAGTGAGCGTGCTGGCCAGTACCGCCCCGCCCACCTCGCCGGTTCCACGGATCGCTGCCAGGTCTGGACGGTCTCCCTCGGTGCGGCAGCGGAAGATGCTCTCCAGCACCACTATCGAGCTGTCGACCAGCATGCCCACCCCCAGGGCCAGGCCGCCGAGAGACATGATATTCAGGCTTACGCCGAACAGGTACATCGGGGCAAAAGTGGCAATAATCGAGACAGGGATCGACAGCGAGACAATCAGGGTGCTGGGCACGGAATGCAGGAAGATAAAAAGCACGATAATGGCCAGCAGTCCACCGAGTATAGCGGTGTTGCGGACCTCATCGATCGAATTTTTAATGAAAACGCTCTGGTCGAAAAGGGTCTGGATCCGGACCCCTTCAGGCAGTTGATAGGAGATGAAGCTGGTCATTATCTTTTCTTTTATCCGGTCTCTTTTATCCTCCTCTTTTTTACCGTCCTTCTTTTCATCTTTTTTAGTTTCTTCCTTTTTTTCTTTGGCCTGTTCGGCTTCCCTGGCCTTGATCTGCTCGACATATTTACGCTGCGCCACGGTGCCGTAAATCCGGCGGGAAACCTCCTCAGCCACAGCGACCACATTGGCGTCGGCTTCCTTGTAAATCTCGATCTCCACGCTCTCAGAGCCATTCACCCTGGTGATTACCTCACGCTCCTTGTGACCCCGGTAAACCTGACCCAGGTCGGAGATGCGCACCAGGGCATTACCCTTGGTCTCCACCACTATCCCGGCGATCTCATCGAGCGAGGTGAACTCATTCAGCGTGCGGATCAGGTACTCCGTGTCCCCCTCGCGCAGGCGGCCCCCGGCCATGTTCACATTCTCCTCGCCCAGCCTTCCGCTCACCTTGGTCAGGCCGATATTCATTGTCGAGAGTTTTCCCTCCTCCAGCTCGACAACTATCTCCTCCTCGAGCCCCCCCTTGACCCTGACTGCCGCCACGCCGGGCACTTTCTCAAGCTCGCGTTCCACCTCCTCCTCAGCCATCCAGCGCAGTTGGTACAGGTCATCGCCGCCGTAAATCGCCAGTCTGACTATAGGATCAAGTGATGGGTCGTAGCGCAGTATCAGCGGGCGCTTAACCTCAGGCAGGAAATACAGACGGTCCAGTTTTTCCCGAATCTGGGAAATGGCGTCATCAATGTCAGTGCCCCAGCTGAATTCCAGCACGACATCGGATACCCCGG
This sequence comes from archaeon, assembly GCA_035528795.1. Lineage (GTDB taxonomy): Bacteria > Gemmatimonadota > Glassbacteria > GWA2-58-10 > GWA2-58-10 > DATKXY01. Next base: position 25,862 of record DATKXY010000136.1, on the reverse strand, counting down.
CCTTTGAGATGCTGCTGATCGACACCAGCCCGCTGACGATGCCGAGTGCCTGCTCGATCGGACGGCTGATTACAGTTTCCACCTCCTCCGGGGCAGTACCCGGATACTCGGTGCGTACTGTCAGAGTGGGGTAGCTGATATCAGGCATCAGGCTGAGAGAAAGCCGCTGATAGGAAACCAGGCCGAAAACCACAACCGCAATCACGACCATGATAATCGCCACCGGCCGCGTGGTGGTAAAAGAGAAAAAGGAGGTGCGCAAAGCTTTTTCCGAACTTTGAGAGACTACCTGGTCATTGTTCACGATTCGAGTACCCTGGAAGAATATTGTTATCGATTGTGAGGAATTAGCATTGCTTTCGGAAGTGATAGCATAAACAAATTCAGGTTGTTCCGCAACAGGATCCGCCCCTCATCCGGGCAAAATCCGCAAAAGAACAGAGCGAGTCAACCCGGGAAGCGTGTCGAGAAATACCTTCGGGCGTTCTTTAATACCACATGGGCAGGGGGGGCCTGAAACCGCTCCTGCAGAAAGAGGATCAGAGCAAAAATCAGCCGCATTAACCGAACAGTTTATTCTGTCCTGGACGGTTCGGATAAAAATCACTTTGTCTTTCTGTTTTACTGGGCTTGCCCCTTGCATTTTCTGCCCGAAGCCCATGGGATGAGGGGCAAATGAGGGCGGGATTTCAGCTTTCTTTCAGCAGACCGGCCACCACCTTGATTCGGGCTTCATCTTTAAGTCCGTTCTGACCGACAACGACCACGCGGTCAGTTTCATTTATCTGGGAAAGAATCTCCACGTAATCTTCATCACTGAATCCTCTTTCCAGACGGACCCGGCGCGCCAGAGTGTCCTGTTCCACAATAAATGCATAAGGCGACCCGTTCTCGTAGACCACCGCGGCCTTGGGAATCAACAGCGCATTAGTATGAGTCTCGGTCACCATTTTAACAGAGACAAACATCCCGGGCCGCAGCCTGGTTTCCGGGTCGCTCACCCCGACAGTGACCTTGAATGTTCCGGTCGCCGCATCGACAGCAGGGGAGATCCTCTTGACCCGGCCTTCGAATCTTGAGTCCGGAAAGTTGTCAGTGCCTAAATACACTGTCTGGCCTACTTTGACCCGGCCTATTTCCCGCTCCGGCAGGTGAACCACCGTAATCTTCTCTTCCATGTCCACGATCCTGAACAGCGGCTCGGAAGTGGTCACCCGCTCGCCCAGCCGGACTAAGCGGCTGGTCACTACCCCGTCAATCGGGGCGGTGATCCGCGTGTGCTTGAGGTCCAGGTCGGCTCGCTCCCAGTCGATCCGGGCCTGCTCGAGATTGAATCTGGCCTGCTCGAACTGCTCGGCGCTGGTCAACTGCTTGTCATACATGTCCTGGTAACGCTTGAAATCAGCGCGCTGCTTGTCATAGGCGACCTTTGCCTTGTCGTGCGCCAGGCGGTAGGCGTCATCTTCCAGACTGCATAGCACGCTGCCTTGAGCCACCCTGTCCCCCTCCTCCACATTGAGTCCTACAATCACGCCTACCAGCCGGGAATAGACCTCTGCACCCTCCTCGGTGTCCACCGTGGCGTTCTGCAGGATGTAATCATTCACGACACCCCGCCTCACTTCCGTGATCTCCACCGGCACGGCGTTGACCTCCCGCTGTGCAGCCGATGAATCCTTTTCCGCTTGAGCAGTGCTGTCGGCTTTAGTGTTCTTACTGGCGGAAGCGTTATCCACTCTGCCGTAAGAGAAAAAAATAACCGCCGCGGTAACGACCAGAATAAATATCAGCCGGAGAGAGCCGGATCCCAGAATAGCCTTGCCTCGCTTGTTCATTGATGGATTCCCTGTCTTTGAAATTGAAAAATAGACTGCACTCGGTTGTCCAGATACCTCATAATTTTGTTTGTACTACAATTTGACAATCTTCAGACCCAAATAGTTCCAAAAATTTATCTCTGTTCTACACTCCCAGGCTTAATAGTACATACAATCACCATCTGCAAGCGAACCAGAGGCGGATGTTAGGATCGCCGTTTATATTCCTCACTTTAAAGCTAATCGGGAAATTAGCGTTGAAACCAAGATAGAAAATGCTGACCAATTTGGAATAAGCATCTATTATCATCCTGCCGCGGCCCTTTGTGCTGACTACCTTGTCTCCGATCACCCCTTCTGCCAGGAATTGAGCGTGGTAGCCTAATAAAATGTCAATGGATTGAAGGAGTTTCGGATTCAAATTGTCTTCACATTCTTTGTGGTGCGAAAAACGGAGACCGCCCGAGATGAAAAAGTTGTTTTGCGTTCCGATGTTTACACTGTCATTGTCAACAACGGCCTCTTTAGTGGAGAGAACGTTTTCCAATCCAAAATTAACGATCGGACCCAGATTGAGCACGTCATCATCATAGGATTTGAACTCTTTTATCCAGTACAGACCCAAATCAGTACTCAGGGATTTGCGGGAGGTAATAAATTTATCGACACTTGACCCATCAGCTCTTGAGAGGTCAATCTCCTGCGGAACCTGTGTCAGCCCGATATTAAAGAAAGAATGAACTCTGGAGGCCTGCGTTCTTTTCAACAGCGTATTTCCCTCGTATTTCAAAAGCAGTCTCCATTTCGATAAATTGTCTCTCTCCTGGGATAATATCGTACCCGCAGTTATACTGCTGCGCCAGATACCTCCCGATAAATCGAAATCTTCATCATGTCCAAGCAAGACTCCGGAAAAAACAAAGACCGATAAAATACTCAGAAACAAGCAGAACATTTTTCTGGTGAAAGTAACCGGACAGGACATTAATACTGCTCCTCAGGCTTCAGAAGGTCCTTTAAGAGATAGAAAATTTAAAGGTGTGAACGAGAAAGGCAAAAAACTTGTATGTCGTCTTAGACTCCCTTAAAGCCCGAGTAGTTTCAAAATTTTTTATGTGGAGGGGTCTTATTTATTATTTTTTTATCCGCACATCGCCGTGATCGGTATTTATTTTAATCAGCGGCCCGCCCCCAGCCAGTTTCCCCCTGACTCGATTGTTATTAGTCTCACCCTCAACGGCCTCGGGTAAATCCAGATCGATCCGGCCGTGGATGGCCGATAGATCAAGATCCGCTGCTGCGCCGGATGGCAGCTTCAGGGTTATCGAACCGTCCCTGGCGCTTAACTCCATCCCTCTGTCCAGCTTGACTCCCTCAAGATTGATTTCTATCCCACCACGGCCATTATTTGCCTCTATGTGACCGCTCACACCTTTCATCTCGATTTCTCCAATGAAGTTTTCTGCCTTGACCTGGCCATCCAAATCTTCAACCAGCGGTTTACCGAGAAAGTTGAACAATGTCAGATCCGTACGCCTGGGAAGCCTCACCACATAATCAACTTCCATTGCGGGACGGAGGAACAGAAGATCATCCAGATAGTCAGAGTAAGTTTTATTCGTGGGAGTTACAGTTGTTATCCCGACCCGGTTGCCTTTTTTATCGATCTCGATTTTCAGGGTATCCAGCCACCTTTGGCTCACTCCCCAGCCACCACCGATCCGGCTCTTGATTGTCTTGACAGCTTGTATCTGCATCAGATTTTTATCCCATCCGGAGATCTCGATATCCCCCAAGACATTTTTCAGGCTCAGGCTTCCGCCGGGCTCAAACGGGATCTCCCTGAGAAATTCCTCTTCCAATTGAGCTCCGGAAGCTGCCGGTTCCCTGCCAGTTTTTTTATCATTCCCGGGGAGCGGGGATGGCTGTTTCGGGGTTATCCGCTCACCTGTCAGCTCAATATCTTCCAGGGGTATGCTAAAATTTATTTCAATGAGGTTATCCTTTTTACCAACCTCTATCCGGTCCAGGTATTTTCTGGCTTTGGGCATGGCGACCGTGGTGAGCTTGCCCACAGCCAGCAGGCCGTTCAAAGTATCAAAAATCAATTTTGCCTGCTCTCCGCCCAGGCAGTAAGCTTGAAGGGCCAGGCCCAGCTCGCTGTCCAGGTCAAGGCCGCCCTGGATGCTGGTGATCCCGAGCAATTCCTTCCGGAAATCCGGTTTTTCCCTGCGCACCTTTTCCAGCACGTCTTTCATGATCCTCTCGGTCGGAATAGTGAACCAAATCTGATTATGGTACTTGAGGCTGAGAATTTTTTTAACCAGCTCCCTGTTCCCGGAAAGGCTCTCCCCCCCGCCCTTTTTAAGCTTCAGCAGGCAGACCATGTTCATTTGGCTGGGTGTAAGCAGTATTTCTTCCTTATCGAAAAATAGAAACAGCTTCTGGTTTTCTTTATCATCCGCTATTGTTATGCAGTGCACCTTGAAATCTTCCATCCGGCACAGGCTGTCCAGGATATCTCCATTCACCAGGATCGAATCCAGGAAAAATCCCTCCAGCCTGCCCTGCACTACTGCAGCCCAGTTATCCTCAAAAGAACCTTTTGAGTCCCTGGTGAACACCGCCAGCCGTTCGATGTCGGAAAAGAGGTCAATTCCCAGTTTCAAGCGGATTTCACGCTCTCTCCATGAAAAGCTGACCCTTTCCGAGGCCTTTGCCAGCTTGGAAGAGATGAATTTGGATTCCAGGATTTCGCGGAGATTTATGGCCGCAACCATCCGCACATCTTTCGGCAGACGGCGAAAGATGAGATAATTCCCTTCAGCAACCTCAGGCGGCGCGCACCTCGCCAGACAGATTGAGGCCGCCAGAGCGGCAGACAAAATTAATTTTTTAAGAACCGTTTTCATGCTTGTATCGATCCCATTTTTCATAGGCCAAGGGCTCAAAAGTCTTTCCTGGAAAATATGTGAACCGTAATACCCATTACCACCAAGCCGATCAGCAGGCTGTTTAGCGCCGGGGTCCAGCTTTCTACAGGCGTTCCCTCCACGATATTCCTGGTAATTGTTCCAACCTCACTGAACTTGGGAGTTATCTGGTACATCAGTTCGAATAAAAACCTGATTATTCTATTGTCGATAAATGCGAGGATATTTTCTTTCTGAGTCAACACCGGGTTGATTATGATAATGATAAGGTACGGCACCAACATGGTCACCGCGGTATTGCGTATCAGCAGCCCGATCAGCAGCATCACCGTGTACAACACTGCGAACATGAAAACGATCGAGAGACAGGAGAACAGGAAACGGACATTCCAGACACCGGTCTTCATCCCGAAAACAAGCCAGATTCCCCCTATCGCATAAACGATATTAACAGCGACCACAGCCACTGCGCCCAGGAACTTGCCGAGCAGGAACCGGGGCCTGGAAATGGGCCTGGCCAGGTAGAGGTCTATCCTGCCTTTTTGCAGGATACCGGGCAGAAGGTCGGCAGTGGCGAAAACCGAGAGGAAAATGCCGATAGCGTAAATGGCAATGGAAAAGAAAGCCTCTGCTTTAAGAATTCCCCCGCTCAGCGTGGACAGATCCAGCCCGTCATTTTTATTTCCAAAAAGGCTGATATTCCCGGACTGCTCAGTGGAGATATTTACACCAGAGGCAAAAAACAAGAAAATGATAGCCAGGGTACTGATCAGGAAAAAAATTATCAGTGTCTTTTTACCCAGGCACTCCCGGAAGGTGTCCTCAAGAATAGCCCATATTTTCATTTGGACTCTCCTTCGCCGCGGATATCCTTGATCAGGTCGATAAAATAGGACTCCAGGCTGCGCTTCACAGGCTGGATCGACTCGATCAGCAAACCCGCTTTGCGGATCGAGTCTATCACCTGGTTGAGCTGTCCGGCTGTTTCCACTGTTATCTCAAGCCAGCCGTCATCTATCTTTTTCGAGAGGGTAAGCGCTTCAATTGCCTTTTCAAGCTCAGGTCCTATTTCCCGGCATTTGATCCGGAAGCGGTTGGCTTCAGAGGTGAGCTCGTCCAGCCGGCCCTCGGCCAGCAGCCGGCCTTTGTCCAGGATCGCCACCCGGTCGCAGACCATTTCCACCTCGCTCAGCAGATGTGAATTCAGAAAAACCGTCTTCCCTGCCTTGCGCAGCTCGATCAGTACTGAGCGTGTCTCCTGCCTGCCGATTGGATCCAAGCCATCGGTGGGTTCATCCAGGAAAATGATCTGCGGGTCATTGATCAAGGCCTGGGCGAGCCCCAGACGCTGGGCCATACCCTTGGAGTAGTTCTTCACTTTCATCTCAGCCCACTGATCGATTTTCATTTTTCTTAATAATTCCGCAGTCCTCTCCTTTAGCTGAACACCGCCCAATGCGCCCAGTTTCCCGAACAACCTTACCACCTGGCTGCCATTCAGATACTGGGGATAGTACGGGTTTTCAGGAAGGTAGCCCACTTTCTGACGGGACCGGAAATCTTTCACATCCACTCCTGAAACCGTGGCATATCCCCGGGTGGGATATATCAGGCCCAGCAGGATTTTAATCAGCGTGGTCTTGCCTGCCCCATTGGGTCCGAGAAGGCCGAAAATTTCCCCCTCCCCGACTGCCATATCGACCCTGTCCAGAGCCCGCAGCTTGCCCCGAAAAACTCCTTTGAAATCTTTTATCACCCCGTGGGATTCAATGATTTTCATACAATTGCCCGCCCTTGTTTGAAATTCCCGGTTGGCGTGAAAATTGGCTCAGTCGAGCAGCACTACGACCTCGGCAATATAATCGGTCAATGACTCGTACATCTCGCGTTGTTTCCTGGGATTTAAATATTGTCCCAACTCTTTCAATCTCTCTCTGGTGGAGTCTGAGGGACCCAGATCTGCCAAAGCTTTCTCTTCCTTATAGACCGGCTCGTTCCGGGAGGTATCCGGCTTGACTGCTTCTATTGCCGGCTGCTGCCTGGTGACTGCAGGCGTACCCCGGTCGCTGCGATACGAAAGGTAAAGGGAAAACCCGACCAGCATGATAAGCACGAGATTGACCAGTTGAAAAGCGCCGGGCCTGGGAACCGGAAGAGACTCCCACAGGCGCTTGAAAATGGAAACCTCGGGTTCGTTAAGCTTCTCAGCCTGGATGCGGCTGTACAGCCTGGGCCATACAGTGTCGAAATAACCCTCCGGAACTTCCTCCCGGCCGGGGAAACGAGCAGCGGCGAAATCGAACAGCTTTTCGATTTCGGACAACTCCAGCCTGCATTTGGCGCAAGCTTCGAGATGCCTCTCGACTCTTTTCCTCCCGGCCTCATCGAGCCGTCGGGCCGCGTATTCAGGCAGCAGGATTTCGATCTCGCGGCAAGTCATATCTTACTCCTTGAACAATTTATAATAATCTTTTAGCTGGTTGCGGAGGCTTTTTACAGCGCGGAACACGTAAGTCCGCACCGTGACCTCCGGGCAGTCCATTGTTACCGCTACTTCTTTTACTGTCATCCCCTCCAAATGAAACAGCACGAAAGCGAGGCGATTCTTTTCCGTTAATTTCAGGAGCGCCCGCCCCACGCTGGTTCGTATCTCATGCGCCAAGACGGCGTTAGCGGGCTGTTCTCCCGCCTGTTGGGTTGATAGCGATCCAAGGGGAAGAGACTCAAGGGGTAAATCATTTTCAAGAGAGACAGAATCCTTGACATACTTTTTCCTCTTGTGAGCCAGCGCCAGGTTCACCGCGATACTGTTGAGCCAGTAGCCGAACCGGGCGTTGTCCTTAAGCTGGCCAATGTGTTTCAGGGCTTTGATAAATGTCTCCTGCAGCAAATCCTCGCTGTCTTCATGGTTGCCGGCGATTTTCCGGATCAGATGATAAAGGCGCTTTTGATGCGCAAGCACCAGGTCGCGAAAAGCCGCCATGTCCCGGCTGTGTTTGACACGCTCCACCAACTCGATTTCTGAATTTCGCATACAACCGCGCGGTTATTTTGATTGTTTTTTATTTTTATGCTCTAAGAATATGATGTCATGAGCGATAAAAAAGTTGCAGGCCCGTTTACAATTTTCGCGGAAACTAACTCTGATTATTCGCAAATCCCCACAAGCTCCATAGTGTCGAATTTGTATCTCAGCCCGAAGGCTGATATTTTTTGATCCGGCCAGTGCGCACACACAGGTGCGCCCCTCAACAAAACGGGGATGGCATCTTTTATGAATAGTACCGGCTTTAAAAATCTCCCTCCTGAGAGAATTCGAAAGCACCGGCCGGGCAGCATCTTCATTTTCCGAAAGCATTAGCTGGCCGGGGAAATTGTTCCGGGCTATTCCGGACAGCTCAAATTGCCGATTTACTGAATCTCGACCCGCCCTGTGACAAATGAAGCAAAAAAAAGTTTTTTCTCATTAACACAAGCTTCCTTTTGAGTCAATGATTTATAATCCTTTTTAACCCCTTTTTCCCTCACGAACCAGTAATTTGAGCCCACTCCAGATAGTTTAATACCAAAAGATGCATTTTCAAGGGAATTGTCATTATCTTTACAAAGCTTCTATTACTTTCGCAATTGTCAGTGAATGAAAATAAATGCAACCCAAACTTAACAATAAACGTCTTAATAAGAGAAAGCTGAAAACCAGGGACGGTCAAGATACTCACTAGATGCTCAGAAAAAAACGATTCCGGACGAAGTCGATTTCTTTTTCTTTTGATTCCGGCCTTTCTTTATCATGGACAGGAGGCGTTTTCGAAGGAACCTTTACCCTGACAGAGTGTTAAATATAAGAGGCTATTAAATCTGACGCCCCGATATTTCTTTCCAAAAAATATTAATTACTTGACCGCGACAACCATGTCTCAATTCGATTCACTGACCAGCCTAGTACTGTAAGGATTAAAATAAATTATCGACACAAATATTTTTAAGAAGCTCAAAGCAAGGGAAATTTATTTGACTTACGGCCCAGTATATGAGATCATGGGGAGGAGTGGGCAGAGAAATGGCAAAGAATAACCGGGTGATAACCGGACAACAAACAAGGGACAAATTGTCTATTGGGGAAGGCTGCAAGCCAAATGACGTACATTTTCGGTAAATCCTGGACGCCAGCCGGCACTTTACGGCTGATATTCCTCCTGTTTCTGATCGCAGCGTCTTTTTTTCTCTGCTGCAAGAAGGGGAATAATGCCCCAGCCGGTAAAGATGCGAAAGCCGACAGCACCGCTCAAGCGGAAAAGGATTCCTTAGCCGCGGAACGGGAGGCCGCAGCAGTGCCGGTGGAGATTTCTCCCATGCGCCGGGGAGATGTGTATGATTACATCCTGCAGAACGCCACAGTGGACACTGAGGAAGGGGTAGAGGTCTACTCCAAGCTGATGGGTGTGATGGTGGAACTGAGGGTCGAGGAAGGGGACCATGTGTCCCAGGGCAGCGTGCTCTGCCGGCTCGAGGATGACGCCTACCGCCTGGCGCGCGACAAGGCAAAGGTGGCTTATGACAGGCAGAGCTCTGATTTTAAACGTTACCAGGACATGTACAAAAAGGAGCTGACCAGTGTCGAGCAGTTCGAGCAGGCCAGGTTCAACCTTGATCAGGCCCGGCTCGACTGGGAGCGCGCCGAGCTGGACCTCAAGCACACGCGGATCACCGCCCCGATTTCCGGCGTAGTGACCAACCGCCATGTCCGGCTGGGCGAGCGTTTGACTACCTCCATGCCATTATTCAAAATAGTGGGCATGGCGGAAAAAATCGCAGTGGTTTACATACCGGAGAGGGAAACAGTCCGGGTCAGACACGGCCAGCCCGCTTATTTAAGTACTGACAACCTCCCGGATATGCGTTTCAATGCCGTGGTCAAGAGAATCTCCCCGGCTGTCGATGCCTCCAGCGGGACATTCAAGGTCACAGTGGGAGTCAGTGACCCGGAAGAAAATCTCCGGCCCGGGATGTTCGTTTCTGTACACATAGTGACCGATACCCACAAAGATGCATTGTTGATCCCCAAGGCTGCGGTGATCTATGAAAACGGGCTGCCTTATGTGTTTTTCGTGGACCGGGACACTCTGGCGCGCCGGGTGCGCCTGGAAAGGGGATTCAGTGACGAACAGTACGTGGAGGTGCTCTCTGCGGTCGGTGAGACGGACCAGGTGATCGTGGTCGGCCAGAACGGGCTCAAGGACGGCGCCAGAATCAAAGTGGTGGCCGGGCTGTTCGAGGAAAGCGGTCAAGACTCTGTCCAGGTGGCCGGAAGCCGCCTGAAGTCTTCCGGCCGGGAGCCAGGCGCGGAAACCGCTCTTCTGTCCGAAACAGAAACCGGGACGGCACCGGAATCCGAAAAAGATGTTGTGCCGCCTGAGGCTGAAAATACCCCCGGCTCTCCGGCAGGGGCACCTGCACCCAGCAGCGGCTTACAGCCAGACACTGACCGGGACGGCGTGCCGGACAGTCTGGACCTCTGCCCGGATACCCCAGAGGGTCAAAAGGTGGATGACCGGGGCTGCCCGGTCCTGAAAGAGAAGGCCAGGCAGGAAAAACCTGCGGCGCCTTCTGTCTCCGCAGCCGGCAGGGCTTCTGAGAGAAAAGTCCTGGAGACTGATACGCCGGAAGTCGCCATGGTGGATAAAAGCGGCGATTCAGATGTTTATACTGACAGTGACAGCGAGCTCGAGCAGGTTGTCCAAACCGCTCAAAGCTCATCCTCTTCTTCGGCGAGCGAAAACGGCTCCCTGCAGATCGATCCCGGGGAGTTCCCTTTCCGCGTGTTTTTCGATTTGAACAAGGCCCGGCTCAAGGTTGAATCTTACCGCGACCTGGACCGGATCGCGGAATTCATGAAAGCCGAGCCCCGGGCGAAACTCCAGATAATAGGCTGCTCTGACCGGGGTGCAGAAAAATCCTATCTCGAACTCTCCAACAACCGGGCACAGGCTGTCCGGGATTACCTGACCGGCCAGGGAGTGGAACCGGGCCGGCTGACAGTATTTGCCAGTGTCAGCTCAAGCCCCGGAGAGAACAGGGATGTAAGTGATAAATCCATGCTGCGCTGCGCGATCATACGGCTCAAGCGGTAATTCCTTCAGCCCTCTCTCCTTTCGGCCAGGCAGCAGGCAAAGGTTTTCAAAAAGCAGTAATTTATTCTTTTCATTTTATAATCTTCTCACTCTTCGAAATCTCCTTTCATTTCCCCCTACAGCACACTCACGTTTCCAAATTATCCTGAAAATAAGGCTTGGATTTTGAGGGCTTCTCTCCATGGCGGTCAGTCCACAGGGCGTAGAAATTTTGAAGAGCGTTCAACGGAGGGAGGTTGTAAGCGATATCGGAAAAAAAGCTGAATAAACATTTGATTTGCTAAACAGTACAGCATATAATGATTCAATTGATTGAGCTTATGGAAAACTAAAAGGCTGGCACACATTTAAGGGAGGTGTAAAGAAGGAGACAGCACTGTTAATTGGCCGCCGGCGCAAAGCCGAATTTGTTGGAGCAGCTTCGCGAGGCATTTTCCTGGCAGTGAGTTTAAAATCAAGCAGATGAAATATGGCAAAACTAGGTACAGAAAAGAAACCGGCTATAGTAAGAGTTCAAACAGAAGAAAGAGCGAAAGAAATTGCATCAATCTGTGCTGAACATGGCTGGCAATTTATAATCGGATTCGAGCCGGATAAACCGGAAGATGTTTCAGATGTTGATAAGCTGTTAAACCGCTCAGTTCAAAAGACAGTTGAAAAAAGATCGGGCGTAATGACCCGTGTCCATGTGGCAGTGGTAAAAAGTATAAAAAATGTTGTGAAAAATAATCCGTGCAGATTATTCCTGAATAGTGCCTTAACGCCTGCCCAGCGGTTGCACCTTTCCGCGCCCGGTCAGCTTGCCCGATAGTCATTTAAATAGAAACCACAGGGAGATAAAATCATGACGGATAGTTATCTGACACGACGCGGTTTTCTGAAACATACGTGTTTGGGAATAACTGCTCTGGCTGCCTCTTCTCAGTACCTGATGGCAAACGAACCCTCAAAAAAGCGGCCGAATATCATCCTGTGCATGGCGGATGACTGGGGATGGCCGCATTCCCCTCTTTACGGGGACAAGGTTGTAAAAACGCCTACATTTGACAGCATCGCGGCCAGCGGCATTCTTTTCAAGAATGCCTTTGTTACCGCTCCCTCGTGCACGCCCTCGAGAAACTCGGTCCTTACCGGCCAGTATCACTGGCGCCTGGGACCTGGAGGAAACCTGTGGAGCCAGTTCCCGGAGGGTCCGGAGACCTATCCGAACATACTCGAGGACAGCGGCTATTTCACGGGCTCCTTTCGCAAGGCTTTCGGGCCAGGCAAAGACCGCCAAAGGCCTGTGGCCGGAAAGCCCTTCGAGAGTGTCGGCGATTTCTTTCAGAACCGTCCTAAAAACAAGCCGTTCTGTTTCTGGTTCGGGTCCAGCGATCCTCACCGCCCTTACGAATGGCAATCAGGGATAAATAGCGGCATGAAGCTCGAGGATGTGCAGGTGCCGCCATGTTTACCGGACTCGAAAGAGGTCCGCACTGATATCTGTGATTATTACCGGGAGGTACAGCGCTTTGACCTTGAAGTGGGCCAGACCCTTAAGATCATAGAAGAGATGGGGGAACTGGATAACACCATTGTCGTAATGACCGGTGACAACGGTTGGCCGTTTCCACGCGGCAAGAGCAATCTCTACGATCCGGGCGTACATGTCCCCTTGGCTGTCCAATGGGGCAGCAAGATAAAGAAGGGCCGCGTGGTCGAGGATTTTGTCAGCCTGGCCGACCTGGCTCCGACATTTCTCGAATCGGCAGGGATCAGGCCTCTCGATGTAATGACCGGCCGCAGCCTGGTCAATATTTTCGATTCCGATAAATCGGGAATAATGGATCAAGCCCGCGATCATGTGCTTACCGGCAAGGAGCGCCACACCCCCGCCCAGGCGGACCACATGGGCGGGACCCCGATGCGCGCTCTCCGGAACAGGAGCTATCTCTACATCCGTAATTTCGAGCCTGACCGCTGGCCTGCCGGCGACCCTGATACCAGTATGCGCGGGCCTGCCCTAAGCGATATCGATGACAGTCCGACCAAGAAATACATTGTCGAGCACAAGAATGATCCGGAGCTGAAGAAATATTACGAGCTTTGCTCCAGCAAGCGTCCGGCCGATGAGCTATACGATCTAAGCCAGGATCCGGACCAGTTGATAAACGTTGCTGTCAATCCTGAATACCGGGAAATCCTGAAAGGACTTAAAGATCAGCTCATGAAAGAGCTGCGGGAAACAGGGGATCCCAGGGCAGCGGGCAAAGGCGACTCTTTTGACAATTATCCATACCTTGGCGATATGAAAAAATGATCCATGAAAAACAAGGGGCAAAGGAACAAAGGCACAGAGGGGCAAAGTATTAACCGCCATTATACAAAAATATTTTCCGTTCCCGTTTTTGTAGTGGCGGCCCCCCGTGGCCGCCCGATTTACATCAAGGAAATTCAAACAATGTGCAGGCACAGGGACCTGCCCCCTAAAGGTTTTGGTTCATTTTGTGAATAATGCCGGCTAAAACGTTTTTCATTTTACGAGCTTTCTTTTTGCCATTAGTCTAATCTATGTTATATCAACGAGTTGGGAAAATGTGAGAGATAATCTCGCAGAGCGAATTTGTAAGAATCTGACAACCTCCGGATCCAGGCGGCCCGCAAATCTCGTCCCTGATTCATCTGGTTATCCAGCACATAGCTCAAGGAGAGCAGAACAAATGACAGCATCATGCCGGCCCTGGTGGCGTAACTGCGCCCTGGCAGCCGATTCCGAAATCCTCGAGATCGACAGCCTGGAGGACGCTATTTCCCCTATTGCTCCGAAAGTATCGCGGATCCGGGAACTGATCACAAGTCTCGAATTGTGCCATCACAAGGCCGAGAGATGGGTCTGCAATATCATCGAGGCAATCGGCGCAGGAGAGACAGGCAAGGGGCTCGGCTCCGGTCCGCCCGGAAGCCGCCACCCTGCCCAACTAGTCTGGCAGAATGCCTGCTCCGCCCTCGCGGCCTGGTGCGCAGGCTGTCCTGGTATATCGCTCGATCTGGCCGTGGATACGGTTCCGGCTTCCCGGTTACTGGGCTGCCTGGGGGAGCGCTCGCCGCTTAAAGAATGGCAGGCTCAAAGGGTGATCGAGAGAATCCGTAGCTTTATTAATTGGCCGCAGTCGCGTGACAACCCCTCTGCGCAATACGTGGGGCTGCTGGAATGCGGAAGCGATTATGAATCCGCCCGGCGCAGCGAGTGTCCCGGGCACTACAGGGAGCACGAGGATTTCTGGCTCGCCACTGTACAGACAATCATCCATGACACTGAAAATGAGAAAGAGGCTGCGCTACCCCTGGCTCTGGCTATAGACATGCTTATGCCGTGCCACTGGAATTTCGTGGAGAACCTGGAGATCGTTCTCGGAGCTATCGGCGGCAGGCTCGAGCCGCAGAAACCGTTTGCCGCATGCGCCAGGAACCTCGCTCTCTCACCCATTCGCGGGCGCATGAAGGTTATTTCCGGGACCCTGAGAGTTTTCTGCAGCGGCTCAGGGCCGGATAAAGAAGTGGACAGGGACCTGCTCGCACTGCTTGGGGAACCCACTGCAGTAAAGAAATGGCTTGCCAGGTCCTTAGACAAGACTATCAGGCTCCAGCTCAGCCTGTGAAGTGCTGTCGAAAAAAAGCTGAATAAATATTTGATTTACTGATAGAGTATAATATATATTGATTAAAAGGGGAGTTTGCGGAAAACCAAAGCGCTGGCAAACATATTGTGTTATGCAGAAACCATATAACACACCGGGAAACCTTTGAGCAGGCGCTTAAAACCTGTAAATAAGATATATACATGGCGAAGTGAGAAGGCGTTTTATATTGCAGTTCTGCGGCCTGAAAGTGTTAATTAGAATCTATTTAAGTCATAGTTAGATGAAATTAGTGCTTTCTATCAAGCGCACTCAAGGAGGAAAAATGAATAAGGAACAAAGTTCCATCTCTAAAAATAAGGGGCAGCCAGCAAACAAACAGAAAAGGGCGTATATCAGTCAATCAGAAATTCCTCGATTAACTTTATCCGAAGCAATTCGACTTGCTCAGAGTCTATATGACGATTTTTCAGGCAAGCCAACTCCGCCGCATCAATTGGCTGTTAAAGTGGGCAACTCACCAACAAGTTCTGTTTGGCAACAACTGTGCGGATCTTCAATAGCATACGGGCTTACTTCAGGTGGCTATAATGCCAATACTATTTCATTAACTGACTTGGGGCACAGAGTGGTCGCTCCAACAGTAGAAGGTGATGATTTAATAGCCAAAGTCGAATGCGCTTTGCTCCCTAAAATTGCAAAGCGATTCTATGAGAATTACAATAGGTCAAAGTTTCCACAAGATAAGATTGCCTGTAATATTCTTGCTAGAATGGGTGCTCCACCAAACAGGCTTGATAAAGTATTGGAAATCCTTAAGCGCAATGGAGAGTTTGTTGGAATCATACATCAAACAATAACTGGGCCATTTGTTGCAATTGATACTCCAAAACCGCAATTCGAAAAGGGAGCACCTCTCGTCACAATGGAAGAACAAGCCGAGGCAGGTACTGAGTTACCATCCGATACAGGTGCTGTTAAGCCTCAAGTCTCTTTATCTCCTTTACAACAAAGAGTTTTTATTACTCATGGAAAGAACAAGGAAATTATATCCCAACTTAAAGAACTCCTATCCTTTGGCAAGTTCATTCCCATTATTGCAGAAGAACATGAAACAACTTCAAAGCCTGTTCCTGACAAGGTTCTAGAAGATATGCGGTCGTGTTTTGCAGGTGTCATTCACATCTCTAGCGAAGACGAATTGCTAGACAAGGAAGGAACAGTTCACCGCAAAATTAACGAGAATGTCTTAATTGAAATTGGTGCAGCAATGGCGCTTTATGGACGTAATTTTATCCTTCTCGTTCACAAAGAGATTCACTTGCCATCCAACCTTCAAGGTCTTTACCTTTGTTACTATGAAGGCGAGAACCTGGATTATGAGGCCACGATAAAATTACTGAGAGCATTCAACGAATTCAAATAATCATTAATTATTCCTAACTGCAATTGGAGTCGACAGCGCTGCAGACGGTAAAGTACCCCGGATCAATCTCATGCAGTTAAACCATTAAAAAGGAAAAACATGGTTAAGATCCATCCTAAACAAATAAGTGGCAACTGGAGGGAAGGATTCGCGCTGGACTTACATACTATCAGTAGCGAATACATCGGTGATGACGAATATGGACATCCAAAATTCGACACAAAATATAGTGAGATGGGTGAGTTATTGTATAGGTTGAAATATAAAAAGGATGAATCAGTGCTCGACGATATCATCACCACTACGAGTCAGTTCATCAAATCTAAAAATTGGCCAGTAGACTTGGTTGTCCCTGTACCGCCATCTCGAAAGGGCCGTAAGTTCCAACCTGTTTCGATCGTGGCTGAGGGTATAGCAACAGCCTTAGGTATTGATATCTCATCAAACTGTGTTGTGAAGGTAAAATACGATTCTGAACTTAAAAATATATTTGATTTCGAAAAACGTCTATGTATATTGAAAGATGCTTTTGAAATCCGAGATCCAGTCGTCGTCGGTCTTGCTGTACTGTTGTTTGACGATCTATATCGTTCCGGAGCAACACTTAGTGAGGTTTCGAAGATTCTGAAGGAAGAAGGAAAGGTAAGAGACTTGTACGTTATAACATTGACTAAAACTCGGAGTAAGCGATGAAAAAGGTGTTTTTTGGGGGCTCTCGTAATCTGAGCCGACTGAATTGTGAAATCAAAGAACGTGCGGATAATATAATTGCTAGAAATTTTGAGGTGCTAATTGGTGACGCTAATGGTGCTGACAAAACCATGCAGAAATATTTAGCAGAGAAAGGCTATAAAAAGGTCATAGTTTACTACATGGGCGATACTTGTCGAAATAATCTAGGAAAATGGCAGACCATATCAATCACTTCAAATAGAAATAAAAAAGACTTCAATTATTACATAACAAAAGATAAAGCAATGTCAGATCAAGCGGATTATGGCTTTATGCTGTGGGATGGCAAGAGTAAGGGTACTTTAAATAATATCATTAATCTTCTGCAGTGCAACAAACACGTTTTGGTATATTTCTCTCCAAACAAGGAATTCTTTACTCTAAAAAACTCCTATGACCTTGATAATTTATTACATAAATGTGATCTGCCAACCGTGAAACGATTTAATCATACGCTACAAATTAACGAACGGCTTAGCAATAACCAAAAAGAGTTGAGGCTTGCATAACTTTAGCTGAAACGCTACAAGTAAGCCCAACTGTTAGCCTCCCTTCCACCCCCCTTCCACAACCTTCAGCGCCCTCTGCTTAGCCTTTCTGGCTATCTAATCACCAGCGGCCTTTTGCGGGGCTTTATTGGGCCTTTCCCTGTTATAACGCTTTTAAAAGTCCGTTCTTTTATAATTGAGATTATAGGGACACGGCATGCCGTGTCCCTACCCTTTTCCTGATAATCGCACAGAGTTATGCCGGTCTGCTCGTTCGAGATTTAAAACTTGCGGCTCCTCGAAATCTCCCTTCCTTTTCCAGCGGCAGGAATCGAACATTACCCCATTTATCGCAAAAATAAAGTCTGGATTCCGAGGGTTTTTTCAGCGGCAGTCAGCCTACAGCCCAAGGGTTTAATCCAGCGGCCCAGCCCGCTGCTCTTCGATACGCTCCTGGTAGCCGCTCTCCTGAAAAGCGACCAGGGGCACTGGATGCAGGCCCTTCCTGGCATAGGACTCAGCCACGACCGGTCCGGTGTCCGCGTGAAGGAGAGCGCGCTCGAACTCGGTATTGGCCCCTGTCAGGTCGCGGGCTTGCTGAAGGGATGACAATTCCCGGGTGTCAAGCAGCACGGCCTTGGCCACCGAGCGCTTGAGGGCATCCACTGATTTGAGGATCGAGGGGATCCGCTTTTCAGTCCTGGCCATCTGGTCCAGGGCATAGGTCCAGTTCCTGGAGGGTTCCTTGTTAAAGAGCACGTCACCCCGGAAAAGCTCGTGGAATACCCGCGCCATCTCGTAATCCGCCTGGACTGAATGATCGTCATCCGCAGCATAGCGGGTGTTGAAATGGAAGCCTCCCCGGATTCCCAGGGCGATCATGTGCGCCACGATCTGCTCGATATTCGTGCCGTGATGGTGGTGGCCCATGTCGACCAGCACCCCGCCCTTATCCCCGAACACGCGGGACAGCTCGCGCGAGGTGCCCCAGTCAGGCACCGTGGTGCTGTAGGTCCCGGGCTCGAACAGCTTGTATTCGACCAGCACCCTGTCCAGCTTGTTTTTCTGCTCCTCAGGCACGCGCTCCCAGAATGCGCCGAGAGAACCGGCCAGAAGAGTTATCTTTTCCTGGAGCTCTCTCTGGCCGGGATAGTTCGTGCCGTCCGGAAACCAGAGTGTCAACAGGCCATTGGCGAGCTCAGCAGCGATCCGGGCTGCGAGAAGGGTCTGCCCGATATAGCGCTCCCTGATCTGCTGGTCCTGTGAGGTAAAGCTGCCATCCTCAGAGCCCGTGAGAAAATAGGTCGGACTGACAGAGCCCATTCTTACGCTGTTGGCCTCGAGCTCATCTTTCACCCGCCTGGCGATCCCGAAATCGCCGCTGAGACTGTCTTTTGAGAAAAACCAGAGGATATGCTGCCCCACTGTCGGGGTGGAAAGGGTCAGCTTGTGGACCAGCCCGGCGTCCCGGGCGATCTCCTCTGTTGTGCGGGCTGCGCCCCCTGTTCCACCGCCCTCGAACCTGCCCCCGCCGCCGAACCCCTGCCAGAACTGCCAGCCCGGAACCTCGACCGAGAACTGCGAGGTGCAGTCAATTGACTTTTCGACAGCCTCCTCGCCGAATGCGGCCTTGAGGTAGTCCAGGCCTTTTTCCCTTAGGTTATCCAAATAGTGAGCCATGTTTGCGCTCCGCCAGTGTTATTAAATGTTCAGATAAAAATCCCCTCTTGAGAGGGGTGCCTGCCAAAGCAGGCGGGGTGTGTCTTCTTGATTTTCATGCTTTGTTTTGGCCGCAAAGCGTTCATGATGGTCTTTATGAAAATATAGTTTCTAACCTGCTACAAAAAGGACTCTTAACTGTTTTTTTCCTCAGATTTTTTTCTTCTTTTGGTGGCAAAAGAAGCAAAACCATTTCTTTTTAAACAAAAAGAAACAAAAGTTAATCCTGGCACTTTAGTCTTTTACCCCGCTTCGCCAAGCTCGCCTACGCGCAGGAAGCCTGCGCAAAGGCCTGCCTGGGCGTTGTACATCTAATATGGCAATGATGGAAATTACTTGTCTTCTACACGCTCCAAAAACAGTGTCACCGGACTTTATGACTTCTTATAGTCTTTAGTTTAACCTGGGATGGCTCTATCATCCCAGGTAGCTGCACTAAAACCTCTTAGCTGCCTTTTCCAGCTCTTTCATAAACAGCTCGCGGTAGCGGAAGAGCTTTTGGGCGATTTCAGGATTGAAAGGCTCAAGTTTCCTGTACTGGATACCCAGGCCGCGCATATCGACCTGGTAAGGATGGATTTTCAAACAGGCGGCCTTGCCTGCAATCGCAGCACCGAGAGTGGTGGTTTCGCTCAGCGCCTGGCCGTTCCGGTCGTACATGGCATACAGATCCCTGCCGGTCAGGGTGGCGACCAGCCTTCCATAATAAGGATCCCTGGAGCCGCCTGCAGTAAGCACAATCGGAACATCTTTTCTTTTTGCTATGGCACTCACCTGGCAGGCGGTGACAATCGAGGTGCTCAGGTTGGCTATAATAAACGCCTTTTCGACTGATTGTAAAAACGCGTGCCGATTGATTATTTTCCCTTTGATCTGGGGAAACGGGCCGGTGAGATAATTTACCGGATTGATATTCGGCAGCACGAAACAGTCCGGCTCATCCAGAGCTTCTTCCAGCAATGACTCCTCGAGCTGGCTTTCGAAAACGGCCCCGCGCTCTTCCACCAGCCGGGCCAGATACTTGAAATCATTGCCGCCGCCGTAAAGGGAGGTCACCACGGGATTGCCATCCACTGTCCCCTGGACAAGAATGCCCCGCTTGTAGCCATCCGGCGGGAGCTCCGCCGCTGCGCCGATCTGCGATACCATGGTCCAGGTTCCAGCCTCCAGATGAACCACAGGGATGCCTGCCTGCCCGGCGAATGTCTGGTAAAATGTGGACATTATGGGTATATGGGACAGGCATGTATCATGTCCACCCGGGATCACCACCAGACCGCCGCTCAGGCCCAGAGAGGCAGCCTGTTTTTGCGGCATAATCCCCAGGGGCCAGTAAACCGAGTAGGACTTTTGGGGCACCAGTTTCCGGAAAGACTTGATTTTCAAGCTCAAAAAACTGGGGGTTCCAGGCTTTTCTCCTATATCCCGCGCCCCGGTGTGACACATCCAGTAGCTGTGCTCGTTGCCAGCGGTCCGGACAGCTTTCAGGTAGTCATCGCCAAGGAAATGACCGGAGAGCAGGATACCGTAAGTGCCGAAACATGCAGTGCGGCTGAGTGTCTCGGGCCGCTCCAGGTCCTCGAAGACAAATCTTTTCATCAGGGTCAGGCTGCCCGGGAAATCTAGAATCGAGCCGGTTTCCTGGTAAAACTCTTCACTGCTTCCGGCAAGCTCCCGAAAGCGGTCTTCCACCCGGTCAGGATATTCCTGGGTATAGGCCAGTGCCAGACCCTGTCCCGGAACCTCGGTCAATGTATTGTCCGGGCCGACCAGTCCAGCGGAGGCGCCCCGCGCGACCGGGGCGATGACTCTTGCGGTTTTCGCGCTTTCGGGCAGCTCCCGGATGACACTGTCAAACCACGAACATTCCTCCCCGAAGGCATTATATTTAAGCCCAGCCACTTCTTTTACCGGGGTCTCAGTGACCCGGGAGAAAACAGTGGTCAAGGTATCGAAATCCAGCACTTCGAGCTTGATCTGCGAAGCGCCGTCCACCGGGACAATAATCGTCTCCATCAAAGCCGCTCCCAGCTCTTTTACAATAATAACAATACCTCAAAAGCTGATGCTCAAGATTTCCAGACGCCGCAAACTGCATGAAACATCACAAGCGGGCTGAGGTGGTATGAATCATTTCACTTTGCCTGAGTGCTCTTAAAACTATACATCCCCGAACCTACCTCGAATACTGCATAACCATGCTCACGCCTCAAGAGCTTGACTCCTTCGGCTTTCTCTGCCGGTTTGCCGCTTTCAGTGATAAAGGCTTCTGGATCTGCCGGGACATATACGGTTGCGCTCGTATTCACCGGTACTGTGATATCAAGCTCCAGCGAGTCGCCGCTGCGGGACCACCCGCTGGCGATCTTCCCGTGGATAGAGCTGTACTCCGCGCGGGCGTACTCGAGTCCTCCCCCGGGATATGGATGAATGACAATCCGCTTGTAACCCGGAACCTCAGGATCGAGATCGATACCGGCCACGAAGCGGTAAAGCCATTCGCCTATCGACCCTAAAGAATAGTGGTTGAAAGAGTTCATCCCCGGGTCCTGGAATCCCTTTTCCGCTGTCCAGCCATCCCAGCGCTCCCAGATCGTGGTGGCGCCGTTTTTTATCGGGTAGAGCCAGGAGGGGAATGTATCGTTATTGAGCAGGCGGTAAGCCACATCCGGATAGCCCATGAGAGTGAGAATGGGGTTGAGATGGCGGACCCCGATAAAACCGGTGGAAAGGTGCCAGTCCTTTTTCCTGATATCCTCGACAAGGTACTCGGCCGCCTTGGCTCGAAGGCCTTCGGGCAGCAGATCCATGTACAGAGCCAGAAGGTAATCGGTCTGGGTCTCTCCCTGGACCCGGCCCTCCGGGGAAACGAAGTTTTTCTGGAAAGCGGCCCGGATATCCTCGAAGAGTCTCTCATATTTCCGGGCGTCCTCCCCACGGCCGACCGCCGCCGCCATTTTCGACATCAGCCTTGAGTCATAGGCCCAGTAAGCCGTGGCCAGCAGGTCTTTCGGGGTGTCGGCCCCGATAGAGAGCCAGTCGCCGTAGTTGTTTCCAAGTTTGTTCCTGCGCACCAGCTCCGGATTCGCATTCAGCAGGAAATCCATCCACCGCTCCATGGCTCCGTAATGTTTTTCGATAATCCGCGTGTCCCCGTAGACAAGATAGACAGTCCAGGGTACGATAATGCCGGCATCGCCCCACCCGGGAGCGGCCTCGTGATCCGCCAGGGCCTCGAAGCGGGGTGATATATCCGCGAATGCTCCCTCAGCCGACTGGGCGTCTTCGACATCAACCATCCACTTGGTGAAAAAAGCTGCCACATCCATATTGAAGGTTGCGGTTCTGACAAATATCTGGGCGTCCCCCATCCACCCCAGGCGCTCATCGCGCTGGGGACAGTCGGTGGGAATGCTGATAAAGTTCCCGCGCTGGCCCCAGGTTATGTTCCGCCAGAGCCTGTTGACCATCTGGTTCGAGCACTCGAACTTTCCCACAGGCGGCGTGGTGGAATGCAGGACGCATCCGGTAACAGCATCCGCGCCTGGAACGCCGGGAAAACCGGTCAATTCCACATACTGGAATCCGTGGAAAGTGAACCGGGGCTCGAAAATCTCCTCCTCGCCTCCTTTGAGGATATACTGATCCGTGCATTTTGCGGCCCTGAGATTCGTGGTATAGATAGTGCCATCCGGGTTGAGACGCTCGGCAAAGCGCAGGGTGACCTTTGTCCCTCTTTCCCCTTTGACTTTCAGCCGCACCCGGCCGGCGATATTCTGTCGCAGGTCAAACACATAAACGCCTTTCTGCGGCTCGGTTACGGCAACAGGCGCTAGATGCTCCGTAACCTGCACGGGCTGCGACATCTGGGCCAGGAGCCGGGCCTCGGGCTTTTCCTCCAGGATAACAGGCTGCCAGAGTGTGTCATCGAAACCCGGCGCATCCCATCCCGGGATTTCTTTGCGGGCATCGAAAGTTTCACCCATCAATATGTCCGAGTGCAAAATGGGGCCCTCGGAAGAGCGCCAGGTATTATCGGTCACAATAATCTCGGTGGAACCATCCTGGTACTCGACCTCGAGCTGGCAGAGCAGGCTGTTCTGGAGGCCGTAATGGCCGCGTTTTTTAGTCCAGGCCAGGTACCCGCTGTACCACCCGTCACCCAGCACAGCTCCCACCGCGTTCCCGCCCTGGGCAACCAGTGAAGTGATATCGTAGGTGCGGTACTGAATGCGCTTCCTGTAATCGGTCCACTCAGGGGCGAAAATATCTGCGCCCACCCGCTTCCCATTGACATAAAGCTCAAAGACCCCGCGGGCTGTAACATAAGCCAAAGCACTGCTGACCGGTTTTTGAAGGGTGAATTCCTTCCTGAAAAAAGGCGGCGGCGGTCCGGGCGGTGTCTCTTGATTTTGACCTGTGCCAGCGCTTTCAGGCCCGACCGCTTTTCTCCCGATCCATTCCCCTTTCCAGTCCGCGCCCGAAAGAAAGCCCATGCTCCAGAAACCGGGAGTACTGAAAGCGGTCATTGTTCCGTTCCTGTCCCAGGCGTATACTTTCCAGTAACAGCGCATGCGGGAGACAAGCTCTTTTCCGTTGTAAACGATCTGGCTCGACCTGTCGCTCGCGACCTTTCCGGTATCCCACAGATCGCCAATATCCTGAGCCAGGTTTTCCGCGCTCGAGGCGACAAGAACACGGTAGGCGGTTTGTTTTTGGCCGCGTCCGGAGGAGGTCAGGATCCAGCTCAGCCGGGGGCTGGTTTGATCGATCCCCAGTGGATTTTCAAGGTACTCGCAGCGCAAGCCGGCAACTGTCATATCAGTCTCCATCTTCTTGATTGAACACCCCAGGCTGAGAACGAGAACAGCAGCCATGAATAAAGAAATCCATTTCCCCATTGCAGCCCCCTTTTTTGATTGTTTCCACAGCATACTCAAGAACACGTCCTGACGGGCCAACTCCTTTTTATCGGGTCTCGGTCCCGGCGGACCGAGTTTCAGTCTGTTTGTGCATCCAGAGTGGAGCGAAAACAAACCAGAGCAGCATCCCGGCAAACGCAAGCCGGGCATGAGCATTCCAGGACAGCAGGCCGTAAAACACGAAAACCGAAGGTAAAACTGTGAGACATAATCCCAATAAAGACAGTACGGTTGCAACTTTCCGCATTTTAACCCTCCGCTGGCGTTTTTATATTTTTCAGCTTGTTTTGTTCAATCGAGCTGAGAACAAGATAAAGGATAACCGCGATAAACCATCCGGGCAGGCCTTTGAAAAAAATCTCGAGGGGCAGAAGAAGCGCCACCCCGAGCGTAACTATCCAGCTGATTCCTGCGGCCAGGCTGAAAGGAGTGCCGGTCAATTCGGCATAGTTCGGCTTTAACCCGAGCCTGGGCAAGAGCCAGAAATCGGCGAAAATAATCGCTCCCATGGGCATCAGGATCAGGCCGTACCAGGCGACAAAATCGAGCAGCTTCATGACCAGGGCCGGAAAACAGGCGGCTAATGTGGTGACCAGACCGGCGGCCAGGGTCACCTTCCAGCGCTTCCAGTCAGGGGTGGCGACCTGGAATGCCAGCCCTGCGCGGTAGAGGGTCGGATTGGCTGTGGTCCATCCCGCAACTACCACGCACACTGCTCCGGCAACCCCGACACCCATATAGGCGATCGGTCCCGGAGCGATTGCGCCTGCTGCTGCAGCGCAGAGAATCCCCGAGCAGATCCAGGCCACGAAATGTCCGAAAAACATCCCGAAAGCGCTGGCGAAACCGTAGTACCATTTGCGCGCGTACCGTAATATCGACATGTCCGCCATCCCGATATGCATCGCCATGTTGCAGAACCAGGCAAAAAACATCACATGCCAGAATGTGAATTTCGACTGTCCTGCAACCGGTACTCCGGTCCAGATTTTCTCATTCGCCACTCTCCAGAAATCGCCGAAAGTTGTGCAGCCGAGCTTCGGGAGCACGGCAAGCCCGGCGGCGACAAAAACGAGAAACATCCAGGGGGAACAGACCTTGGAGAAATGCGAGAACTTTTCAAAACCGAGTATGGCAAGACTGGTCACCGTGCCGCCGACAAGAAACACGACCACGATCCAGCTTATGCTGTTCGGCAGCATATCATTAAGGCCTGGCATGGGCATCTTGAACGGCAGGCCCACAGCGGTCGCTGAGACCGCGATCATCGCCCCGGCGAGAAAACAGAACATGAGCGCATTGACAATGCTGTAGATTGCAGTGAGGTACGGCCCGCAGATCCTGCGGAGCTGCCAGTAGAGCGTGAGCCGGGTCCTGAGCGCAATGGGTGCCGTGAGAAAGACCCAGCTCAATACAGCGAGAATATTCCCCACGATAAGCCCCAGAAACAGGTCCGGGGCTGTGACTCCATGCACTACAAAAAGCGGGCCGATCACGAATTCCGTTCCGGCCACATGCTCTCCGGCATACATGCCGATAAAGTTACCCAGGCCCTGGAGCTTGTCTTTGGCCACAGGCTCCCGGTCGAACTCATACAGGGCGTCGAGCTTCCTGACAAGGCGTGTTTTTTCGTCCGGATTCATGATCTCCACATTTTTAAGAGTTTTTTATTAGCCGGAAAAAGATAGTGCCTGTTCAGCCCGGTAAAAGGCGGTTCCGGACAACACGGAATATAATGGAGCGATCACTAAAAATGGAGAGATTAATTAGTCTGAGTAAAGCGAACACCGACATGGAAGATAAAGTAACTAAACACGCGGCTGTGTCAACTTTTGTGCTAGGCGGGTGTGGGGGGCGAGAGGATGAAAAAAATCAACGCCCCCGAGCGGGGTGCGACTTGAAAGTATATATCTTTATTAGGAGTTAGATTTTTAGTTTCAATCCACGCCCCCGCGTGGGGGGCGACCGTACTAGCCCCAGGTCGAGTATTAGTGTAAATACTGTTTCAATCCACGCCCCCGCGCAGGGGGCGACATGCTTGCAGCCCGTTATTGGAGACCAGGTATAATGTTACAAT
>DATKXY010000135.1:0-49391 GCA_035528795.1 archaeon | reverse complement strand
GACCCTCTGGCAGTATTCAGGCACCTCCGACAAGGGCCTGCCTGCTGTGGCCCGCTACACTTTCGGCTTCTATTTCGCCGGGCACAACAGCCGCGGCTCACTGGTCTGGGCCTATAACTGGGGCAACCGGTTCGACACCCTGGACGGCTCGAACTGGATGTATGTCTGGAACACCCCGTTCGATGTGATCCCCATGCCCTATGCCGAGGGGTTGCGGGAGGCCTGGGACGAGCGCAGGCTGCTTGAGACACTCAAACGCAGGGCTGAGGAGAAAAACGTGGATCTCTCGGACTTCCTCGCAGGGCTCTTTTCCGAGGTGGCCGCAGGCCGGGGCAGGGGCGGCAGGAGCACGCTGGATGATTTCTGGGAAAGAGCAAAGGACGACCAGGTGATGGACAAGTGGCACAAGCGGATGGTCGAGAAACTGCTCTCGCTTGATTGATTAAAAAAGGCGACCGGCCGGTCGCCCCTGATCCATTTTAAAACATTGATAGATTGAATTGATCCTCGAATGACGGCTGAATATACTTCTTTCCCAAAGGAGGGAAAATGCCGAAAGAAAGGAAACGCAGGGAGATTCCCCGCAGGGAGTTTATCAGCAGGAGCGCTGCGGGTCTCACTGCTCTCGGTCTGTCTCCCTGGCTGCTCAACACAGGCTGCAGGGGCCGGGGAACCGGCGAGGGTTTGCTGGTTCCTGAGGAGGTGCTGAAAAAAGCGCTGGGATATCTCCTGGCCAAGGGGGCTGATTTCGGTGACATTTTTGTGGAGCGCGCCACTTCTGACAGTATCAGGAGCGATGACCGCAAGATCAATACCGCCACGGCCATTGAAAAGGGTGTCGGAGTGCGCGCGGTCAAGGAAGGGAAAACTTTTTACGCTTATACAGCCAGCTTCGAGCCAGAGGAAATCTATAAGACAGCCCGCTTTGTGGCCGATGCCGCAGCCGAAAGCTCGGCCAAGGCCGCAGGGCTGATCGCAGACCTGACCCGCCAGACCTCCGGGCTTTCTTTCCCTATCGTGCCTGATCCGCACAGTATCGAAGTGGAAAAGAAGATCGAGCTGGTCCAGCAGCTGACTGACCGGGCCTGGTCCGCGGACCCGCGGGTCAACCAGGTATCCCAGTTTTATCGCGAAATCATCCGGGAGGTCACTTTAGCCGCCTCTTCCGGGAAGACAATCAGCCAGACACTGGGTCTGACAGAAATATATTGCTTCACCTACATGAAAGACAAGGAAGGCAACTTGCAGAACGGTTTCGACGGGCGGGCCGCTTATGCCGGACGGGACTTTTTCCAGGGCGGGGATTCTTTCGAAAGCATCGTGGATCAGTCCGTAGAGCGGGCGAAAAGGCTGCTCGAGGCTGTCGATTCGCCGCGCGGAGTGTTCCCGGTGGTGTTGGCCGCCGGGAGCAACGGCGTCCTGTTTCACGAATCCTGCGGCCACGGCATGGAAGCCGACCTGGTATTCAAAGGCTCCAATTTCAAGGACCAGATCGGCAAGCAGACCGCAGCCAAAGGGGTGACCCTGATCGATGACGGCACTATCCCGCAAATGCCAGGCTCATTCGCTTTTGACGATGAGGGCACGCCCGCCCAGCGGACTGTCCTGATCCAGGACGGCATCCAGCAGAACTACCTCAGCGACCTGGTCTGGGCCGCCAAGCTGGGCCTGAAATCCACCGGCAGCGGCCGCCGGCAGTCGTTCCGCTTCCCGCCCATCCCCAGAATGCGGAATACCTTTATTGATAACGGCACCGTATCCCCTGAGGATATTATCGCCGAAACGAAAAGGGGAGTTTACGTGACCAATGTGGCCCGCGGGGGCCAGGTAGATGTGGTTACCGGCAATTTCATGATGGGTGTGGAAGGCTATCTGATCGAAAACGGCAAGGTTACACGGCCTGTCAAAGGCGCCACACTCTCGGGCATGGGCATCCAGGCCCTGAAAACTATCGACATGGTGGGCAATGACTTATTAATATTTGCCGACGCCGGACGGTGCGGGAAAATGCAATACGTACCCACGGGATCCGGGATGCCGACAATCAGGGTGCGTGGGATCCTGGTGGGCGGCAAGGGTGAAGCCTGGGAAGATCTGGAAGGAGGCCGGTCATGAAAGAGAAAAAAGAATACACCGAACTGGCCCTTTATGCTGTGGAACAGGCTAAGAAACTGGGGGCCGATTCAGCCGAGGCTTTTATATCAGAGAGCCAGGCGGTCCAGATCAGTGTCAGTGGCCGCCAGACCGAGCAGGTGAACGCCGTCCAGGACGCAGGCATCGGCCTTCGCATTCTCAAAGACCGGAAGCTCGTTTTCGGCTCCAGCAACGATCTGAGCGCCGATTCAGTTAAAAAGCTTGTCGCTGATCTCATGCGGAAAGTGGTCTTCCATACCCCCGATGAATTCAATGTCATTCCCGCTGCAGACAGCAGCTCACTGAGAGGGGATTGGTCTAGTTATGAAGGCCTCATTTCCTATGATCCGCAAATTGCCGAGGTTCCCATTCAGGATAAAATCAAGCGGGCGATCAGCCTCGAGACTGCGGGACTGGATTTCAGCCCCAAGGTCAGCGGCTCGATGTTTGTTTTTTACAGCGACGAAGCGGCCATAAATTACCTGGCGAATTCCAACGGGATCGCGGGCTGGTTTCCGGCCTCTGGCTGCAGCGGGGACGCTTATTTTTCCGCGGCCGAGGGGGAGGACCGCCAGTCCGGCTCCTACTCTAAGGCTGGTGTTAATTATGCGGATTTCGACCCTGAAAAAGTAGGCCGCAGGGCAGCCGAGAATGCAGTGAACATGCTGGGAGCAAAACCGATCGAGTCCTGCGAGGTGCCCCTGGTGGTTTCACCGGAGGTGGGCACCCAGATTTTTTCCTATATCGTGGGTATGCTATCGGCTGACCAGGTGCAAAAGGGTAAATCCCTGTTTGCCGGAAAGCTGGAAACAAATGTGGCCTCAAGCGTTCTCAATCTGGTTGACGACGGCAGGCTGAAAGGCGGCCTGGCCACCAGTCCGGTGGACGGGGAAGGCGTGCCCAAGCAGACAACCCCCTTGATTGTGGACGGGGTGCTCAAGAATTACCTGTTCGACTCCTATACAGCTAAAAAAGGCAAGGTCAAATCCACAGGCAACCGCTCGCGGGGAAGCTACCAGAGCCAGGGCAGGATCGACAGCACCAATTTGTACCTCAGGCAGGGTACTCTCAAACCCGAAGCCATCATCTCTGGTATCGACAAAGGCTTTTACCTCAAGGATGCAATGGGCCTGCATGCAGGCATAGATTCCACCTCGGGCGATTTCTCTATCCCGGTGGCCGGCTTTATGATCGAGAAAGGCGAGATCGCTTTCCCGGTTCGAGGGGTCAGTATCGGCGGCAACCTGTTCGATTTCCTGAAATCAGTGGATAAAATCGCCGATGACCTCACCTGGTTCATGTCCGTGGGCTGCCCGACCTTTTCCGTATCGAATATTATGATCGGGGGGACAAGTAAGAGCTGATTTTTTTTGGATTCTTGGGATGTGAAACAACAGGCTGTGATGCCGGCCCGCCGGGGGATGCTCTTCTCTAAAGGCAAAAATAAGGGCCAGCGCCATGTCCCGGGAATAACATTCCATATTCTGTACGTGATAGGGGCGCACCCGCGCGGTAGCGCCCACCAGGCTTTCACCTGGTCAATAAACCCTGGAGCATCAATCGCGCATGAGAAGCCAAAGTGCGGCTGGGGGAAGCTGGCGGTCGAAATCTTGCTCGCTCACCGGCTCAGGCTCAAAGCTTCCTGCAGGGTCGGTCAGCGTGATCCTGGAACTGCCTGGCAGGGAATTATACAGGTTCCCGACTACGACCCGCTGCTCTTTTTCTGTGTCCCGGTTAATCAGCATAAGAACACTTGGGCCTGATTCGCGCTCTAATTTGATGATCCCGGAAACCGATCCGCTTTCCCCTTGCAGGTGGAAATTATAGGTCGGATGCTCGGCGCAAAAGATTGAATGCTCTAGCTTGAAGCGATTAATATTGGAGATAAAATCTCTCAGGTCCAGATCCGTCTTCTCCCAGTCTTCAGGCCTGGTCTGCACAACGTGAAGCTTGTTGCGGAATCCGAACTCGAAGCCGACAGGGATCATCACGCCGGTAGAAAAAAGGGCGCTGAAAACATACCTCTGGCGCACGGCGTCGAGGTTGCCGTTTAGTTCAGTGATCAGGCGCTGGGTGTCGTGGCTTTCGGCGAAACTGATCGACGGCGCGAGCTTGCGGCTCTCCTCGTACTGGGTCAGGCACCAGGGCTGGGTGAAATTCCAGTATTTGCTGCTGTTGAAAACATAGTCGAAACCGGCCTCGGCAAGCTCCACGACCTTATCTATGGTGCAGCCCAGGCTCTCAGCGAAAAAAGTCGTCTCAGGGAATTTATCCCTGGCTTTTGTGAAAATGAAGCGCCAGAGTTCCTGGGGCACTTTGTAAGCGGCGTCACACCGGAAACCGTCAAAGCCCAGCCCCAGATAATAGCTGCTGACATCCCACCACCAGTTCCACAAAGACTCTTTATCCGGGCTTCCCCAGTTGTCGATCTCGGCCAGATCACCCCATACCGTGACAAGCCTGTCCCCTTCCCAGACTCCGGGGTTTTTTACTTTGCCCTGGGGGTCGCGCAGGTACCATTTAGGGTGTTTTTTAACCAGGGGGCTGTCGATTGCCGTATGGTTTATCACCAGGTCCAGCATGACTTTGAGACCCAGCTTATGGGCCTCTTCAAGCGCCCTGGCAAGTTGCTTCTCCGGCTTTTGAGGCGAACCCTTTTTCACAAAGAGAGGGTTGATCCGGTAGTAGTCTTTGATCGCGTAAAGGCTGCCCGAAAACCCGGTATCTTGGATCGGGTTGATAAAGATCCAGTTGAAACCCATCCCCGCCGCCCGCTCGAAATGGCTTTTCCAGGCCGGCATCGGGCCTGCGAGCAAGGGAAAAAGGTTGTAAATGAGCGCCGGTTTTTGAGCCATTATTCAATCCTCCCCGATCAGGTAGTCGAAAACAAAAACATCATCTCTCAGCTTTGCGAGAAGCTCGCTGAAAGCGCGGTGTGCCGGATGCGACAGGTAGCGGTCCCGACCCTCTTCATTCCGGAAGGTCAGCACCCAGATATGGGTAAAACCCTTATGCTTGTTTTCCACCGAGACATTCCGCCCAGACTCAAAGCCGGTTATCCCCTCGATCTTCTCTGTCAGCTCGGCGAAAGACCGTTCCACCATGCGAATCTGTTCCTCTTCTGTCCCGGGCAGGAAACGCACGCAAACTACATGTTTCAGCTTTTTCGGTCCCGGCTCGTTCATCTCGTGGTTTCTCTCCGGGATTGGGTCAGGAAAGCGGCGGCAGATCGACCTTGCCGTTCCGGATAAGCCAGTCCAGAGCCTCGCGCACTGTTTCGAGCGAGCTGTAGCGCGGATTGTAGCCCAAGAGCCGGCGGCCTTTCTCGATTGAGCCGCACGGGCAGTGACGGATATGCTCCCAGGTGATCTCGGCATCCTCTTCGCTCACCGTGCTGCGCCACTCGCTCCAGGGCAGGTAGGTGAGACGCGCCTCCTGGGAGAACCAGCCGGCCACTGCTCTCGAGAAACCCCTCAATGTCAAAGCCCGCGGGGAGACCACATTGAAACTCTCGCCGATAGCCGCGCGGGGATTGGCCACTGCAAGCTCGAATGCTTGCGCCACGTCATCTGCGTGGACATGGTGCAGGGTGGCAAGCCCGAGATCGGGCAGGCAAACCCCGGCTCCCAGGCCGAGCTTCTCGAACACCTCGAGGTTCAGGTTGCCGGCCGGCCCGATAGGAGCCCATCCGGGACCCGAAATATGTCCCGGATGAAGGACCGTGGCCGGGAAACGCCCATCGTGCGCGGCAGAGAGCAGCTCGCTCTCCAGCATCGCTTTCTGTATCCCGTATTCGCCGTCTGGCAGACGGAAATCGTTTTCATAGGTCGGCGCTGACTCGATCGGGCCGTAGACCCACATGGTGCCGCAGAACACGAACTGCCTGATTCGGCCCGTGAGGGCCTCCAGAATCTGGGGCAGGCTCGAGGCCTTGAAGAGGATCAGGTCAATCACCACATCCGCGCCCACAGCCCGCACCGCCCGGCCAAAAGAGCCCTTCTTATCCTCTTCCTTGCGGTCTATCCGGATAGTCTCGACTTTTTCCCAGGCCGGAAGGCTGCTGTATGGCTTTCTATTTCCCCGGCTCATGGCCACCACTTCGTGGCCCGCAGCCACGAGGCGGGGCACCAGGCAGGTGCCGATATGGCCCGTGGCCCCGATAACCAGTATTTTCATCGCTTTCTCCCGGCATTGATCTGCATTAACACAATAGATTCATGTTAAAATCAATATTTCTGGCAATTTTACTGAATGATAAAAATACGAGCCTGAACGGTCAAGGCTATAATATAATTAATGCTTGACAGCCACTCTCCGATGTATATAACAAAACAACCTCCTAACTTGGCCTGTGTCCAGTCAGTCCCGGCTTCCTGTGGAGCCCGGTTTTCTTTTCCATCCGTTACGGCCATCCTACCAGTAAACAGTCTGCCTCCGGCGTGTGCCTTTCTGGAAGAAGCGGATCAGGACAATCCCGGCGATAAAACCTCCGATATGGGCCATCCAGGCCACCCCTGCTGCGCCCGGCGGGGCGATGAGGCCGTTCGCGATCTGGATGAAAAACCAGAAGCCGAGCACGAAAATAGCAGGCAGCGGGATCACCCGGATAAAGAAAATGATGATCACCAGGGTGTGCACCCGGGCGAAAGGGTGAAGGATCAGGTAGGCCCCCAGCACTCCCGAGATCGCCCCGCTCGCCCCGATCATAGGCACTGTGGAATCAGGAGCGCTGATCACCTGGGCCCCTGCCGCGGCAAACCCGCTGATCAGGTAGAAAAAAATAAAGCGGATGTGGCCCATCGAGTCCTCGACATTATTGCCGAAAATCCAGAGATAAAGCATGTTGCCGAGCAGGTGGAGCCAGCCGCCGTGCAGGAACATGGAACTGACCACGGAAATTAGAGGATTGTGGATATCGGTTGAGAACCAGACCGGAAGCTGGGAGACTCTCGCGGGAATGGCGCCGAAAAGGTAGACCACCTCTTTTTGCATGCCCTGGGGCAGCGACTGCTGGAACAGAAACACCAGGCTGTTAAGCACAATCAGCCCTACAGTTACTACAGGCCTGGTTCTTGTCGGCACGTCATCCTTGAAAGGGATCATTTAATCCGCGGCTCCTGGTTGTCAATTTGAAAACCTGCTGTGTCATCAATTGCCCGCAAAGCCTGGTTTCAAGCCCTGACAGACGAGTCCGCCGCATTATTCAGGCATAATAGCGCTGCGAATCGACTCCTCACGCCTTATTGACTGTCAGGCACGTTTGCGGTAGCCGGCAGGAAAACAGTAAAGCGGGTCCCTCTGCCGGCCTGGCTCTGGACCTCGATCCAGCCGCTGTTTTCCTCCAGCGTCTTTTTCACAATGGCCAGACCGAGACCCATACCGTTATCCCGCGTAGTGAAAAACGGGTTGAAGATTTTTTTCACTGTCTCTTCATCCATCCCGCTGCCGTTGTCGGCGACCTCGATTGCCACCTCGCCTTTAGAGCTTTTGCGGGCGGTGACCTCGATTCTGCCCTCCTCCTGGGGCAGCGCTTCGAGCGCATTGGTGAACAGGTTGAGGAAGACGCGCGAAAGCTGCTCTCCATCGGCCCGGACACCGGATGCCTCCGGCGGTATGCTCCATGTGATCCGGGCTCCTTTTGCCTGCGCATCCCGGCTCAAAAGGTCCGCAGTCTGCCCGATCACCTGGGACAGATCGAGGTTTGCCGGATTCGCCGGAGCAGGCCGCGCAAACTCGAGGAAATGGTTGACAATGGTCTTGAGGCTGCCTACCTCTTCGATCACCCGATTCAGATATTGCTCGCATTCACTCCCGGTTTTTACTTCCTGGCGGGCCAGGGAAGCGAAAAGCTCGATTCCGCCCAGGGGATTTCTGACTTCGTGGGCTACACCGGCCACCATGAGCCGCTGGTTTTCCTCGCGCTGGCTCAGGCGCTCGCGCATCCGGTCGAGCGCCCCGGCTAAAAAGGCCAGCTCCCGGGTGCCTGCCTCTCCAATCTCTACCGGACTATTCATCCTGCCGTGACCGATATTTTCAGCCTCGCTTACCAGCCGGCTCACCGGGCGGGATACCGTGCGGGCAAGCAAGAATCCCAGCGCTACAGTAACTGCAGCGCCAAGCAGCACGAAAACCAGGATGGATTTTTCGAGCCCGGCGATCAGTCTAAGGTAGCCTGCGCTGGCATCTGCGCCCACAAAAGCCACTACTTTGCCGCTGTCATCCTCCAGGCCCGCGAACCCGGATTTGTAATAAACCCCGTCCTCGCCTTGAAACAGCACGCTGGCCGAGGGTTTGCCCTCAATGCAGGCCTGGATTTCCCGCTCCTGGAAATGCAGCCTTGCATACTGAGTCCCGACCGGAATGCCGTCCTCTGTGTCCAGCAGGCACCGGTAGCCGCGGTCGAAAACGTAAAGCCTTTTCAGGTTCGTGCGGTCCCTGATCATGAGCAGGCTTTTGCGGTAGCTCTGAAAGGTAAGTCCCTGTTCATCTCCAGGCTCGAAACTGGAGATAATCAGGGGGTTGAACCGGGTCGCCGTAGCCTGAGCCACTGCAACCAGGCGTTCTCCGAGCTCAGCCTCCAGGCTCCGCCGCGCAGTCTCATAGTAAAAAAAGCCGCTCGCCGCAAGAATCGGCACTACAAAGGCGACATAGGAGACAATAAGCTTTGTTCTCAGGGTGGAATGCGAAAAAAATTTCATCTTCAGAATCAGGAAGGTTTGATAAACTTTAATCGAACAATAACCGGCTGTTTTAACGCTTAACCTTGGCCTCCAGGAGCAAGGCGCAAAGTTCGAGCTTCTTGAGCTTAATCTATAAAGATAAAAAGAAAAAGGGAAATTTTTTATAAAAGGGGGAGCCAAGATTAATACAAACCTGGGGGGCTGAAAGCCGCTGCGACAGGTCAAGCTTCAAGATTGCGTGATAGACAGATCGGAGGCCCGGTTCCTGGACTGAAAGGGGCAATGAAGTTTATCTCTGTCCGGCCCCTGCAGCAGGCTAAAGGGGACGTTTATCTTTTTCATAGCCTGTAGGCTCAAGCTGCAATGTCGAGTGCACTATGCCGAACCTCTCGCGCAGCATGTCTTGAGCTTGACGGAGACACTGTTGCCAGTGCACCGAATCACTGCAGGTCGGATTGAGGCAGACATGCGCGCTCAGCACCGGGAAGCCTGTAGAAAGGCACCAGATATGCAGGTCGTGCAGGTCGTCGAAATGCTTGATGGTAAGAAGCGCTTTCTTTACTTCATCATAGTTGATATCCTCAGGCGTGGCATTGATAATAATATTCACTGTCCGGCGCAGGAGACCCAGGCTGCCCCAGAGGATGATAACCGCGAT
Source organism: archaeon (assembly GCA_035528795.1). Taxonomy (GTDB): domain Bacteria; phylum Gemmatimonadota; class Glassbacteria; order GWA2-58-10; family GWA2-58-10; genus DATKXY01. Next base: position 39,920 of record DATKXY010000135.1, on the reverse strand, counting down.
AGCGAGGCTTGTTATGGTGTCTATCGGAGTCCAGCCGGTAGCGAGGATTACAACGCCCGCAACGATTGCGCCGGCAGAGCCGAGAGCATCGCCTGCCATGTGAAGGAACGCGGCCTGGATGTTGATATTCTCCTTTCGGCGCCCGAGTAAAATCAAGGCGCTCGCCAGGTTCGCAGCCAGCCCTAGTACGGCCACGGTAAGCATGACCGGCCCGTGGATCTCAACCGGCTCGGACAACCGCTGCCAGGATTCCCAGACAATAAAGCCGACAATTACGACCAGCGAGGCCCCGTTAATGAACGCTCCTATCACCTCCACCCTGAGCAGGCCGAAAGTCCGTTTTGAATTTGGAGGAAGCCCGGCCAGATAAGCGGCGATAATGGCTAGACCCAGGGCGGCTACATCAGTAAACATGTGTCCTGCATCGGCCAGCAGGGCCAGACTCCCTGAAATCAAACCGCCGGCAACCTCCACCCCAAGAAAAACGAGGTTGATTAAAAAGGCCCACCAGAGCAGCCTGCGTGACTCCACTGTGGTCTGGAGCAAGCTTTTGTGGTTGTTGATATCGCTGTGATCGTGCGTCATCAGGCCCTTGCCGGATAAAACTTTTTTTCCACCGGGAGCAGCCCCGGAGCGGTCAGGACCCGGCCATTCATCGGCCGGGCTTAGCAGAATTTATTATCCGCGCTAAATCCTGGCAAGGCTTTCAACTTTTAATCGAAAAGAATTCCTTGAAGCTCTGCTTCGGGGCAGCCTGATGCTGATATTAGCCTTAGGGGCACGGCATGCCGTGCCCGCTGCGGGGTAGTTCATTATAGTTTTTTACTGATAAGCGCTGCGGGTAATTGAACCCGCAGGGCCATTGACCTTTATCGCACGAATGACTATCATTGCCGGAATGGAAACAAGGTTGTCCGGGTATTCTGTTTTCTGCAGGCTTGAGCGCACAGGATAAGCCGACTTGCGGATTGATCCCTCGGACATCGAGGATTAAATGTTCCCTTCGTTATTGGAGGAGGCGCTTATGCATTGTTGTCGCAGTGGCACAAAGCCTTTGATCTGTCAGGTGCTGGCCTGGCTTTCATTGAGCAGTCTCAGCGCTCTGGCTCAGACCGCTCCGGTGATCGGCCTGCACCAGAACACGCCGCAGGTAGTGGCATTGGAAAACGCCCGGGTTGTTGTGGCACCCGGGAAAGTTTTGGAGAAAGCCGTTCTTGTGGTAAGAGACGGCCATATTGCAGGAGTCGGCCCGGGGCTTGAGATCCCCCCGGATGCGGTAAAGCGAGACCTGAAAGGCAAGACCGTTTATCCGGGATTTATAGATCTTTTTACCAGTTACGGTATTCCGAAAACCGGAGGGCAGGGCGCCGGTCCACAGGAGAGGGAAAAGGGGGCGGACTCGCCTGGAGCCAGGCACTGGAACCCGGCGGTGCGTTCTGAGGCCAGGGCAACAGAGCTGTTCCGTCCCGATGAAAAAATGGCCCAGTCCCTCCGTCAGAGCGGATTTACATCTGTCGTGACATACCCGCCGGAGGGCATTTTCCGGGGCAGCGGGGCGCTTGTTTTGCTCACCTCTTCAGGGGCAGACCAGGCTGTACTGGAAGAAGACCTGGCCCAGGCGCTCTCCTTTAATAAAGGACCAGGCTTCAACAGGAGCGGCGTAGAGGGTTATCCCTCCTCTCTCATGGGCCATATCGCCCTGATCCGGCAGACTTTTCTGGACGCTCTCTGGTACGAGCGAGCCTGGCTTGCGTTCGGGAAAGCCCCGGCCGGACAGACAGCGCCTGAAACTAATCTGTCCCTCGCTGCGCTCCAACCTTATGTTCATGGAGCAAAACCCGTGCTAGTTAAGGCTGAGCATGAGCTCGATCTATTGCGTGCGGCCGAAATATCCCGGGAATTCAAGCTCGAGATGTGGGTGGCAGGCACTGGATACGAGTACCGGCGCCTCGAAGCGGTAAAAAGGGCGGGCCTCAGACTCATCCTGCCGCTTGACTTCCCGGGGCCGCCTGACCTGGGCCCACAGGCCGTGGATGCCGAGGTGAGCCTGCGCGAGCTGAGGCACTGGGATTTCGCTCCTGAGAACCCAGCCCGCCTCAAGCGGGCCGGAGTGGTTTTCGCCCTCACAAGCGCCAGGCTCGAAAAACCCGAAGAATTCCTGAAAAATTTGCGCCGGGCCGTAAAACGCGGCCTCGAACCTGAGGCGGCCATGGCTGCAGTCACCACCACGCCTGCCGCCTGGCTCGGAGTCTCACGCCTGGTGGGGACACTCGAGAAAGGAAAGCTCGCCAACCTGATTATCACCGACGGCGACCTGTTTAGTGAAAAGACAAAAATAATCGAAACCTGGGTCGCAGGGAAACCATACAAGATAACTCCGGTACCCCTGATAGATGCCCGCGGGACCTGGAAGTTGAATATCAGCAGCAGAGGGCGCGAGCTTGAGGGAAGCCTCGAGATCAGCGGCCAGCCGGAGAAGCTCAAGGCCAGCCTCGAACTGGGCGGGAAAAAAGTCAAGGCCGAGCAGGCGGCTCTCGATAAAAGGCTGCTGACTCTCGTTTTCCCAAGCGATTCGCTGGGCATGGAAGGTCTGGCGCGATTTTACGGTACGGTCCAAAAGGAATCGATCCAGGGCCGGGGAAGCTGGGGCGACGGCAGCCTGCTCACCTGGCAGGCCCGGCTCGCGGAACCATTCAAGGAGCAGCCTGACACAACAGAGAAGGAGGATGAAAGAGGCGCCGGATTCGAGGTTGTCTATCCCGAGGGAGCATTCGGCAGGACCGGGCCGCCTGAGCAGCCGGCAGAGCTCCTGGTCAAGGGAGCCACGATCTGGACCTGCGGGCCCGGGGGAAAGCTCGAAAATGCCGACCTGCTAATTAAAAAAGGCAAAATAGCCACTGTCGGCAAGAATCTGACATCCGGCAGCGGAGCTCTTGTGATCGAGGCCGCGGGAAAACATGTCACCCCCGGGCTAATCGATCCCCACTCGCACCTGGCGATCAGCGGGGGTGTCAATGAGGCAACCCACGCAGTGACTTCCGAGGTGCGCATAGAGGATGTAATCGACTGCGATGACATAGATATCTACCATCAGCTTGCCGGGGGCCTTACCGCCGCGCTCCTGCTCCATGGCTCCGCCAACCCGATAGGCGGGCAGAACGCGCTGGTCAAGCTGCGCTGGGGGTCGCTGCCGGATGAGATGCTTTTCCATGACGGGTGGCCGACAATCAAGTTCGCTCTGGGCGAGAATGTCACCCAGGCCGGAAGACCCGTGCCAGACCGTTACCCGGGCTCCCGCATGGGGGTGGAGCAGTTGTTCCGCGACTGGTTCCGCGCTGCGAAAGACTATCGCCGCCGCTGGGAACTCTACAATGCCGGCAAAGAGAAAAATCCTGATCTGATACCTCCCAGGAAAGACCTGAGGCTCGAGGCTCTGCTCGAGGTACTGGACAGTAAGAGGCAGGTCCAGTGCCACGCCTACCGCCAGGATGAAGTCCTCGCCATGATGCGCGTGGCCGATGATCTGGGCTTTAAAATCGGGCTTTTTATCCACATTCTGGAAGGTTACAAAATCGCCGAGGCCATGGCCAGGCATGGAGCCATGCCCACCACTTTCAGCGACTGGTGGGCTTACAAGTTCGAGGTTTACGATGCTATTCCATACAACGGCGCCCTGATGTACGAGCAGGGCCTGCTGGTAAGCTTCAATTCGGACAACCAAGAGCTCGCGCGCCGGATGAACCTCGAGGCGGCCAAAGCGGTGAAATACGGGGGTGTCCCGCAGGAGGAGGCCCTGAAGTTCGTGACTCTCAACCCGGCCCGCCAGCTGGGAGTAGGCCACCGGACAGGAAGCCTCGAGGCAGGCAAGGATGCAGACTTCGTGATCTGGAGCGGAAATCCGCTCTCGGCTTACACGGTGTGCCAGGAGACCTGGATCGACGGGAAGAGATATTTTTCTATCGGGGAAGACCGCGGGCTGCGCAGCCGGGCAGAGCGCGAGCGCGTGACTCTGGTCCAGAAAATACTGCGCGGCAGCGCCGGGAAAAAGTAGCCGCCAGCCTTGTTCAACCCCTTTGTGAGCTAAGCGGAGGAATGGATAAATGTCAATTAAAAAAACGATCAACTGGCTCGTTCTGCTCGCCCTTTTCAGTTTCCGGCCCCCCAGCGCTCCGGCTTCAAACCAGGTCCCGGCTCCTCCTCAGAAACAGCCGGTCGCCCTGGTCGGGGGGACTATCCACCCGGTGAGCGCACCGGCAATCGAGCGGGGCACGATCCTTTTCGAGAAAGGCAGGATCACCGCCCTGGGCCCTGAGGTAAAAGTCCCGCCGGGGGCGATAGAAGTGGATGTCAGAGGCAAACACATTTACCCGGGGCTTATCGCGGTGGGCTCGTTTCTCGGGCTGACCGAAATCTCTTCTATCAGGGCCACCCGCGACTTTGCGGAAATCGGCCGGATCAACCCGAACGTGCGCGCCGAGAGGGCCATAAACCCAGGTTCCGAGCACATTCCGGTGACCCGCGCCAATGGTATCGCCCTGGCTGCGGTCATGCCCTATGGAGGACTGATCTCCGGGATGGGCGCCCTGGTAATGCTCGACGGCTGGACCTGGGAGGAGATGACTCTCAAGGCCCCGCTCTGCATGCTGCTCAACTGGCCGGACATGCAGGGCATTACCGGCTTCGGCCCGAAAAAAGAGCTCGAGGAACAGCGTAAAAGGTTAAAAGGCCAGATCGAAGAGCTCGAGGAAGCTTTCCGCCAGGCGCGCGCCTACAAGGCCGCCCGCGAAGCTGCCGGAGCTAAGGGCGTGCCTTTCCACGAGACTGATGTGCGCTGGGAGGCCATGCTGCCGGTGCTCAGCGGAGAGCTGCCGGTGTGGGTGACTGCCGACAGGCTCCAGGAGATTGAAGCCGCAGTGGAATGGGCGGACAGAGAGGGGATCAGAATGGTGCTGATGGGGGGCGCCGATGCGCCCGAGGCCGCAGAGCTCCTGAAAAGCAAAGATATTCCGGTGATCGCAGGCCCCATACTCAGGCTTCCCTTGCGCCGCGACTCGAATTACGATGAAGAGTTCACTTTGCCAGCCCGCTTGTATAAAGCCGGGATCACTTACTGTATCGGCGGCGCGGGATTCATTTCCGGCGGGGAGCGGAACCTGCCCTATCAAGCCTCCATGGCCGCAGCCTACGGCCTGCCCAAAGAGGAGGCGCTGAAGGCGATCACCCTTTATGCGGCCCGGATTCTCGGTGTCGAGTCCCTGGCGGGTTCCCTCGAGAAAGGCAAGGACGCCACGCTAATCGTGACCGACGGCGACCCGCTGGAGATCACCACCCAGGTGGAAAAACTCTACATCCAGGGCAAAGATGTCGACCTGAACAACAAGCAAAAAACGCTTTACAGCAAGTACAAGGAAAAATACAGGCAGCTCGGGGAGAGGTGAGTTCTCTGATATCTATTGAAACGCCCGGTCTTCCTCTCAAAGGGAAAGCCGGGCGTTTTATTATATTGGGCTTGTTTGTCCGGTAATAACGCTGTTTTCAGCGCAGTGCGGAGATAGTGAAAAAAGCCACCGGCATCAATTAAATCCAGCGAGAAAAAGAAAAGTATCTCCGGCCTGATAATCCAGTTGATTTTCCATGAAAAATTTGAAACCAAACCGGCTGTTTTGGCGTCCTATTAGGCAAAGATAGTAAATGACATTAAAAAATCAACCTGGAGAAAAAATGATAACCCGTGAAAGAATCAAACTGGTGAGCAACACTGTGATCGGCCTGGTAGTTTATTTCTCGCTCCTCGCCCTGCCCCTGATGATCTAAGGAAAAGCCAGTGCCCATTCAGGCCGCCCCCAAGGCGGCCTTTTTTATTGTGCGCCTGCAGTTTTCGAGAGTGGAAAATAGTGATCAGGTACAAAGCTGCTTATTATCAATTCAGGACTTTTATCCTGATATTGCGGAAATCCACCCCGGTATCGTGACTTTGTAGACCGATATAACCGCTTCTGGGGCGCTGGCTCAAAGGGGTCAAGCCTCCCTTGCCCTCGGTGTGCTGATCCATATCCGCGCGGACCACCTCGATACCGTTAAGCTCCACAACCACCAGCGGCCCGTTACAGGTAATCACATAGCGGTTCCATTCGCCTGGGGGCTTTGCCGCGCCCTGTCTGGCGGCTACCTGATAGTAGATACTCCCGGTATGCTGCTCGGGCTTGATATCCTTATGGATTTCAGCCCCGTCATCCAGGATCTGTATCTCCATGCCTGACTGCGAGACATGGCTGTCTTTTGGATAGCGTAAGCCCACTCCGCTGTTTCCATTTTCCGGTATGCGCCATTCAAGGTCGAGAATAAAATCAGCATACTCAGTGTCCGTGGACAGCCAGCCGCCATTAGGGGCGATACAGCTCAAGACCCCGTTCTCAGCCTGCCAGCTCTCGATCTCTCCCCCCTGGACATGCCAACCGCTCAAGTCCTTGCCGTTAAACAGGGGAACAAACCCTGAATCGCTTCCCTTGCCGCAACTGCAAAGGAATAGTACAGTTACGAGCAAAACCGCTCGAGACAAATTCTGGATTTTGCACATCGCTTTACCCCCTGAAGTTCGCTAATGTTCTTTTCCACCTGCCGGGCTGCACTCCAATAGTGAAAAAGGAAGTCTATATGCTACCGGGTTTGTTGAGTCAATCAATCTTAAAAACATTTGAAACTGCTGCCCCTCTTAAAGCGTCCAACTAAGCAAAGATAGTAAATCACATTAAAAAATCAACCTGGAGAGAAAAATGACTATCCGTGAAAGAATCCACCTCGCAGCGCACGCGATTATCTGTATGGCAGTTTACTTCACTCTCGTGGCCCTGCCCCTGATGATCTAAGGAAAAAACAAGCGCACGAATAAAAGCCGCCTCAACCAGGCGGCTTTTTTTATCGGACAATATCCTGCTGGTAAAATGCAAGATATAAAAGATTTTTTCCAGGCCCCTGGAAAACCTCAGGGTAAGTTGTATTCCAGCAGGCAATCGAAATCCATATTTCCGGCAAAGCGGGCGTATACCTCCACCGAGCCTTGGAGAATCTCCACCTCCCCCTCGAAAATCTCGCCGTTCCTCTCGAGATGGCGCCACTCATCCCCCATTACCACGGCAACTTCCTTGCCATCCGGTACTTTCAACCTGAAAGGATACTTTTCCCCAGGTTCCAGGAAACGGGTGAGCGGAGTGTAGAGACATACCTTATGCTGACGGAAAGGCCCGTACCTGTCCGGGAAACCGGCCTGGCTCTCTGTACCAGAGCTGGCCAGGATTTTGTAATCCAAGGTCTCCTTGAAAGTCTCCTCGGCGCCTTGCGGCTTGGTCAAAAGCTGGAGGACATATTCTCCGGCACTCGGAAACACGGCTTGTATACAGTACTGGGATGAATCCTGCTGGACAAAAGTGCATTGCTGGCCAAGAGGCTGTCGACCTTTTAACAGCTCTGCCATGAGAATGACACTGTCCGGAGCATAAAGCATTATCTGGATTTTGTTATCGGTTTCAATAATCGATTTGGGATGGCTGATGATTTTCATCCCGTATTTGAAAAAAACCGGCCAGAGGTAGGGGAGCTCGATAAACTCCTGTTTGGAGACCGGCTTTTCCAATAGCTGCCAGGAAGGGTCAGCCGGAAAATGGGTGTATACCAGCTCCTCAGGCGGTGTTAAAAAATAATAATCTTCGAATTTGAAAACGAATTCACCCTTCTCGTTAGGCAGGCCGGCGCCCCAGGTGCAGTCCATGAAGTACCACTTGCCATCGAGTTTGACCGCGTTCCAGGCGTGGTTTTTTCCAGTGAAGTCCGAACCTACCGTGTAACCATAGCCCTTGCCGAAACCCTCGATCCCGATTATCTCGAGACCTGAGGGCTGACCGGGCTGTCCAGTTATGGAACCGGTGCTGTCCTTGCTCTCTGCCAGCAGGGATCCAAGATTGCCGGTGGCCAGCTTGGTCATCGTGTCCATCAGCAGGGCATAGCCGTCGCAATCCGCAGTGCGTTTTTCCAGCACTTTCTGGGCGGCCAGTGCCTGTTTTTGCTCCGGTGTCAATTCGGTCTGGGCTTCAGGTTTTTTTTCTCCCTTGGCTTCAGGGGCTTTTACTCCCTTGGCTTCAGGGGCTTTTACCTCCTTACTCTCTGTGGTCTTGGCTTTCTCAGCCTCCGGGGTCTGTACCAGCTCGGCACCATGAGCAGCCCAATAGCCCTCGGTATCGTAGAGGATATTTGCTGTTATCCAGCGGAAAATGGCCCGGAGTTTTTCCCGGTCATTCCGGGCCGGTTTTATCAGGTAGGCCACCAGGCTTTCGACCGAGCTTTCCACCTCTTTAGGGGCTTTGAGAGCATGCTCATCGATCTCTCGATAGTCCTCGGCAGCATCAACAGGCGCTGTCCGCATAAAAAGGAGGAGGACCAGACACGGGATGACCGGCCCGGCAGGAAGTATTAATCTCAGCAGGCTCATAATTTTTACTCCGAATTGGTTTTTGGGAAGAAACGGATTGCTTATGATCCGGCCGCATTTCAAGGACACTCATCTATTGTTCCTGGTTTGGTAACAGCAGTTCCTTCTTCAAGTGTTATCGCTTGAGGGGAAAAATCTATTTCTTATATATTGGCTGTAAATGGCTCCAACCGGATTGTGCGCCAGGACTCGATCTTTGGCAATCAGTGTTGTTACCGGGGCCTTTGAAGCCATACAGAAAACTGCATCGTGTCCCACACAGAGACCGCATATTATATTCAGGCCGGTTCCTGCCTCATTGAGTATTTCAGCCTGTCCCGCTGGATTGCACATCACCTCGTTTTCATTCTCGGGATGAATTTTTTCAAGATCAAAGCGCTCTTTAGCAACCCCGCATATCTTGCAGCAGACAGAAACGACCTCAAAATCCTGAGAGAGAATTTTTTCCACGAGCCTGGCTTCTTCAGACAGGCCAATACAAAACGCCAATCCCACCTTGCGCACATTTATTTCTTTAGCCAGAAAAATCACTTCTTGCAACCTCGGTGCTTTGAGATAGTGGCGGGCTTCGATTGCTGAAGCGGCCCTGTGCAGTCGACAGACAGGTTCGTTTTCGTATGTTTTTAAATACCGGTCAGCGTTTCCCGTGCAATCCTTGCCTTCTCGGCAATCTACTGATTTGCAAGAGGCGCAGTTCATCTTAAGATCCCTCTTTATCGGTCTATCATCTTTATCGACCATTTTTTATTTCCTGCTGGATGGCAAATACTGGTTCGTGTTCATCATTTCTATATTACAACTATTTTAGACCAAATACCAGACTCCTTTTCTTTTCTGGGCAGTATTGAAAAGTCAGTGAGCACATCAGGGGAAATGTCCCAACCGAACCTTTCATTTCTGCGTTCCATCGGTAAGAGTGTCAGACAGAAATTACAAAGTCTAAATGTTGGCAAAGAGTAAAAAAACCGAATGGTTAAAAAAATATACTTTGATGATAGAATTGCTGTCAATCTAAGAATTCATGTATTCGGTCTTCACATATTCTCCGAACAGTACTCGACCTTGAATGATCTAGCCTTTTTAAAAAATGGATTAAAACCGGATTCTTCGATCTCTCAAGTTTTCTTGAACTAATCGCCTGGATCTGCTATTATTATTGCATAATCCAGCCTTAGAGTACCTGAGGACTGCATTCAAGAAAGACGCTCATTTCTCGACCGGAAAAGAAATTACGGTTTTATCTTTACTGGAGAAATATTATTAATCCGTGCTCCTTCAAGGCTCCTCGGCCATGGGATTAAACATTGATCCGAAAAGCCGAAATGCCAGTTGATTCCTCAATAGTGGGAGGTGAGCCATGGTGTCCCGATTCATGAAAAAAGTGTCCAAGAAAGAGGGCCAGGCCCCGGGCACTCTTGTTTTTGTAGGTGCTGAAAAAGACTATGAGGTGAAAATTACGGTTATGGATTACGACGAAAAAGAGCTCCGGGAAAAGGAAGTTACCGCCTTTGAGGAATGCTTCCCTTACAGAGAAACTAATACGGTGACCTGGATCAATATAGACGGTGTCCACGAGCTGGATATTATCGAAAGGATCGGGCAGCATTGCGAGCTCCATCCTCTGATGCTGGAAGACATTGTGAATACCAACCAGCGCCCCAAAATAGAAGATTTCGGGGAATACCTGTTCATGGTCCTTAAAATGCTTAAATATAATAAGGATGACAATACCATATTGAACGAGCAGATCTCTCTTGTGCTCGGCTCCAATTTCCTCTTTTCTTTCCACGAGAGTAAGGGCGATGTGTTCGATCCCGTGCGGGAAAGAATCAGAAAGTGCAAAGGGCGTATCCGCAAGCTGGGTCCCGACTATTTAGCCTATTCCCTGATCGATGCAGTAGTGGACAACTACTTTACGGTACTCGAGAAATTAGGCGACAGGATTGAGGATCTCGAGGAGGAATTGATAGATGAGCCCACGACCAAAACCCTCCACAGCATCTATACGCTCAAAAAAGAGATGATTTTTCTGCGCAAATCGGTCTGGCCGCTCAGAGAGGTTATCGCCAGCCTTGAAAGAGGGGATTATGAGCTGATCAATGAACATACCCTGCCGTTTTTAAGAGATGTTTACGACCATACAATTCAGGTCATCGATACTGTGGAAACCTTCCGGGACTTGATTGCCGGCATGCTCGACACCTACCTTTCAAGTATCAGCAACAAGATGAACTCGGTGATGAAAGTGCTTACTATTATTGCCACTATCTTTATCCCCCTCACTTTTCTTGCCGGGATCTACGGGATGAATTTTGAATATATGCCTGAGCTGCACTGGAAGTGGGGTTATCCAGTGGCGGCTTTGGTGATGTTTTCCATTGGGGTAACAATGTTGATCCTGTTCAAAAGGAAGTCATGGCTTTAATACCCAGGGATGCGTTCTATCTTTAAAGATAAGGTTCTCTGTCAGGCAGCGGTTGGAGACTTTGGCTGTAAAAACATTGAAGGCCGGGGGATTCCGGCCTTCATGCTTTACTGCTTCTATCCTTCGCGCACCTGGGTTCTTTTCACCTGTCGCCGAACAGGTCCCCCAGACCTCCGAGCACTGAGCCCTCACCTTTCCGCGAGCCGCCTGCCCGCGGGGCATTTGCCAGCACCCGGTCGGCGAGACGGGAGAAGGGGAGGCTCTGGAGCCAGACAAATCCATGCCCCCTCAGGGTGGCCAGGAAGATCCCCTCCCCGCCGAAAAACATCGACTTGAGACTCCCGGCCCTTTCGATATCGTAATCTATCCCGCCTGTAAAAGCCGCTATGCAGCCGGTATCCACCCTCAGTGTATCGCCCCGCAGTACTTTTTTCACCACCGTGCCTCCGACATGGATGAACGCCATCCCGTCGCCGATCAGTTTCTCCAGGATAAAGCCCTCTCCCCCGAAAAAACCGGTACCCAGCCGCCGGGTGAAAGCGATACTGATCTGTGTGCCCAGGGCCGCAGCCAGAAAAGCGTCTTTCTGGCAGTAAAGCTCACCGCCGAATTCTTTCATATCCAGGGGAATGATCTTGCCTGGATAAGGGGCGGCGAAAGCGACCCGGCTTTTGACACCGGAATTATTGGTAAAATGGGTCAGGAAAATCGACTCCCCCGTAAGCGCCCGTTTGCCCGCGTTAAGGAGCTTCCCCATCAGTCCTTCATCCGGGTTGGAACCGTCCCCCATCCTGGCCTCGAAGCTGATTCCATCCTCCATGTAATTCATGCTGCCCGCCTCGGCAATCACCTTTTCACCCGGATCAAGCTCCACCTCCACAACCTGCAGGTCATCGCCGAAAATCTCGTAGTCCACTTCGTGGCACCTCATGGAATTACCCTCCTTCCGGAAAGAAAAATCTTTGATCGGAGCTTTTGCCTGTCTTGATTTTATTAAACAGAAACTCCCCTGGCCGTTTGCGGCGGCAACGAAGCATGAAAATCTCCGGTAACCCAAGCTGAAACGGTAAAGGAACAAAGGCGCAAAGCTTACGATACAGCCTATCCTTCAAATAACGTAATAAAACTGCAAGGTCTCGGGATTCCTATCGGGCAAAAATAATCAGGGATTCTCATGCAAAACTCAAAGCAGAAAATACCAGTGAGCGTAAAACTACACGCCTCTCTTTTTTCTTGAAATCACCCCTCCCGGCTGCGCTTGGCAAAACCTGTCTAGAAATAAAGGACTGACTTATATTAACCGTCAAGATAAAAAGCCAGGCCGCTGTAAGCAAATTTTGCCAGTTTCCTTGCCTCAGCGGGTGGAACTGCCATATTTTAGGAAAGAAAAAGCGTACAGGCCCGGTTTTGAATGTCCGGTGCGCCGGGTCATATCTTGCTGCCCGCGCCGCATTATCATTACCTTGGCTGGATGATATTTTTTCGCCCTGTGAGATAACCGGCAGGGCTTCTCATAAAAATACAATCTCCTGTTTCCGAAAGCAACGAGGTATCTTCTGCTTCGGATCTGGCTTCGGAAAGACGGTTTTCTTAGTTTTGGAGACCTTTTACCGGCCCAGCGAAAATTGCCGCCTGGGGCGTGAGAATTTCTGTGGAGCGAGTTATCAGCAGAGGAGGTTAAGAAATGATGTGGCGCAAGAGGTTTTTTGTCTGGGTGTTGCTGTCCCTTTCTTTTCTGGCCCCTGTTCTCTATGCAGCCGCTGGAGAGCTGACCGGCGAGGAAAAGGGTTGGCTCGCCCGGGGAAAGCGGACCGAGCGGGAAGGCTGGGTATTTTTGCACCTCGAGGGCAAGCCGTTCGAGCGCGGGTTTCAGCACGGCTACCTTCTGGCCCCTGAGATCAAGAAAACTATAGCTGCGGAGCGCTATCTGATCCACTGGCAGTCGACCAAGGATTTCGATTTTTTTGTCGAGATCGGGAAAAGGCTTTTTGACAACAGGCTTGATCCGGAATTGAAAGCGGAGCTCGAGGGAATGGCTGCGGGGCTCGGGAAAGCCGGGGCAGACAGTATCGGCTACTTTGAGCTTCTGGCCCACAACGCATATATCGAGCTTTTATGGTACTGGTGGCCCTGGGCCAAGAAGGCCATGCCGGCCCGGCTGCCGCCTCCCAAGCCTGTCGGCTGCAGCGCTTTTATAGCTATCGGCTCCTATACTGCCGGGGGAGAGATCGTGCTGGCGCATAACAGCTGGGTCGATTATGCCTTAGGGAGCAATTTCAATGTTATCGTGGACCTGCTCCCGGAAAAAGGGTACCGGATACTGATGCAGACTCTGGCGGGCAATATCCACAGCGCCTCTGATTTTTTTGTCTGTTCCAGCGGACTGATAGGAACCGAAACGACTATCGCGGATTTTTCCGGTGGCTATGACACAACCGGTACAGCGGAGTTCTGCCGGGTGCGCAGGGCCATGCAGTATGCCGGCTCGATAGATGATTGGGCCTCGATGATGATCGAAAATAACAGCGGGGGCTACGCCAACAGCTGGCTGTTAGGGGATGTCCGAAGGGGAGAGATAGCCCGCCTGGAGCTCGGGACGAAGTATCATCGGCTGGAGAAAAAGAAGGACGGTGTCTTTACCGGTTCCAATGTTGCCGAGGACAGAGACCTTCTGCTCAATGAGACCGAAACGAACTTTTCGGACATCCGCAAAGCCAATGTCGGGCGAAAGGTGAGCTGGATGAGACTGATGAAGATGTACCGGGGCCGTATCGATCTCGAGCTGGCCAAGCAGATGCTGGCCGATCACTTCGATGCCTGGCTGGGCCGCGATAATCCCGGGCCGCGGAGTATCTGCGGCCATTATGAGCTGGCGGACGGAATCACTTCCCCATGCGACTCAAGGCCGCCTTTCTACCCCGCGGGCGCCCTGGATGGAAAAGTGGTGGACAGCGAATTGGCCGGCCAAATGAGTTTCTGGGCGCGCTGGGGCAGCACCTGCGGCAAACCGTTTATGGTGGAGCAGTTTCTCGCCGAACATCCCCAGTTCGAATGGCTCCGCGGCTACATGCCCGACCGCCCGACCCGGAATTGGGCTGTTTTTAAGACAGCGGATTTTTAAGAAGGGAATACTGTTGATAATATTACCAAAGAAGCCTTTTATCTGGGCCTTTCTATCCCTTATCCTCGTGGTTTCCCGTCTCTATCCAGCCGCTGGAGAGCTGACCGGCGAGGAAAAGGGTTGGCTCGCCCGGGGCTGGCGAACCGAGCGGGAGGGCTGGATTTTCCTGCACCTCGAGGGCAAGCCGTTTGCGAGGGGGTTTCAGCACGGATACCTTCTGGCCCCGGAAATCAAGAAAGCCGTTGATATCGAGCGTCATCTGATCCACTGGGGCTCTCCAAAGGATTTCGAGTTTTTTGTCCGGGCAGGGAAAAGGCTGTTTCATGCCAGCCTGGATGAGGAAATAAAGGCGGAGCTCGAGGGAATAGCCTCAGGGCTTGAAAAAGCCGGGGTAGACAGTATCGGCTACTTCGAGCTTCTGGCCCACAATGCTTTCCACGAGCTTTTCTGGTACTGGTGGCCCTGGGTCAAGAAAGACCTGCCGGCCCGCTTGCCGCCCGACAGGGCTGAGGGCTGCAGCGCTTTTATCGCCACAGGCTCTTATACCGCTGGTCCGGGCATTGTTATGGCGCATAACACTTGGACCAATTACGCTTTTGCGAGTTTCCGAAACATTATTGTGGACCTGCAGCCGGAAAAAGGACACCGGATAATGATGCAGGCTGTTGCGGGCTTTATCCACAGCGGATCGGACTTTTTTATCTGTTCGAGCGGCCTTGTGGGGACCGAAACCACAATCAGCGATTTTACCCACGACTACGACACTACCGGAACCGCAGAGTTTTCAAGAGTGCGCAGGGCCATGCAGTATGCCGGCTCGCTGGATGATTGGGCCTCCATGATGATCGAAAAAAACAGCGGGGGCTATGCCAACAGCTGGCTGTTAGGGGATGTTCGCAGCGGAGAGATAGCCCGCCTGGAGCTGGGAACCAAATATCACCGGCTGGAGAAAAAGCGGGACGGATTCTTTATTGGCTCCAATATTGCCGAGGACAGGGACCTCCTGCTCAATGAGACCGAAACGAACTTTTCGGACATCCGCAAAGATAACGTGGGTCGGAAGGTGAGCTGGCTGCGGTTAATGAAGATGTACCGGGGCCGTATCGATCTCGAGCTGGCCAAGCAGATGCTGGCCGATCACTACGATGCCTGGCTGGGCCGCGATAATCCGGGGCCGCGGAGTATCTGCGGCCATAACGAGCTGGCGGACGGGATCACCTTGCCTGTGGGCGGGCGGCCGCCTTTTTACCCCAGCGGCGCTATTGACGGAAAAGTGGTGGACAGCGGGATGGCCAGGCGGATGAGTTTCTGGGCGCGCTGGGGCAGCTCCTGCGGCAAACCGTTCATAGCCGGGCAGTTTCTCGCCGAACATCCCCAGTACGAATGGCTCCGCGGCTATATGGCTGACCGCCCGACCCGGAATTGGGCTGTGTTTGAGAAAGCCGGTAGAAAGGGGAATTAATAATGGCCTTTCCTAAGAGATGTATGCTTTGGCTCTTTCTGTTCTTATGTTTTTTGGCCTCCCATCTCTACCCGGCCGCCGGAGAGCTGACAGGAGAGGAGAAAGCCTGGCTTGCCCGGGGCTGGCGCTCAGAGCGGGAAGGCTGGATTTTCCTGCACCTCGAGGGCCGGCCGTTCGAGCGCGGGTTCCAGCACGGCTACCTTCTGGCCCCGGAAATCAGTAAAGCTCTCGAAACAGACCGCTATCAGGTACACTGGGAATCTCCCAAGGACTTCGGGTTCTTTGTCCAGGCAGGGAAAAGACTGTTTCACGAAAAGCTGGATGCGGAAATAAAGGCAGAGCTCGAGGGAATGGCTGCCGGGCTCGAGAAAGCCGGTGTAGACAGTATCGGCTACTACGAGCTTCTGGCTCATAACGCATTTATCGAGCTTTTATATTACTGGTGGCCCTGGGTCAAGAAAGACACGGCAGCCCGGCTGCCCTCTTTCAAACCTGCCGGATGCAGCGCTTTTATCGCCACTGGCTCTTATACCGCTGGTTCGGGAATCGTTCTGGCCCACAATACCTGGACCGATTATGCCGATGCGAGCAATTTAAACCTTATCGTGGACCTGCTGCCGGAAAAAGGCTACCGGATAATGATGCAAGCCATGCCGGGTGTTATCCACAGCAGTTCGGACTTTTTTATCTGTTCAAGCGGCCTTGTGGGAACCGAAACCACAATCGGCGATTTTACCAGCGACTACGACACGACCGGAACCGCAGAGTTTTCAAGAGTGCGCAGGGCCATGCAGTATGCCGGGTCGCTTGATGACTGGGCCTCGATGATGATCGAAAAAAACAGCGGGGGCTACGCCAACAGCTGGCTTTTAGGAGATACCCGCAGCGGAGAGATAGCCCGCCTGGAGCTGGGTACCAAATATCACCGGCTGGAGAAGAAGCGGGACGGATTCTTTATCGGCTCCAATATCGCCGAGGACAGGGACCTCCTGCTCAATGAAACCGAAACCAACTTCTCGGACATCCGCAAAGATAATGTGGGGCGAAAGCTGAGCTGGCTGAGACTGATGAAAATGTACCGGGGCCGCATCGATATCGAGCTGGCCAAACAGATGCTGGCCGACCATTACGATGCCTGGCTGGGCCGCGATAACCCCGGGCCGCGGAGTATCTGCGGCCATAACGAGCTGGCGGATGGAATCACCTTGCCTGTAAGCGGGCAGCCGCCTTTTTACCCCAGCGGCGCTATTGACGGAAAAGTGGTGGACAGCGGGATGGCCAGGCGGATGAGTTTCTGGGCGCGCTGGGGCAGCTCCTGCGGCAAACCGTTCATGGCCGGGCAGTTCCTCGCCGAACATCCCCAGTTCGAATGGCTCCGGGGCTATATGGCAGACCGCCCGATCCGGAACTGGGCTGTGTTCAAAAAGATCGAATAGGCCTGATTTATATAAAAATTGGATCTTTTCAGCATGACCGGATCTATGGAGGAAGGTCCATGAAAAAAACAACTGTCTTTTTTTGTCCTGTTATACTCGGTCTGGCAATGGCCTTTTATTCAGCTCAAGGATCGCCGGGCCTGGATATGGTACTCTCGCGGGCCGGCGATTGGCTGATAACCGTTCATTTAAATGGAGGATTCGCCATGATCAAACAAACAGTCCTGCTTGGCGCTTTGTTATTCGCTCTCGCCTCCTCATCCAACCTGATGGGAAAAGATCAGGGTTTTGACGGCCTGGATATGAGCCTGGGCAATCTGTTCCGTCTGTCTGGCGCCAGGAGCCGCTCGATAAGCGCCGAGAATTTCACCGGCGAGAAGGGCAAGGGCGGCATGGCCACAACTGGCACCAATGAAAAGGCGGCCCGGGACCTGGGCCAGGGCTGGAAAGTTTCGCCCTCGGTGAGGATCAAGGGCGGCGAGACTTTTACCGTTGCCGAAATCCAGGGCCCCGGCGCTGTCCAGCATATCTGGGTGACGCCCACCGGGCACTGGCGCTTTTCCATCCTGCGAATCTACTGGGATGGCGAAACAGAGCCCTCGGTGGAATGCCCGGTGGGGGATTTCTTTGCCTGCGGCTGGGGCAAATACGCGCAGGTCAATTCGCTGCCTGTGACAGTCAACCCGGGCAGCGCATTCAACTGTTACTGGGCCATGCCTTTCCGCAAATCCTGCAGGATAACCATGGAGAACACTGATACTGAGGAAATGACCCTTTACTATCAGGTGGATTACACTCTGACCCAGGTGCCTGAGGATGCCGCTTATTTTCATGCCCAGTTCCGCCGCAGGAACCCCCTGCCTTACAAGGAGGTTTATACGATCCTGGATGGTGTAAAGGGCTGGGGTCATTATGTGGGCACCTATATGTGCTGGGGAGTCAACAACACGGGCTGGTGGGGCGAGGGCGAGATAAAGTTTTACCTGGACGGCGACACGAAATGGCCGACAATCTGCGGCACAGGGACCGAGGATTATTTTTGCGGCTCATATAATTTTGAGAACAGGGAGAACCGCCAGTATCAGGAGTTTTCCACGCCTTATTCCGGTCTGGCGCAGGTGATCCGCCCGGATGGGGTTTATGATTCCCAGCAGCGTTTCGGCCTGTATCGCTGGCATATAATGGACCCGGTTCGCTTTGAAAAAGACCTCAAGGTGACAATCCAGGCCCTGGGCTGGCGCCGTGACGGGAGATACCTGCCCTTGCAGGATGACATCGCCTCTGTTGCTTACTGGTACCAGGCCGAGCCGCATGCGCCTTTCCCCAAACTGCCGGACAAGGACTACCTGGAGGTGCGCTGAGTGGATAGGATGCTTTATATTTACCAGATTCTTACACATTCAATCTGATAGATTATCTCTCACAATTTTCTAACTGACTGATAAATAAAGTGTTCCAGGCTTAGAGGCACAAAGGCACAAAGGGACATAGAGAACTTGAAAATCCACGAAGAAAGGCGAAAATTGAACGACTGTGTTTGGCGTTTAACCTGATAATGGCATAATAAACAGTTACAATAACTTTGTGCCTGAAAGTTTAAATTTTGCGAATGACTTGTTTTATCTAGGATATACCTAAAAATTCCAAATATCTTTGGCTAGATTTCGAGACAGTCATTCTTTGTGAGGCGGCGGTAAAGCTTAGCGGGCCGGCACCCTTTTTGCCTGAACACCAGGGGTCGAGGAACCAATGTACGGATTACGCAAAAAGGGTGCCGGGCCGTAAAAATCAAGCTGATTGTATATAATAGTCCAGTGCGCCCGGAGCACGGTTGACTGGCCAGGTATCCGGCATCCAGCATTGGTGGGTATCCGTTGAATGCCTGGACCTGCCTGTGGTCTGGCCTGTAAGTTTCACGCAAAGGCTTGCTTGTTTATCAAAAGGCAGGCTCGACCGGCCTTGCTCTATCTTTAGCGCTTGACACAAAAGGCATTACATGGTATTTTTTTAAGGAATAAGAGTATTTACAGAGAGAGCAATGCGAAAGTGGCGAAACTGGCAGACGCGCAGGATTTAGGATCCTGTGGGGCGACCCGTGGGGGTTCGAGTCCCCCCTTTCGCACCAAATTGATCAGCCAGGAAACGACAAATAAACGAAACAGGTGAATCAGAATTGAAAGTCGAAATTTCCAAAAGCGGACCATGCGAGCGCACCATGAGTGTCACCGTAGAGCCTGAAACAGTACAGGATCACCGGGAGAAAGTAATCAGCGGATTAAGAAGGGAAGCCAAAATCAAGGGTTTCCGTCCCGGGAAAGCGCCGCGGACCCTGATTGTCAAAAGGTTTGCCGATTCAATCAAGGAAGAGCTGTTGCAGAATGTTGTCACTGACAGCTTCCAGAAAGCGCTCGAGCAGGAGAATCTAATGCCCCTGAGCCGTCCGGTGGTCGAGAAAGTGGATCTCGGCCAGGACGATGAATTGAGTTTCAAGGCCCGTTTCGAGGTTTCTCCGGAGATCAATCTGGCGCGCTACAAAAAGTTCAGGACAGAGAAGAAGGTTCATCAGGTCACGGATGAGGAGGTGGAAGGAGCGATCGATACTCTCCGCGAGCAGCACGCCCATTTCATTCCCAAGAACCAGGCGGCAGAAAAAGGCGACTATCTGCTTATCGACTTCTGCCTTCTCGATGAAAATGGAGAAGTGCTACCGGATACGGAGCGCCCCAATCAGCTGGTGATGGCCGGGCACGATGATCCGGATGCCCTTTTCAGCCATGCGCTGGTGGGCAAGGCCGAGGGTGAAAACCAGATAATCGAGATCGATTTTCCAGCGGACTATCCGGATGAGCCCCTTAGAGGGCGCAAGGTTATTTATCGGGTGAATGTCAAGGGGGTGAGAGAGAAAGCCCTGCCCGAGATCGACGACCATTTTGCGAGCCAGGTATCGAGGGCCGGGGATGTTGCCGGGCTCAAAGAACTGGTTCGGGAAAACATAAAAAAGGAGATGGAACGCCGGGCCGAGAGAGAAACCGAGGAGGAGCTTTTCAGGCTGATTATCGAGTCCAATCCTTTTGATATCCCAAATGCGCTGGTTGAGCATACATTAGAACGACAGTTGAATAATTACAAAAACCAGCATCAGAATCAGTCTATCGATGAAAAACGTTTCCGGGAGATTATCCAACCCTCGGCTGAGTTCCTGGTCCGCCGGGAGTATATTATTCATGAGATAGTCCGTAAAGAACAATTGACAGTTACGGATGATGATCTAAAGGCCAAGATAGAGGAGTTTGCAGCCCAGCTTGGCAGCACTGAGCAAGAGGTGCGCAAGGATTTCCGTACCCGGGAAGCCATGAATAACCTCCGTTCACTTGTGCAGGAAGAAAAAGTGGTACGTTTCCTGCTGGATAACAACGATATAAAAAGAGTTGAAGAATAATAAATGTCCAGGAGAAATTTATGACTCTCATCCCAATGGTAATCGAAAAGAGCGGCGCTGTCGAAAGAGCGTATGATATATATTCCCGTTTGCTCAAAGACCGGATAATCTTTATCGGTACCCCGATTGACGATCAGATCGCCAATCTGGTGATCGCCCAGCTTCTTTTTCTCGAGGCGCAGGAGCCGGAAAAAGATATCTTCGTTTATATTAACAGCCCCGGCGGAACGGTTTCCAGCGGCCTGGCGATATACGATACTCTGCGGTTTATCAAGCCCGATGTGAGCACGATGTGTGTCGGCCAGGCTGCCAGCATGGGGGCCTTTCTCCTGGCCGGCGGCGCCAAGGGCAAGCGCTATTGTCTGCCGCACGCCCGGATCATGATTCACCAGCCGATGGGAGGAACCCAGGGGCAGGCCTCGGATCTGGAGATCTACACTCAAGAGATAGTGAAAACAAAGAAGCTCCTGAATCGAATCCTGGCTGAAAACACCGGACAGGATTTGAAAAAAATAGAAAAAGATACCGACCGCAACTTTTTTATGTCTCCGGAGGAGGCAAAAATATACGGTCTTATAGATGACATCATCGAGCATCATTGAGAAACGCGCCAACTAAATTCTCAATTCGGCGGGACAAAAAATGAGAAACCGTAACGGCCCGATAAAAGGCGGCCTTTTCTGCTCCTTTTGCGGAAAAAGCCAGAAGCAGGTCCGAAAGCTGATCTCCGGCCCCAATGTTTTTATCTGCGATGAATGCATCCGCCTCTGTAATGAGATCCTGATAGAAGACGAGGCGCGCAAAACCGAGGATCGCCCGCGCAAGCTTATCACGCCCCGCGAGATCAAGGATTTTCTCGACCAGTACGTAATCGGTCAGGAACAGGCGAAAAAGACCCTTTCGGTAGCGGTTTACAACCACTACAAACGGACTGAGAACGGATCAGTCGGCGAGGAAGTGGAGATCGATAAAAGCAATATCCTGCTGATTGGCCCTACCGGAGTGGGTAAAACCCTGCTGGCCCAGACCCTGGCGAGGCTCTTGAACGTGCCTTTCGCCATTGCCGATGCTACCACCCTCACCGAGGCCGGATATGTAGGAGAGGATGTGGAGAACATCCTGGTGCGGCTGCTTCAGGCTTCAGATTACAATGTGCGCGATGCGGAGCAGGGGATTGTTTATATCGATGAGCTGGACAAGATCAGCCGCAAGAGCGACAACCCCTCGATCACCCGCGATGTGAGCGGTGAAGGGGTGCAGCAGGCGCTCCTTAAAATACTCGAGGGCACTGTGGCCTCGGTTCCGCCGCAGGGCGGCAGAAAACATCCCCAGCAGGAATATATCCAGATCAATACCCGCCATATCCTGTTTATCTGCGGTGGCGCTTTCGAAGGCCTGGAAAAAATAATCAAGCGTCGGACCGGCCAGCAGACTATCGGTTTCGGCAGCAAACTGAATCCAATCCGGGACAAACAGACCGAAAAATACTATGCTTTCAAGCAGTGTGAGCCGGAAGACCTGATCAACTACGGGCTGATACCCGAACTGGTAGGTAGATTGCCTGTAGTCGCCGCTCTCTGCGATCTGGACCGGGATGCCCTTATTCGCATCCTTATCGAGCCCAAGAACGCCCTGGTCAAGCAGTACAGCCGCATGTTCGAGCTCGAAGGGGTGAAACTCAAGATAGAGGTTGAAGCCCTGAATTCAATTGCCGATACCGCTTTAAAGCGGGGCAGCGGAGCGCGGGGACTGCGCGCGGTAATGGAAGAGGTGATGCTCGACCTGATGTACGAGATGCCATCGAGGAAAGATGTCGAGGAAGTAATGATCACCCGGAAAGTGATCGAGCAAAAAGAAAAACCCCTCCTGATACTCAAGGGCCGGGTCCAGAAAAAACAGGCTTGAGTATCGGCTTCAAGCAGGATTCGATGGGGTCTCGATACTGCCTGCTGAAAAAAGTCTTAAAAAACGGTGCTTCAGGAAAACTTGTTCACTTTAACCCTTCTTACCGGTATTTATCCATCATGGCCAGAAAATCGGACTTTCCCCTGTTATCTGTGGTATGTTTCCTGTCTCTTGTGTTGACCCTCGCCTGCGGTTCAATCCCGGAGACCCATTATTACACGATCGGCAGGATCGTTCCCGAACCGGGACAGTTTACCAGGAAAATCGATCTTTCAGTGGGGGTGCCACAGTTTGAGGCCGATGGGATTTATGCCCGGGACAACCTGCTTTACCGTCTCGGGAATTACGAAATCGCCTCCGATTACTACCGCCGCTGGGGCTGCCCGCCGCAAAAAATGCTGGCAGAGTCTACAGTGAAATATCTCCACTCGAGCGGCATTTTTGCCCAGGTGCTGCGCATGCCCACAATGAGCCGGGTCGATCTGGTTCTGGAAGGCCGCATCCTGCGCTTCGAAGAGTTGAGCAATGCGGAGGGTTCCACGGTCAGGGTGGATCTCGAGTTCTCCCTGCGCAAAGAGGGCAACCGCTCGCAAATCTGGTGGCAAGAGGTCTCGGCAAGCTCGCCTGTCGGCCCGGTGCGTTCACCCGAAACCATTGTCCAGGCGGTTGAAAATAGTGTCCGCTCCTGTCTCGATCAGGCCACAGATTCAATAGTCAAAGCTCTATCAAACCTCAGCGCCAAATGATTGGTATTTTCGATTCCGGTGTCGGTGGGTTAGCGGTCTTTCAGGAGATCGATAAACTGCTGCCCGGAGCCGACATCCTTTATCTTGCAGACAATGCCGCCTTTCCTTACGGTCTGCGCTCGCCTGAATTTATCAAAAACAGAACCTCTGTCATTACTCGAACCCTCCTCACCCGGGGCGCCGGTCTTGTGGTTGTCGCCTGCAACACCGCCACTGTGGTGGCGATCCAGCATCTGCGGGAAAACTTTAACATACCGTTTGTCGGAGTCGAGCCGCCGGTTAAGGTAGCCTCCCAGGCGGCAGCGGATAACGAGCCGATATATGTGCTGCTCACAAAAAACACCGCCACAGGGCGGAAGTATGCTGAGCTGGTAAAAAAATTCGGCGACATGAAGCGGGTTAAGGCTTTCTCCTTGCCTCTTCTCGCCCAGGTTGTCGAGGATGGCACATTCAGCGACCCGCAGGTTGCCGGTCGGGTGGCGCGCCTGCTCGCCAGGCGGATAGGGAAACCGCCGCAGGGCGCGAAAGTGGTCCTGGGGTGCACGCATTATGTTTTCCTCAAGGGTCTGTTTCGAAACTCTTTCGGGCCTGACGTGGAAATTTTTGATCCGAGCAGGGCTGTGGCGGATCAGGTGGTGCGCATACTTGAAGCAGGAGGAATGGAAATTAAAGAGCGCGGGCAGAGGCTTTTTTTATGTACGGGTGATGCACAGATCTTTGCCCGGAATGCAGCGAAGCTACTGGGCTTGAAAATACCTGAGGTCGAGCTGCTGGAGCTTTAGGAATAATTGAAGTGGCATTTTATTCAAAGGGACAAACTTATCTGAAACCACTAGACATTCGGAGGAGGAAAATGAAACGCTCCGACTTTTCCAGGTTTGCTATCGTTCTGTGCTGTCTTCTTTCAATTGTCCTGCTCCACCTAATTTCGCCTATTCCGGCGGCCGCGGGCCGGGGAACCCGGCCGGTGGTAATGGGAACCCACGGCGTGGTGGCCTCGGGCCATTATCTGGCATCCGAGCTGGGGCTGAGCGTCATGAAGCGCGGCGGGAATGCTGTCGATGCCGGCGTGGCCATGGTCCTGGCCCAGTCGCTGCTTGAGTTCCAGTCTTTCGGCTTCGGAGGAGAGGTTCCCACGCTGGTGTATTCCGCCAGGGATGGAAAAGTCTATGAAATCAGCGGGAACACCCGTTCGCCCAAGGCAGCGACAATCGAGTGGTTTAAAGCCCGGGGCTACGAGATGATCCCGGATGACGGTTTTCTGGCAGCGGGCGTGCCGGCTGTGCTCGATGCCCTGGTTCATCTCTTGGACCGTTTCGGCACGATGAGCTTCGAGGAGGTGGCTACAGGCGCCTATACCTTTGCCGCGCAAGGCTTTCCGATGTATCCCGGACTGCGCGACGCTATCGAAAAACAAACCGAGCGGTTCCGGGAACTCTACCCCACCTCGGCCGCGGTCTTTCTTCCAGGGGGCCGCTTGCCCGAACTCGGTGAAATCTATCGCAATCCCGATTGGGCGAAAACCATGAAGCGCCTGATCCAGGCCGAGAGGGACGCATTGAACGAGGTCACCTGGTGGGAAAAGCTCCTCGGGAAAAAGGCCGACAGGCATGCAGGGCTGATGGCTGTGCGGGATTACTACTACAAAGGCCCGATTGCCGGGGAAATCGTGGAATTCCAAAGGGAAAACAAATTCACTGACCATGAGGGCAAGATCAACTCCGGCCTGCTTACAGTGCAGGATTTCGCCGACTACCGCTGCCAGATCGGCGAGCCGGTCAGCGTGCGCTACCGTGGGTACGATGTTTACAAATGCGGCCCCTGGACCCAGGGACCGGTCTTTCTCCAGCAGCTGAACATCCTGGAGGGATTTAACCTGAAAGGAATGGGCAGCCCGAACAGTGTCGAGTATATCCATACCTGGGCCGAGGCGGCCAAGCTGGCCCATGCGGACAAGGAAAAGTATTACGGCGACCCGGACTTTGTCTATGTCCCAATGGCCGGGCTGCTTTCCAAGGAATACGCCTCCGAGCGGCGCAAGCTTGTCGATCCGGACCACGCCTCTCTCAGGATGCGGCCCGGGGACCCGTATCCGTACGACACTCATCCGGAGCGCCGCCCGGCAGACCTCGACCTGGGCGCTGTCGATAAGATGCTCCTTGACCATGGCACCACCGGCACCCGGGCGATAGACAGCCAGGGCAACATGTTTTCAGCCACGCCCAGCGGGGGATGGATCTGGTCCTCGCCGATCATCCCCGGTCTCGGGTTCTGCCTGGGTACCAGGGTCCAGATGTTCTACCTGCAAGAGGGACTGGCCAAATCCCTGGCTGGCGGCAAGCGGCCCTCGACCAGCCTCACACCGACCCTGGTAATGAAAGACGGCAGGCCGCTGATGGTGTTCGGCATGCCCGGCGGAGACCTGCAGGACCAGGGAACGCTCCTCTGCTTCCTGAATATCGTGGATTTCGGCATGGACCTTCAGGACGCCCTGGATGCGCCCAAATTCTGGACCCGCCATTTCCCCAGCCTCTTTTATCCGCACAAGGCGGAACCAGGCAGCCTGTTGCTCGAGGGTCGGATTGAAAATCTCGGGGATGTTGCCGCTGCTCTAGGGAAAAAGGGACACAAAGTGATCATTGCCGAACCCTGGACCGGGGACAACACCATGGTCTGCATGATAGACCAGGAGCACGGCGTGCTGAAAGCCGCCTGCAACCCCCGGTTTATTTCGAGCTACGCCCTGGCGTGGTGAAAGTAGTGATTCTGTTTTGACTACAAATAGCTTTTATAAAACAGAGAGCAGATTACTAAAATCCCCTCTTATCCCCATTTTACAAAGGGGAGGATCATTTCCCCCCTTTTGCCAAAAGGAGAGGATCATATTCCTTGTTTCCTCTGCGGGGAGTGTCATTCCCTCCCTTCCCCCAATAGGGTCAGGAGGAATTTGATCAGAATAATGCTCTTTGAATCCTCTATGGCTGTCGTAAAAAGCGTATGAGTAGATTACGGGAGCTAGAGTTAAAGGAAGGCAAGGGGCTGGAATCCGAAGAAAAATTGTTAAGGTGTCAAGTTACGGACCGTTTTGAATATATGTAAAGAAAAGTGCTATTCAGTGTTTTTGGCGTATTCTGAGCCGACTTTTGACTTTCTATCTGTTTCTTGTTCAATCTTTTTTCAGGTCTTTCTCTTCCTCTCCTGTTCCCCCTCCCCACCCTAACTCATCCTGGGCCACTTCCCGGAAATAGGTCATGGTGGGGTTCCGCCTGAACTCCCGAAGGTAGATCTGGATCAGGCCGCGGTCCGCGAAGCTGTAAAAAGCGTCTTCCCCAACAATCACATGGTCCAGCAGGTTGACCTCGATCAGGCTGGTGGCGAACACTATATCCCGGGTCAGGTTCTTGTCCTCCAGCGAGGGAGTCGGGTCTCCAGAGGGGTGGTTGTGGGCCACCACAATGGCTGCGGCATTGTAGTTGAGAGACTTTCTCAGCAACTCCCTGAGATAGATCACATTGTAGGACATGGTGCCCTGGAACAGGTCCTCGGTGTGCATCACCCCGTGACTGGCATCTAGATAGATCACCTTGAACGCTTCCACATCGAGGTCCCGCATGCTGTGGCGCAGGAAATCGTAGACATCCGCCGAGCCCTTGAGAAAGGCTTTTTTCTGCATGCGGGTTTCCAGGAACTTGCGGGCCACCTCGTGGATCAGCTTGAGGGCCATCGCGTTTTTCGGGCCCACTCCGGGCACTGAGCAGAGCACCTCGGCGGGGGCCTCGAACACCTTGCGCA
Source organism: archaeon (assembly GCA_035528795.1). Taxonomy (GTDB): domain Bacteria; phylum Gemmatimonadota; class Glassbacteria; order GWA2-58-10; family GWA2-58-10; genus DATKXY01. The sequence goes on along the minus strand of DATKXY010000135.1, from coordinate 13,112 downwards.
GGGAACCCAGGCGGGAGAGAAGCTCGCGCGCAGGCTTCTTGCAGTCCCGGCGCGGAGTGCCCAGGGTCAATAAAAGCTCGATTATTTCGTCATCCCGAAAGGCGCCGAGCCCCTTTTCCAGGAATTTGTCACGTAAACGGCCCCGGTGTCCGTCATCGGAATTGGACTTTTCCATGCTTTTTTGTCCCGTGCTTCATGGGTTTTACCCGGGTCATCAGCGCCTGGAGCGCCTTATTCCCGGTTTATCGGCCCAAGCCCGACATGCGGCTCGGGCAGCATAACTGCCGTTAATCCCTGACTCCCTTACTCGCGGGTGATCGCCCAGACATTGAGATCGAAATTGCCGCTCGCATCCAGCAGCACCCGCCGGATTGTCCCATCCTGGGCCTCGAACCACATGACCGTATTGGCCCCTGACGGGTAGATAGTTACCAGCAGGCCGAAATTCCTGGGAATCGCAAACTGCATGGTGGGTTTGACATCCATGAAGTTCTGCGCCAGGAGATAGGAAAAAACGCCGGCAGCGAAGCCTAGGGCAAGAACGAGAGCAAGAAATTTTTTCCGCATGTCAGCCTCCTTTTCAGATCAGTTTCATTTTCATTGCGCTTTTGAAAATCGGGCGCAAGAGTGCGTGCTTGGCCCGTGTGAGATAGAAACGCCGGTCATTCTCCATCAAATATTTCCCCTCCTCGGGCAGCATGACGATTGAAACCTTGATATTGGGCGCCACCCCGATCATCAATCCCCTTTCCATGCAGGCTTCGTACATGCGGCGGAAAACGGGAATCATCTCCTCTGTCCTGGGCGGCGGCAGGTCCTCGTAATCAGTACCCTTGAGCGGCCTGAAAACGCAGACTGTGGGCACTGCTCCCCGCGAGGTGATCCAGTCGATAGCCTCGATTGATTTCTCAGGGGGCTCGAGGCCCGCCACGATCTCCCCATTGGTGGTATGGAAAATCCCGGCGCAGTACTCGACAGCCTCGAGATAACGGTCCAGGCCGTACTGGCGGTGTTTGCCCGGGCAGACCTCGATAAACCGCTCGCGGTCCCAGATCTCGAAACAGAAAGAGACCCGGTTTACGCCGATCTTTTTCAGGTGGTGATACCTGGAGAGATCTTGATGAGGTGGAGTCTGAACCCCGATTAACAGGCCGTATTTCTCCTTGACCGCGCGAATGTAAGGCTCAAGTATATCAAGGTAAGTATCTCCCGCATAATGTCCGGTGTTGAAATCCACATAGGTGATATGATTCTCGGCCAGGGCAGCCTGGACAGTCTCGATCACGTCCTCCACGTGTTTTTCCGCTGCATCATCCTGCCCCAGGTTGAGTCCCACCGAACAGAACTTGCAGTTGGTGCGCACAGGCTTCTCCAGCCAGTAGTCGCAGACCCGCGCCGGGTAGATAGCGAGGTAGGTACCCTGAAGGGTTCCCACCCGGTTCATCCTGATCCCCCCGGAGGTCTTCTTATCATACCAGGCCGGACGGGGGGCAAGCACTACCGGAGCAACAGGCTCATCATCCCTGTAAATACGGTATGTCCCATCCGGCTCCCGGTTCAGAACATAATGGCTCAGGCGGGCGAATTCCTCGGCTACCGGAATGTTGGCATAAAGCCCTTCCGGCAGAATTACCTCCAGTCCGCTGCCGAGACCCGCTCTGGTACGCAGGATTTCCCGGCCGCCGTCTTCTTCCACACTGCAACTGTCACCCAGGCGTATCCCCTTGCAGAACAGATCGAGTTTCAAAAGCCCCGGGTTTTTCCTGACATCATCAATCATGGCTCTCAGTATCCATTTTGCCGTTCTTGGCCCGTAAAATTCAAAAATTTTTTTCGTTCCCGTTTTTTGTAGGGGCGCACCCGCGTGTGCGCCCGATTACCATCAAAAAATTACCGAACGACGGGCGGACACATGGGTCCGCCCCTACGAGTTTTGTGGCAATTTGTGAATAATAAGGGTTGGAAGTGCTCGATTTAATGTTTAATAAAATATATTTATCGACTTTTATCAACTCTTTTGCTCTGAATGCGACCATTTTCATGCTTTCTCTTTCCCGGGTGGTTTGCCATTTATCGGTATCGAATTGCTTGCTGCGTGTGCCCTGTGGTCTGCCGCGAGGCGGTCTGTTTATTTGATATAGCCGAGGCGACGGAGACGTTCGATCTCTTCCCGGTCGTGGCGGTAAGGGATTGAAGGCTCCCTGGTCGGGGGAGGAGGGCCGTAAGAGGTTACGAAACTCAAGGGTCCGGCGCCACCCGGGCCGGGGATCCCCGCCTCCAGATGGGGGCTGCCGCCCATGTTGCGGGCAACTGGTAGGCCGATGAGATAAAGCATGGTAGGAGCCACATCCTCAAGGGGAACAGCTTGTTCTGTACTTGAGCCCTTCTTTACATCTATTCCGTTAAAAATAACGGCGCCTTTCAGGTCGCGATCGCGCCCGTTTTTACCAGGGTCGCAGACCACGACAAGAAGGCCGGAGGGCTGGAATTCCTGTATCAGCTCGCCAAGCAGTCGATCCATATAGCGGTAATACTCTGGGATCGCCCCATGGAGGCTTGCTGAACTCACCAGGTCAGTTCGCTCCTCGAGGCGGCTCAGGATGTCGGCTCCCTGAAGGTAGAGAGCCAGGAAAACCACCTGCTGTCTCCGGGCAAGCTCTATCGCAGCCTGGGTATAGAAATAGTCCGCAAAGTATACAGAGCGGACTAGGTCATAAGCCTTTTCAGGCAAAGTGTTCTCGAGCAGATCATAGATTTTCGGATACTCGGCAAGCTCCTGGTTGAAAGGCTTGACCAGTTTATCGCACAGAATGACCAGTGAGTCGAATTCCGCCGGGGGAAAAACCTCGGTCTCATAGTATGCCGAGGGAGCCTGGTCCCTGGGGATCGAGGTGATCTTTCGAAAGGTGCGCTCACTCACTGTGAAGCCCTTAACAGGCATTGCAGGCCATGAGGCCCACCAGTTGACCACCCCGACAGGCATATCGAAAAGCTCGATAATTTCCCAGATTGTCTTGGACAGCCGCGAACTGGCGCTCACTGGAACAGAGCGCACCAGGCGGAAGAAGGGAAACAGATTGGCCAGGATGGCATCAAACCCGGGCCGGGTGCTGCCCAGGCGGGGCTGCCTGGATAGACCCCGCAGCACAGGCAGGACAAAATGATTGATACCATGGAGTTCAGGTTTGACCCCGGTGGCAGCAGTGGTCCAGACCTGGGGGGCCAGGTAATTTTTTTGCGTTGCCAGCTCTGCAGTAACCCCCCCCTTGATAAGCCGGGCCAGATTAGGCAGGCTGCCTTCAGCGGTCAGCTGGAGGAGTGATTTGAAATCGAGTCCATCCAGGCCGACCAGCAACATCGGCAGCGGGCGCACTGAATATTTCTGGAGAACCGAGGCCAGACTGTTGTCAGCGCTGCGGTAACGCAAGATGCCGATTGTCCAGGCGCCCTCGATCAAGAGCACCAGCGACAGGGAGAAAATAAAAGACCTGGAAACCGGACTGCGACGGCTCCTGGGGTACTCCGGCACCCCGGCAAGCAGGAAGTAGACAAAGCCGACCAGCCTGCCCGCCATCAGAGATACCAGGGCGATTGCAACGAGCACTGCCAGGGACAGGATGCCCATAGGACGAATAAGGTAAGACTCGAAAACCACTATATGCCACCAGCCCAGAAGATAAGCGCAGAGAATCACCGCAGTAACCACACTTAGAATTACCGAGCGCAGGGTCCCTTCACGCCTGAGGCCCATCGACTTTTTCCCTTTGCGCACCCAGAGGAAGGTGGGCAGAAGTGCCAGGCAGAAAGCAGTCAGAGAATAAGCTGAGCCCAGGTAAAAGAAAAAAAGAAAAACATCCCTGGAGTTCTCTATAAAAGAGGGGTCCGCAAACAGCGTGCTGGCAGTTGTCAGTCCGGCCAGCAAGAGGCCCACAAGCAGAGAGACCTTCACAGTCACCAGGAATCCGGTTTTCCAAGGCCCACCCGCCGGACGGCTCAGAAACCTTTCTACCGGGCTGTTGAGATAGCCCAGAGCCCTGAGCCGAGAGCGGATTTCCTCATAAGGCGGATGGCGCGATTCTTTGGGATGTTGTTCCTGGTCTGACATGCGGACCCCTATTTTCTCCGATGATACACATAATCGGCCAACTGGGCCAGCGGGCGGCCCTGAGGACCAAAAGTCGCCAAAGATAATTTTGCCGTGTGGATAAGATCAGCAGCGAGGGCATTGGCTGATTCAAGGCCGAAAGTGGTGACAAAAGTGACTTTGTGTGAGTCGGTATGCACATCTTTGCCGAGGACCGAAGAGGTGGACTGGAAGTTCAGTATGTCATCCTTGATTTGGAAGGCGAGTCCCAGATTCTTGGCATAAGCTGCCAGACACTCCACCACCGGTTCGCCCGCCCTGGAGAGCCGTGCTCCGAGAGTGGCGGAAAGAATAAAAAGACGGCCTGTTTTGTGACTGTGCACGTATTCGAGATCTTCGAGCGTTTTCCCGCCGGGATGCAGGTCTTTCCACTGGCCCCCGATCATACCGGGAACTCCAATACAGTCAGCGGCATCCTCGATTATTCTGCCGGCCCTGGTCGAGGACAGACGGTTTTTAGCCACTGCACTGCCGATCAGCCGAAAAGCCTGCATGAGCAAGGCATCGGCAGCCAGCACCGCTGTCGCCTCATCGGTGTGACGGTGCAGGGTCTTGCGGCCGCGCCTGAGATGAGCGTTGTCCATGCAAGGCAAATCATCGAGAATCAGCGAGGCAGTGTGAATCATCTCCACCGCGCAGGCGGCCTCCAGGACTGTGGCAGCGGGTTTCCCTGCAATTTCAGCCGAGAGCATGGTCAACACCGGCCGGATCCTTTTACCCGGGGCAAGCAGGCTGTAGCGCATCGCCTCGACCACCGGACCGGCAAAGCCCTCGCTGTCCGGTAGAAAAGTCTCCAGCGCCTGCTCCACGATTGCGGCACAACGGCTGAACTCCGCGGGCAAGCTGCCTTCAGCCATTTCACCAGATAACGAGCCTTTGCTGACACCCTCCGCTCGCTGTTCAGACATCCGATAACCTCCAGGGGGTAAATTAAGCCTGCTCCGGTCATCCGCGCTGTCAGACCGCGGGTTTCTCGAACAGGTCCCGGCCTTCGTATTCTGCAGGAACCGGGCAGCCCAAATACTTGAGGACTGTGGGTGCGACATCCCGCAGGTCAGGGTCTGGCAGCGAGATCTTCCGATTGGTCAGGAAGACGCCGGGAACCAGGTCGCGGTCAACCGAGCAGTGGTCGCCGCTCCATTTCTCCATGTTCGGCTCGATAACTTCCGGCGGCACTCCACCGAGTGCTGTCTGCCAGCTCACCCGGTAGTTCTGATTGAACCCTAAAACCAGATCAGGCGCTTCGTCAATCCGGGGTCCATGGTAAACTTCCCGCCCGAGATAAACATTGTGCACCACCCTGACCCCATCCTCAGGGTCACGGAAGTCCTTGAGGCGCCCGGCAATCTCACGGACAAGCGTGTCGTACTCCTGGCCCGGCTCCACAATGCCCTGCGCCTCCCGTGCCTTGAGATTGATAAAGATAAGCCCTAAGCCCACCGAGTAAGCGCGCGTGCCGGACCAGTCCACATTGACAAAAAAGTCCCCCCCGCCGAAAAGATCTTTCAGGTTGTAACGCGGGTCGTCCTGGCCTTTAAGCTTCATATATCCGTTTTTCACAAGCCAGGTATTAAGGTTCACTCCTTTACGGAAAGAAGAGAACCCGTGGTCGCTCATCACGATGAGGAATGTATCTTCATCCTCGAAGCGCTGGCGAACCTTGCCTAAAAAGGTATCCATCCGCTGGTATACATGCAGAACAGCATTGCCGAACTCTTTGTCCCGGTCTTTATCGTAGGCCGGGTGTCCTTTGTCCACCAGGCTCCAGAACATATGCTGCACCCGGTCGGGACAGGAGAAAACCTCCAGGAAGAGATTGGGTCTTTCGTGTTCGAGAATCTCGAAGGCCATCGCCTCCCGCTTGTCGATAATCAGGTCCAGGTCCTCCATGAAAGCCTTGTCATCCAGTTTGAGCTCCTTGAGTGCTGCGGTTTCTGCGGCCCAGCCGCGGGTCTTGTAAAGCCCGATTTTCCGGGCGAGTCTGGCCGAAAAATCAGGCGGGTAGGAGATCGGGAGAACGGGCTCATCCGGGTGGATCTCGATCGGGCTCATAAAGATTTTCACATCACCCCCCACCTCCATGGGGATAAAGCGGGTGATGCCCTTGAGCTGGATCAGGAAATTCAGGGAAAATTCGATCTCGATCCAATCGCTCCACTCGCCCCTGGCCAAGGTTATTTTTTGATCCTGCAATTCAATCGTTACCCTCGATCTGTCACCTTGAAGCGTGAAAACGACCGGCACAGTCAGGAAATCTTCCTTCTCCAGCCGGTCAAGAGCCCGGTTGAGATCGACCAGCTCCGCCGCTATAGCGCCCTGGGAGCGCCTTTTAGCAAGCTCATCCATCAGACGGGCTCTCTTCTGGCGGGTGATCGGGTTCCAGGGCCCGACAATCGTTGATTCGGCCCTGCCGTGAGAGTCGAACTCGATAACAGATAACTTGCCGCCGAATTCGGTGTCCTTGATATTTTCGCTGTAGATATCAGTGGTGAAAAAGTGGTAGGTGGCCTGGGTTCCCCGTATATCCGGGGTGGTAAGCCCTGAAAGCAAAAGGCTCTCCGCCTCCACCTCGTAAGCCGGGAAAGCCACTGGAGCCTCGAGCATCGCGGACTTGATCCCGTGCTCGGCCGCCTGAACCCAGAAAGGCTTGCCGGTCTGCAGCTTGATTGCCTGGGGGCGGCCCAGGGGGATAAGATCCCAGAGGAATTTGGGATAAACCGGTTTGACAGAGGCGATTCTGGGGTTGTAGGTCTGCAGGTCTCTGTTGAGAAAATCGTAGATCCCATGCACTCCGGCCTGGGCGGATACTGAAAAAGTGGACCAGGCCACCGGCGATTCCGGCGGGATGGAGCTTGTTATTTCGGTAAAGGTCCCGTCACGGGCCAGCTTTTCGAGGTTGGGCAGCAGTCCGCGATCCATGAACTCGCGTAAAAGCACCGGGCTCACGGCATCGAAACCGAGTATGATCACCCGCTCCCTGATTTTGCGCGGGGGCACTTTCCCCCCGCTGCAGGATACGACCGGCAGAGCTGCCGAACCAAGGGTCAAGGCTGTGGTTTTGAGAAGGTCCCGGCGTGAGATCTTCTGCTCGAATCTTGCAGGTGAGAGTTTCTTAGCCCTTTTTTCTTCGCTCATCAACACTACTCCCCCAAAACAGACTTTATCCTCGATTCACAAGAGATTTCTAAGTGTTCTCTAGCGTTTTTCTGTTTAAGATAGTTACTACTCGTGTCACAAAAATTGTTTACAACTATCCGTAAAGGTAAATTTTTATTCTTCTTTTGGTGGCAAAAGAAGCAAAACCATTTCTTTTTAAACAAAAAGAAACAAAAGTTAATCCTGACACTTAAGTCTTTTACTCCGCTTCGCCAAGCTCGCCTGGCGCGATAATGCTGAGCAAAGGCCTGCCTGGGCGTTGTACATACATCAAGGCAATCATGGAAATTACTTATCTTCCACACGCTCCAAAAACAGGGGCCCCGGACTTCAGGGCTTCTTATAGTCTTTAGTTTCACTTGGGATGGCTTTATCATCCCAGGTAGCTGCACTAAAATCTCTTTTCGACAGTTGTAAAAGCTTTTCTCCCAAGATATTTCAACCGTTGTTAGGTAAATCAGTCGCCGGCGCGTTAAATGTAAAAATTGACACCTGGTAAATCATTCATGCTTACTTAACTTTAATGAATAAAAAAGGCTAAGGGATAAACAACAATATAAATGGAAACTATTTAATACTCCCTTTAGTAAAACTCTTCGCCAGCAAAAAAATTCTCAACATTGTCTTGTAATACACCCGGATGAGATCATTGATCCCGTTGCTGTCGAAATAGTTACAGGATAGAAAAACACCTTAAATCATATTAATATTTCCGCATTTGTCAATCTGATAAAAGAATATCTCCCGGCCTTTTACAAGTCATCTCCTGCCAGTGTGTAACTGTCGAGGTTCCGATAAGTTGCACCCGGGCAATCCGGGCAGTCTCTAGAGCATGTAAGACACAGCGAAGCCGGTCTGCGCAGACATCATCAGAAGGTACATATGGGTCCATGAAGGATGGTTTTCGGTTTTTGCCAGGCTTGCCGGATCGCGAAGGATCAGCCAGGCGGTGAAAGTGCCATAGGCGGCAAGCAGTATTCCCATAGCGCTCAGCATTACCGGGTTTCCAGAGAGAATGGGTTCATTCGAGCCGGGTCTGGTGAAAATAATGCCCAGGGGCATCAACAGCCAGGGCACCACAAAAAAGGGAGCGATAATCCAGGCTGATTTTTTTACCCCGTAGCGGATAGGCAGTGTCGTGCAGCCTGCGGCACGGTCGCCCTCCATGTCCGAGTAATCTTTAGTCGAGGCTGAGCCGAGCAGGAAGAGGAAAAATATGCTGCCAATATACCATGGTTCGATATCCCTGGCTATGGGCGCAACGCACGACCAGCCGGCCACTTTGAGGAGGCAGCCGCGGGGCACGGCGATAGTAAGATTCGCCCCGAAAGGATGCCGCTTGGTGCGGAACGGTTTGGCTGAATAGACATAGGTCAGCACAGCGGCTGCGACCACGATCCAGAAACATTCGTGGCGTCCGCCGGGCGAAACCATCCAGGCTGCGTAAAGGGATGCGGCATAAAGCAGGGAGGCGAAAATCATAGCCGCTCTGAGAGTTATGCGGCCTGAGGGGAGCATCCTTTCCGGCTTGTTGATCCGGTCGTTTTCCAGGTCCGTGATCTGATTGAGCACATTGGAGGCGGCATTGAGCAATGCGGCCATCACCGCGCCCAGAGCTATATAGTAGAAAAGGCCCCAGGTGTCAGTGGAGGAAACCTGCCTGAAAAAGCTTATCCCGTGATGATAGGCCAGGGCGCCAATCGCGGTAAAAGCTCCGCTCACTATTCCCAGAAGGGGCGGCAGGAGGGTAAAGGGGCGCGTAAAACGGTAATAGCGCACCAATAGTTCGAGGGCCGTCGAGTTCCCTCTCCTTTTTAACTCCAGCCTGTCAGTCCGGCGATTATCAGACAAAACAGCACCCCCAAAAAGGTGTTTAACAGGTTCATTCCCTCGTTGCCCAGGGTTTTTTCCACCCGGGGCAACGAACCGAGCACGCTTTCTGCTCCCGCGCCCAAAAAGCCTCCTAAGAAAGCTGCGAGCCAGAGGCCGCCCGAGGGCACAAGGCCCACCAGAGAGCCGAAAGAAGAGACAACGCAAGCCGCCAGCAGCGAGGCCAGCGTTCCCTCGATAGAGACCGCCCCGTCTGTTCCGGGCGGCACACGCTTGAGATTTGTCGGCAAGAGATGCGTTTTCCCGTACAGGGAGCCTGCCTCTGTGCCTGCGGTATCAGCGGCTGCTGTGGCAAAAGAGGCGACAAAAGCGGTTCCGGCCAGGGGGTGTGCGCCGCTCAATTTATAGACGGCTGCCAGGGCAAGGCCCACGGCGCAGTTGGCCAGGGCGTGGCGCGCGCCCCTCCTGCCTTCTTTTTCCTGGGCCGCACCCAGGGCCTTTTTCCGCCTGTAGCCGAGCTTGGTGAGCGCGCTGCCGATCACAAAAAAGAACCCCAGTACAGCAAATGCCCGCCAGCCTGCAAGATAGTAAATAAAACCCCCGACCAGCACCCCGCCTGCAAGACCGCTGAGACTGACTGTGCCGAGAAGCCAGGCGGCCAGGCCGAAAACAAAAGTGACGCCGAAAGCCTCGAGTAAAGGAAAAGAGCTGAAAAACACGCGTTTTCTCCCGAAATCCCCCAAAACTCTTCTCAAAGCACTGCGCCCAGTACCGCCGCCGCAGCCAGGGGGCTTGTGATATTGTCATTCAGCGGCAAAGGCAGGCTCTCTACAGCCGCAGCGAGAACCGAGGCTGCCCCGCAGGTCAGGATTACAGTTTCTGTGCCCGGCAGGGCGGTTTGGAACCCGGCCGCGGTCCAGTAAAGGAGAATCAGTGAACCTGCCCAGGAGGAGAGAACAAAAGCGGCTGCTCCGATCCAGGTTTTATGGTCCGACCAGGGGAGCCGCCTTTTGCCCCAGGCTCTGCCGGCCAGGTTGCTGGTGGCATCTCCCAGAGAGAGTACCGCCCAGGAAGCGGCCGCGATATGCATCCGGTTGCGGAAAATCAGGATCAAGGCCAGGACTACAAGGGCATAGAACAGCTTGCCCGGGCTGAACCCCCGCGCGGCCTCATCCGGCCTGATCCCGCCTTTATTGACCCTGGGTGATACAAAGAGCCCATAGGCCACTGCGGCCAGGGCCAGGATAATCGCCTGGGTCAGGGTCAAATATCTCAGCAGAAAGGCGAATCCCAGGGGCAGAATGTGCTCGATCTGGCGTTTGCTTTCACCGGTCATTGTCGGCGCACGGCCCCTTTCCTTTTTGCACGGGAAGAATGAATGGAAAGATCGCGCCGGATCCACTCGACAGTGCGCACAAGCCCCTCTTCAAGGGACAATGACTCGAAACCCAGATTTTTTTTGGCTAGAGCTGAATCGTAAATCCAGTCTTTCTGAAATATATCGACCACTCCGCGGGTCGTTTGAGGGATCCTGCCGGTGAGAAAAGCCGCCGCTTCCTCTGCGGCGCCGAACAGCCTGGCCATTGGAAAGGGAATCGCCAGCCGCGGCTGTCTCACGCCGGTTACTTTCTCTACAGTGTCGAAAAATTTAAGCGCGCTAACGTTTTCCCCGCCCAGGATATAGCGGTCGCCGCTTTTGCCTAGCTCGAGCGCAAGCAGTGCGCCCCGGACAACATCCTCCACAAAAACATAATTCCAGCGCTGGGTCCCGTCCCCCAGACGGAACTGCAGTTTGCCTCTCATATAATCCAGCAGGAGGTTTACCACCAGGTTGCCCGCTGTGCGCGGCCCGGGCCCGTACATCACTGTGGGATAGAGGATAGTTAAAGGCAGGCCTTTGGCTGCCAGCTCCATCACTTTGAGATTGGCCAGGTATTTTGTGCGCTCGTAGTCGTTGAAAAACGTATTGCGCTTGAACGAATCGGCCTCGGTCAGGGGATCCCCTTTCGAATAACCGAGGGCCAGGAAGGAGGAGATATAGATGATCTTTTGTATTCCTGCAGCTCCTGCCTCACTCAGCATGTTCAGGGCGCCTTGCACGTTGACCCGGTCGAATATTTTCGGGTCCCGGGCCCAGGTGGACACATGAGCCGCCGCGTGGATTACTGCATCACACCCCGCCAGGCCTTCCTTTATCATGGCCAGGTTATGCAGATCGCCTTTTACAATGCGCACTCTCTCACTCTCTGCAGGAAGATTGCGCCGCCTGCGGTCCCTGACAAGAAGGACCAGGCTGTGCCCTGTATTCCGGAGCAGATAATCGGTCAGGTTCGAGCCGAAAAAGCCTGTAGCGCCGGTAATGAATAATTTCATGACAGGACCTTTAAAAATTCGACAGGGATGAGAGTAAAATTTTTATCTTGCGCTAGAAACTAAAGTTAAAGTCCCGAAAGTCAATAATAAAGCAGACTAAGAAGAAAAACGTTTCTGATCAGGCGCGCCACTCAGGTGAGATTTTTGATAATTACGGTGATATCCGGCCGATCCTCTGAATTGATGGCTCCCTCGAGCTCCCCCTGGATGAGAAAGGCTGTGGAAAGAGCCTCGCACTCGGCTGCATCAGGCCCGCTAACCACAACCTGGCGCACCTGGGAAACCGGCTCGAGAGTGAGCGGGTTCATGATATGGCGCACGGTGAGTCCTCCCGCACCGGTGAGTGTGTGGCGGTAGTTTCCGGAGACAGAGATCGCGCAGTCTGTGAGCACGGTTTGCTCCTCGTTCTCTTTGCGGCCATCCGGGCTTTCAAGCTCCATGGGCCAGCCCTCCTCTCCCGGGGGTGAGCCGCGGGCGAGAACAGTGCTTGTTCCGGCAGAGATCACGAAGTCTTCCAGCCCTGCAGAGAGCAGGATCCGGGCCCTTTTTTCCACGCACCAGCCCTTGGCGATGCCTCCCAGATCGAGAAGCATGCCGGGCCGGTCAAGACGCACAGCGGAGTTCGGCTCATCCAGTTCGAGCTTATCGCAGCCGGTGAGCTTTTTCAGGGTATCCGGATCTGCCGAATGAGCAGGCCTCTCCGGCAGGACCGTATCCTCATAGTAGCCGAAAGCGCGCATCAGCGCCCCTGATGTAATGTCGAACAGACCGCCTGTAATCTCCCAGTAGCCTCGTGAGGCGGCCAGGAGCGCGAAAGTATCCCGGTCAACAGGCACGGCTTCTCCTCCGGCGGCGCGGTTTATCCTGTTTATCAGGCTCCCCTTGACATATATGCTCAGCCGCCGGTTGTCCTCCAGCAGGGAGTCGAAAAAGCGGTCGGCCAGCGCTCTCATCCATTCCCTCTTCCCGGGAGGATGATAAGCGTAGAGCCTGATAACTGTCCCCATCGTGCGCTCGAGGCCCTCGTAGAATTCGTAGTTATCCTGTGCCATGGGGAAGGAGAATCCACATTTGATAAAGCGTTTCAGGCATTGCAGAGGCGATTTGCAGACCGCCCCCACGGGGTTTGTCTAACAGCATGTTTCTGGCACTACTGGCAGTTCCAAATGTTAAAGATACGCCGTAACAGAGCGCTGTGTCAATAGATGAACCGCTTACGTTATTATTTAAATCCATACCATACTGGCGGATCGAGGCGGCACCTGTTAATTTTAAATTTGAGCAAGAACATAACCTTGAGCTTATTCCAGATTCACATGAAGGTACGTGAGTAAAAGAACCTTAGTACTGTAACTCTAAAATACGGTGACGTATTTTTTCCAGCAACGCTGTGCGGAGTCGTTCGGGCGACCGGCGGTCGCCCGAACGGGCGAGGCATGCCTCGCCACTACATTTACTAAATTTGTAAATTGGTTTAAAACAATACGCTACCCTATTTATGAATTCATGTACTTAGGCTCACAGTCAGAAGAGCGGGCAGATCTTTTATGGTTTAAGAAAACAACTGGAGCGGCCTAATAAAACCGGGAGAGCCGAAATGACCTCAGCG
>DATKXY010000134.1:0-4724 GCA_035528795.1 archaeon | reverse complement strand
GCAAATAAGGTATTAAAACTGCAAGGCCTTCAAATTAAAATCGAACGAGAAAAATGAGGGATTTTCATGTATAAATAAAATGCCCTACCCGTGTTGGAATAGGGACGCACCTTTGTGCGCCCTGGCCTGATCAAAACACATTGACCTTCTGGCGGACACACAGGTGCGTCCCTAGAGAGCTTGCGGGAACTTACGAATAACGCGGATCAGTCAGCTTATTCCAGAATCAAGTCTCTTCCCACATTGCGGCTTAAAGATGACAGCGCCGCGTGGAAATCATAAATCGAGTTGATATAGGACACCTCGGCATCGGAATAGTCGAGCTGGGCCTTGCGCAGTTCGAGAATGCTCGAGGATCCCAGGCGGTACCTTTCCCGTTCGAGTTCCAGCGACTGCGAGGCCAGCTCTTTGCTCTCTGCAAGGGTCTGGTTGCGCTGGTAGAGGCGGAGAAGTTCGAGGTAATATTGGCGGACACCTTTTTCGATATTCAGACGCGCTGAGGCAAGGTCGTAGCGGAGGTTGTTCACAGTCACCTCAGTGTAGCGGTTCTGGCGGAAGCGGTCGAAAGAGTCGATAATGTTCCAGTTCATCCATAATCTCAGTCCCCGGCCTTTGTTCAGCTCCGGTATGAAAATGATCCCGTCCTCGCTGCGTTGATAGCCGGCGCTGGTTCCAAGAGTCGGCAGGTAAGCCAGGCGCCCCATCCAGAGGCGTGTGTTTTCCTGCTTGATCCGGTAGGCAAGACTTTTTACCTGGGGATGGTTTTCCACAGCTTCAGTTACCAGTTGGACCACATCGAAATCAACCGCCTTTACCGCATACTCATCCAGAAGATCGAAATCGCTGTCCAGAGTTCCTCCCATCAACCGGTTGAGCTCTATTTTAGCATTTTTCAGGTCGTTTTCATATTGCAGAATGAATAATTCCTGGTTCTTGAGCTCGATCTGGGCCTGCAGGACATCGAGTTTGGTAACCGAACCCACAGAGAAACGGGCCTCAGCGAGCTTGAGCTGATCGCGGCGCTGTTCGGCCTGGTTCTGGGCGGAAACGAGCAGCTTTTCCTGCCGCAGGGCATTGAAATATGCACTTCTTACCTGCTGGACAAGCGCCAGTTCAGAGTCTCGCAGATTGCTCCGGCGTTCTTTGCATAGGTAGGCGGCGTTTTTCATCTCGAAGTATTTAGCCGCCCGGTCGAACACGGTGAAGTTGATATTGAGATTGGCGTAAGTGCTTTTGGCGATACCGCCGGTGAGGCGCAAGACTCCGCTGGGATCCAAAAAGGCCCGGGTCTGGTTGTTCTGGCTGATACTGTAGCTGGCGCTCATAGTAGGCATGTAATTGCCCCAGGCAGAAAGAAGATCTGCTGTATTGGCGCGAAGGTTCTGCCGCGATTTGCCGTGATCCGGGTTTTGGCCGAGCGCCCGGTTTATGCACTCATCGAGGGTCAATACGTTGCTGGACCCGGGTTGGTTTTTTCCGGTAGCACCGATCACGCCTTTCCCCACCGGGAAGAGTGAGGTCAGGTTGTAAGTGTGGAAGAAAGGCACCGGGGCCTCCAGCAGGGCAGAAGGCGCCGGGCCGTCGCTGGTTGCGGCAGGCAGGTTTGGCGGTCCCAGAAAAAGCACTGTCAGGAGAACAGAAAAGCCGCAGCAGAGAGTTGAGATTGAAAAGCGCATTAATTACCTCCGAAAATAAAAAGATCCTGAAGAATGCCGATAAAAGTTAATACATCTTATTTTAAGACATCGTTCGGCTGGAAATAGTTTCAATTTCCTGGGTCAGTTCAAGTATAAAGGATTTCAAATCAATCTCCGGATTAAACTGATCGTGTTTTGACTACAGGTTTTCGCGGCAGTCAAGACCGTTTTCCTTTAGATTCTTACAAATTCACTCTAAGAGAATATCTCTTACATTTTTAACCACAAAGACACTAAGCAACATAGTTACTTAGTGGTTAGATAAAATAAATTTCAAATATTTTTAGCTAGAATTTACATTTTTTTCGCTTTTTCGACCCCGGATGAGGAGGGCACCTGATGCGAGCATAATAAGACCGGTGAGGAAAAAAGCTAAGGGGACATCCCCGGTTCCTTTGATCCAGCCGGTGTTTTCAGCGGGCGATAAATTAAGCAGAACAAGCGCCAGTCCGTTGTTTACCAGATGAAAGACTACCGCCGGCCAGATAGAGGAGGCACAGGCGGCGGTCCAGGTCAGGAGAATGCCGATCAGACTCAAAATGGGGAAGCGCCAGGGGTCGAGGTGAAACATGCCGAAAAGTATTCCGATAATCGGGATTACGGCTGCGCCGCTCCATTTTTCGAGTGCCGGCCGGAGAAGGAAGCCGCGGAAAAAGGCTTCCTCGCACAAAGCAGGCACCACTGCGAGACAGATAAGTTCCCAGGCCAGGGATTCTCCAGGCCGGAGGGTAGTATAGTGAATTAAAGCTTCGAGATAGCCTGGGGCCGGTGGCACCAGGCGGGCCTGCCAGGCCTCAAGCTGGGGCACCACAAGCAAAGTGCCGGTCCCTGTCAAAGCCCCGCCGAAAAGCTTCCAGAAACTACTTGGTACAAGCCCCAGGCTCAGGCTCAAATCATAATGTTTCCAGGCAAAGAAAAGAGCGAGCGGCAGGCCCAGGACTGTGATCTCGATAAGCAAAACCAGGGTGAACCTCGAGCCGAGGAGATAGTCCAGGCTGTCTGAACCCGCGCCAGCCAGAGCGGCGCTGATCAGAAAGAGCAGCAGCCCTGTGATACAGAGCACCAGGAAGATTTCGGACAGGGTCGGCAGCGGCCGTGGATTGTCTATGCGTGGCAAATGGAGGTCGCTGTGATTCATAAAACCCTCGGCTGACTTAACCAAAAGACCGGCGATAAATATTATAAATTAATAAAAAAAGTTGGGATTTGAATCTAAATAATTACGGCTGGAAGCGCTCAAGTTCAGTGCAGAGCCGGATCTGATATCATTATTCCAGGGTGGAATTCAGGCAGAGACCCCGGCCAGCTCGAGAAAGTCTTTGATCCGGCCTGAGTCCACAAAGAAATCTCCCAGGTTGAACCGGCCACCTTCGCAGTGCCAGTCTGAGCCCCCGGTCAAGAGGAGCCCCAGTTCGTCCGCTTTTTTCACAACCATCAGGCTTTCATTTTCTGTAAGTCCGGGACGGTAGGCTTCCACACCCTCGAGGCCGGCCTCACAGAGGACGGGTCCCGGGTTTTCGAGCTCCTGGAGCGAGGGATGGGCGAAGACACTGATTCCCCCGCATTCACGGATAAGAGCGATTACCTCGATCGCATCGGCAGGTTCGTAAGGCACAAAAGCTGAACCGCGATTTCCCAGGTAGCGGTCGAAAGCCTCGTTAATCGAGCGGACATAGCCGTGTTTCAGTAAGAGGCGGGCGATAATCAGGCGTCCGATAGTGGTTTTTTGCGGGATGAGGTCCAATTCAGAATGGGGGATATGGATATTATGGCTGCCCAGCCGCTCGAGAATCCGGTGGGCGCGTTCGGTCCGGCGACTGCGGACCTGGTCGAGATGCCGGGTGAGATTTGCGTTCATTTGGTCCGGGGCATATCCCAGGATATGGACTTCCTGGCCGGAAACAAAAGCGCTGAACTCGACTGCCGGAATGAGCGCTAACTGGCGCTTCTCAGCTTCGCGCTTTGATTCTTCAAAGTGGTTCACTGTATCGTGGTCGGCGATCGAGATAACAGAAAGGCCTTTCCGGGCTGCCAGGGAGATTATTTCCCCAGGCTTCAGGCAGCCGTCCGAGCAGGTGCTGTGGATATGCAGATCGACTCTCATGGGAATTTCTTTCGCTATTTGATATTAGAGGCTAAGGCTCTGTAGTCCGGATTATTCTCAAATTGTCAAAGCTTAATTCTGCCCCGGAGGGGGGCGGGCCGGCATCCGGATCGCCTGGGATCGAGCAGCGGATCCGGCACCGGGACTTTCAGTCAGCAGCCCTGTCAGCTTCATAGAGCATATCACTGTGAAGCTGGAGCAGGTATTTTTCATCCGCCTCTAGAGTTGAGACATCGGCCATGATACGGAAGACAGGCTCGGTCTTGCTGCCCCGCATCCACAAGAAACCCACCTCCCTCCGGCTCCGGTCTGTAAAGATCACCTTAAATCCGCCTTCTTTGCCCGCCCCTTCGCGGCCTCCAGGACCCTGAACCGTGCGGGTACCCTCGTAGTTGATTATCCGGTAGCCGGTTACTCCCATCCGGCGGAAAAGCTCGGGCTGGACCTGCGGCCAGCGCCCGGCAAATATCTCTTCGTAACGCATCTTAAGCTTGTTATGGTCCTTGGACTTTATCTGAAGCAGGGAGCGCTTCTCGTAGAGCCCGGTGGAATAATACCGCGGCAGGGTATCGACAATCCGGGCCAGCCTTGACACAGAGCTTTCGATTTTTTTATCGCAGCGCGAGAGCCACTGCTCGGCTACTCCCTCGAGGCGGGCCATTTTGATAAAGGCGAGCACAGTGTTCAGCGGGTCCCGGACCCTGGATGGGTGAGTGATATTGCCCCCGTTTGAGCCTTCACCCAGGATGCGCACCAGGTAACCTTCTGCTCTTTTCTGGCGGGCCAGTTCCACCACATTGGCTTCACCCACCTCAGCCCTGAAAACCAGGGCGCCGAATGCACTGGCTATCCGGTCTATGCGTCCTGAGGTTGGGCCGTTCACCACTACGGCAAGCCTGGGCAGACCGGACCCTTTGCCTTGT
>DATKXY010000133.1:0-24595 GCA_035528795.1 archaeon | reverse complement strand
CCGGAGGTGGAGGCGGAGGTGGAGGCGGCGGCGGCGGCTGAATGCCGGTGCCAGTTACGCCCACGCTCCGCGTGCCGTCATTGCTGGTAACCGTGATTGTCCCGCTCTGGGCGCCTTCTGACGTGGGCCTGAAAACCACGGTCACCTGCTGGCTGCCCCCAGGGGGCACGCTCGCACTTGAAGGATTGCACTGGAAAGCGTTGTTACTGCTGGTGATCCCGCTAATATCGAGCGCTGCGTTGCCGTTATTGAATATGAAAAAACTCCCCCCGCCTGACTTGCCCACATTTACGAGGCCGATGCCCAGGGAAGTGGTGGAGAGGTTCATCCCGGGCTTGAGCACCCCGTTGCCTCTCACGCTTACAAAGACCGAGGATTCGTCCGGGTCGTTGCTCAGGATGGTGATAGTCCCGTTATGTGCGCCGCCTGCAGCGGGAGTGAAAGTTACCGTGACCTTCTGGCTCTGGCCTCCCCCCAGGCTAACAGTTTCCGGGCTCACAGTGAAAGCGGGGTTGTCGCTGCTTATCCCGCTTACCTCCAGATCGCCACCCCCGGCGTTGCTGATCGTGAAACTCCCGCTGCCTGTCTCACCAACGTTCACATCCCCGAGAGAAAGGCTGGTCCTGTCAACGCTTATATCCAAGGCTTTAACGATAGTAGCTTTGATATGAATGGTTTTATAGTACCTCATGTAGACTGAATATCCGGGACCGCCATAACAAAACCAACCCGTACAACTACTTTGATATTCTCCGAGTGCCAAATCCAAGGGTGCGCTGAATGAGGCAGTAATTTGAGCTTCTTTGCCACGCTCAATTTCTAAAACATATTTACTTCCAACCCAGCTAAATGGACTAAGTAGAGCAAACTCAGGTGACTTAATATTATAAATCTCACAATAATAAGTTGTATCAGAAGGGGCTTTGAGAGTAAAGCTGATGGTTTTGCTGGACCCCTGGTTAACTTCGCCGAAGTTTAGGTCATCAGGGAATCCTGTTGTATCGGGGTAAAGGTCTGATAACGGGTAAAGAGCCACTGCCATAAGGGCAACAAGCGGAACGAGGAGCCATTTTTTCATGGGTAATCCTCCTTACTGCCGGTTCGAGAAATAGAAGCTGAAATACTGGATTTTGATATTATCTGATCAAGAACTGTTGAAAAAATAAGGGGCTGGGCTTTTCAGGAACACCGGCCCGGGAGAGTTTATCCTCTGCACAGCGCTCTGGGGTAGCTTGTAACTAAAGCACGGGGACTTATAAAAGTATAAGATTAAAATTTTAATAAAATCTAGTTTTATATTATAGCTGATTACAGAATATGTCAAGCAATGATGGTTATTACCATAAATAAATTAATTTTTTTTGGCGGCATTATTCACAAATTTTTCAGGTATCTCTGTTCTCAGAATCACGGATGCCAAAGAAGTTGCACGGATGACGCGATTCCACACCGCCCACCAGGACAGCAATGGATGTGTGGGGAGGGGCCACCCGTGAAATCAAATTTTTTATCTATGTAATCCGCGATTCAAATCATGTACAAGTCAACAAATATTACCGGTGATATTTTCTCTCACTAACCCGCATAGCAAAGCTTAAACCACCATCCTAGCTGTTGGTTTAAGATATTCCAATTGATATCTTGCAGTCTGAAAGCTTTGTCCTTCTTGATGTTTAATTCAATTGTGGCCGGTTCCGGCATTGAATTAAGAATCATCATAAAAGTGAAAAAAATTCGGCGCTCAATTCAATAAAATCAAAATCAGGAACTCGATAGCAATGAATTTTTCCCTAAACATTTGCTGTCCATTTATTCCGTTTTGCTTCAGCCAAGGCGAGCGATGAGCAGGAGACTGTAAAAGAGTGACATTTTGCTCAAAACTGGCTCATGACAGCCACTCGACCACTAACAGGCGGCTGGCAGAAGGCTTGCAATCCGGCTCAAAAAGTCAATTTAAAGAAATTCTGTGACACTGAAAAATTTGACAAGGTTTGAAAATTTTGATATGTTAATAAAAAAGACTTAAAAAATGAAGTGCTGCATTGCAAGGAGGTCGCCATGAAACACGTAGTTGCTGTTTTCGTGCTGGTTGGTGCTGTCCTGTGTTCTCCCGCCTCTCTTACCGCGGTTTCCCTCTATATCCAAAGTAATGCACAGGGCGCTGAAGTAACAATCGACGGCAGGTCTTACGGCCAGACAGACAACAAGGGCCTGGCTTACATTGGCGACATTGCGCCTGGAATGCACAAACTGATCCTGAGTCTCGAAGGATATAAGCCGCTCACCGAAAGTGTCAGGGTAAATGAAAGACTGACCACCTTTCTGAAAGTCGCCCTCGAGCTTCAGGATAAAATCCCTCCCGAAATAATGTTGATCTCTCCGGAAGCCCCACGCGGTATTGTCATCGTCACGGACAAGGAAACAGTCGAGGTCATTGGCCTGGCCCGGGATGAAAAAGGGGTCAAGGCAGTGACCGTGAACGGGAAGGCGGCCGGGCTGGCCGAACCAAGCCGGGAGGAGCTGGCTCTTTTCCCGGGTAAGACAGTTCGTTTTTCGCTTGAAGCGCCTCTCGAAACCGGGGAGAACACAATTATAATCCAAGCCATGGATGCCGCCGGAAACAGCAGTCAGCTCGAACAACCGGTTACCAGCCAGCGAAAACCGGATTTCCTGGCCTCGCTCGATATGAGCTGTTACGCCCTCCTGATCGGGATCGACGACTACCAGTACTGGCCGGACCTGCGTTTCCCGGTGAGCGAGGTCCAGGAGCTGGGCCGTGACCTGGAGAGATCCTACGGTTTCCAGGTCGAGACTCTGGTCAACCCGGACAAGGCCACGCTGCTGACCATAGTACGCGGCTACCGCGATAAGACATTTTCCAGGAACGATGAGCTGATGATCGTGCTGTCCGGCCACGGCTATTTCGACGAGGACTCCAAGACCGGGTATTTCATGCCCCGGGACGGCAAGCTGCCCAAGGATGACCCGATAATGAACACCTATATCAACTACCCCGAGCTCAACAACATCCTCAATAACCTGCCCTGCGAGCATATTCTGGTGGTCATCGACGCCTGTTTCGCCGGGACTTTTAACGAGGTCCTGGCCATGAGGGGCGAGGAGGAAGCCTCTGCCGAGCTGCCCAGGGAAGAGTTCATCCTGCGCAAGCTCGAGTTCAAGAGCCGGATGCTGCTCAGCTCCGGCGGCAAGGTGAAAGTCCCCGAGAGAAGCCGATTCATGTACAGGTTCCTGGAAGGCTTGCGCAATTACGGCGGCAGGGACAGGATACTGACCGTTGAAGAACTCAAATCCACTTACATGGACCGGATTGACCCCACCCCGTTCCTGATGTGGTTCGGGGAAAACCACCCGGGAAGCAGCTTCCTGTTTATCGCCAGATAGAGCCTATCCCCAAATAACCGGAGAATTGAATGAAACGGTTAATCTGCCTTAGCCTCTGTATCCTGCTGATCCTTGAGGGTGCTTCACTCAAGCTCTGCTCCCAGCAGGTACTTACCGCCCAGGTGACTGCGGTGTCCGGCAACCGGCTGACAATTGACCAGGGCGCGCTGCGGGGCCTGAAGCCTGGAAACGAGGGCGTGGTTTACTACATGCAGAGCGTGGCCGAGCGCACGGTCCGGCTTGAAGTGGCCCTGGCGCGGGTGGTCTCAGTCAATGACGACTCCGCACAGCTCGTGGTAACAGAAAGCGCCGCCCCGGTAGAGCAGGGGTACCTGGTGGACTTGCAGGTGAGCGCGCCGGCTCCCGTTGCTCCAACTCAGGCCACTGCCGGGAAGAAAAAGAGCAAGTGGTGGATCTGGCTGATCGTGGCTGCTGCAGGCGGCGGGATTGCCGCAGCGGCTGCTGGAGGAGGCGGCGGCGATAGCGGTTCCAGTACTCCAACGCCTACAACCGGGAGCTTTACGATCCACCTGCCGGCCAATTGAACGGAGCTGGAAATGAAAAGCCTGAAGACAATCATACTGTCGTGTGTTCTGGCAGCCCTGATTGTAAATTGCGACCGGGACCGCCTGCCCACTGGGGTAGAGAGCGACGCCGGGACCGGGCGGCTCGTGATAATGCTGGTAAAGGATTCCCAGAATGTCTCCACGAGCACACAGAAGGTGGATTCCCTGTCCGTCGCCGTGGAAAAATCAAAAGTTGAACCGTCCGCGCAGTTGTCCGCTGTTAGCTCTATGCTCGTGAGAGTGCTGGATGCGAGCGGCGGAGAGATCACCATAAATCCGAATACATTTACTCCCCAGGACAGCTTTTTCGATGCCACGATCGAGGTCAAAGCCCAGAGCGGCTTGACAGTGCTTTGCATTGGAAGGAACAGCGCCGGCGCGGTCGAGCGGTTTGTCATGGCCACGGGAGTTGATATAGTGGCCGGCCAGACAAAAACTATATCATTAAGCGAGAGCGCCTGGACAACGGGCTTTGTGCCGCGGATAACCGGGATCAGTCCCAGTCCCAGCACTAACGGCAGTTACCGGGTGAGCTGGAGCAGCGTTAGCGGGGCGGAGGGCTATATATTGCAGGAAGCCACTAATTCAGGATTTTCTGGTGCGAGCAGTGCGACTTACCCCGGTAATATTACATATGTTAATGTTTCAGGCAAAGCTCCAGGGACGTATTATTACCGCGTTCAGGCCACGAACAGCCGCAATGTGGCCGGCGCCTGGAGCACCAGCCAATCAGTGACCGTGACCCTGGCCGCGCCGGTCCTCAGTGATCCCGGTACGAGCGTCTTATCCGGCGTACCTTACACTGTGAGCTGGACCAGGGTCAGCGGAGCGACCTCTTATACTCTCGAAAAGGCGACCAGCAACACTTTTACCGGGGCCGCCACGGTTACCTTAAGCGACACAGCGAGAGTTTACAGCGATACTGTGAGCTCCGCGACCACCTATTATTACCAGGTCAGGGCTAATACTGGAACGAGCAGCAGTGATTGGTCGAACACAGTGGACATGGCGGTCAATCCTTTTGGAGTGCCGGTGGTAACTGATCCGGGAACAAGCGTCA
Organism: archaeon; assembly: GCA_035528795.1. GTDB lineage: Bacteria > Gemmatimonadota > Glassbacteria > GWA2-58-10 > GWA2-58-10 > DATKXY01. The sequence continues at coordinate 19,567 of DATKXY010000133.1, read as the reverse complement.
ATTCCGGGACTAGTTACACGGTGAGCTGGGGCAGCTTAAGCGGGGTTAGTTCATATACTATTGAGGAGGCCACGAACAGCAATTTCAGTGGAGCAACCAGTCAAACAGTGACCGGCACCTCCCGGCAGTACAGCCATACTGTGAGTTCCACGATTACTTATTATTACCGGGTGAGGGCGAATTACAGCACCGGTAGCGGGGGCTGGTCGAATACAGGGGACATGATTGTCAACCCATGTACAACACCGGCGTTGAACGATCCTGGAATGAGTGTCTGCTCAGGTGCTTCATACACTGTTAGCTGGGTCATTATAAGCGGAGCGACTTCATACACTATAGAGGAGGCAACAACAAACTCGTTCACCGGGGCAACAAGCCAGACAGTGAGCGGCGCCTCCCAGAGTTACAGTCACAGTGTGAGTTTATCAACCACATATTATTACCGGTTGAAGACCAATTGTGGAACTGGCAGCAGCGGGTGGTCTAATACTGTGGATATGGTAGTGAATTCTGCGCCACAGGCACCTTCATTGACTGATCCTGGCAGTAGTGTCAGTTCAGGATCGAGTTACACGGTGAGCTGGGGCAGTGTGAGCGGGGCGACTTCATACATTATAGAGGAGGCGACAAACAGCTCGTTCACCGGGGCGACGAGCCAGACAGTAAGTGGAAACTCACAGAGTTTCAGTCACAGTGTGAGTTCAGAGACTACGTATTATTACCGGTTGCAGGCGAATAATTTGTGCGGAAGTGGGGGCTGGTCTAATATTGTGGATATGCATGTACTGCCACTGGTGGCTCCCAGTATTTCTTTTGTGACCTTTCCGGACTCTTTGGTTCCAGACGAAAGCAATTCTCAAAACGTTGTAGCTGATATAATGAATTCTAATTTAATAGATAGAATCGAGATGCGTGCCATATTATCGAATCTTATTTTCCAGAATGGTACTTTTTTAAGATCAGGAGAAACGACCGTTATAATTCCGACTAATTCAACGACACCTTTATCCGGTACAGTTCGTGTTACCGGAACAATACCGGCTCAACAACTCGGAACAGTAGTGGAATACTTCTTATCCATAACCGATAAGATGAATAACAAGTTTGATTCAGATAAGAAATTTTATATAGTTGCGCCAAGAAGAGGTAAACAAAAATTATCCTATGCACCAACAAATATTGCTGATTTAATGCGATTAGTATATTTAATATTGGAAGCTGCAACTAGGACCTATTTAGATTATCTTGGACTAGACGTATCTTCCATCGATAATAACATGGAAATATCTTCTTCTCCTGATGGTCAATTCAACTCAGAGGATCTATTAACTGTTTATCAAATGTGGAAACAAGAATTAACAGGTAATGTGCGGATTAATGCATTATCAATCGAGGAGCAATACGTTTGGAATATAAATGGGAGTCTTTCTAATAATTCATCGTTGCTACAAGATATTTTTTTAAGCGTAAGAAACAATTCGGGAATTGTGGTATTGGCAATTGATATAAACTATGATCCAAATGTTTTGGAATTGAAAACCATATCCACTGTCGACCGCGCAGTCTCGATGTATAGTAGCGACTTTCCCCGGAGTGATGGAGCCCAGAGAATGGTCTTTTTCTGCAATGACGGCGAAATAACACCCGGAGAGGGGAATGTTATCAAATGTCAATTTCAAGTGAAAGAAAATGTAACTGCCGGTACAACCACACGCGTGTATTTTACAACAAAGAAAAACAACAATATCTTAGCATCCTCGGACTTTATTCTTAATAACACTCCGACACCTTCGACAGAAATAGAAATGCTCCCCATCCCCGCGGGCACGTTCCAGATGGGAAGTAATACAGGGTGGAGCGATGAACAGCCGGTGCACACGGTGACCCTCTCCGCTTTCCAGATGAGCAAATACGAGATTACCCAGGCGCAGTACCAAGCTGTGATGGGGAGCAATCCCTCCTATTTTACCGGAGACGACAACCGCCCGGTAGAGCAAGTCTCCTGGTATGATGCGGTAACATTCTGCAACAAGCTCAGCGAATCCGCAGGGCTCCAGCCTTGTTACAACCTGAGCACCTGGTCCTGCGATTTTACCAAGAACGGCTACCGCCTGCCCACAGAGGCCGAGTGGGAGTATGCCTGCCGGGCTGGAACAAGCACGGAGTATTATACAGGTAACACGGAGAGCGATCTTGACCGCGCCGGGTGGTATGATTACAACAGCGGGAATACGACTCATGCAGTGGGCGGCAAGCTGGCAAACGCATTTGGTTTGTATGACATGCACGGGAATGTCTGGGAATGGTGCAATGACTGGTATGGCAGCTATAGTAGCGAGAATGAGAATAATCCTCAAGGGCCGTCGTCCGGCTCTACCCGTGTTATCCGCGGCGGCAGTCGGAGCTACGATGCTTACCTCTGCCGTTCAGCCTTTCGCACCGACTACGACCCGGCCGACAGGTACTACTTCAGCCTAGGTTTTAGGGTAGTGTGTTGGTAGTGTTTTGCCAGAACTTCCGTTTTTGAGTACTTGATTTTTGTTTTTTGTAACTTGAAATGGGGTCCAGGGGCGAAGCCCCTGGTCGCCGCAAATTTTGAAAATTAGTGGTAAATGAGCGAAGAACTGCCTATTATTCAAAAGACTTTTGATATGCTGCTCTGGCTTATTCCGAAGCTGGACAAGTTTCCCAGAAAACAGAAATACCTTCTAGGGGAGAGGATAGAAAGAACAGCTCTGGACTTCATTGGGAACAACAACATAGGTTTTCGGGTAGTGCGTTGGTAGTATTTTTGCCAAAACTTCACAATGCCAGAATCCTGGTGTACAGCTACTGTTTCTTAACAGTGGAGACTCCCGGAGAGAGCACAGGAAGTTCAAACTCGTCTCCCGGGTTTAACAAAAAACCCGAATAGTTCAAGGAAAAAGCCGGGCTGGTAAGCTGCTTTAAACGGCGGCTGAAAGTCCGGCTTTTTCTTTTTATCAAGCGGTGCGAAAATACCTTGTCCGGGCCGTTCTCTGACGGTCCCTGTCGTGTGAGCTTGAATCACGAATGTCACGGATGTTTCACGGATACCACGGTTCCCCGCCGCCCTTCCCGTGAGGGGGAAGGGTATTCGTGAAATCAGGTTTTTATCTGCGTAATCCGTGTTTCCCATGTGGCAATCGTGTTTCGGAACCACGGATGGCAAGGAATTATGGGCATATTATTGTACGGGCGGGTTTAAAACCCGCCCCTACGGCAATCGGGAACCAATGGCAATGTACGGGCGACCGGCCGGTCGCCCCTGCGCAACCATGGAAATCATTGATAATTATTCGTCCGGGCAAGTATCCTCTCAGGTTCTTCTTCCGGCATTATCTCTGAATCACATTTGAGCCCTTCCAGGCCGACATGGGTGACAAAGAACCTCCGGGCCTTGGTAACCGCGTTCTCGGACTCTTTTGCCAGCTTTTTCATTTCTTGATACGTGTAGCCGGCGCGCAGGGAGTCGCGGTACATCTTTTTCATCAAGCGGTCGTACCTAAAACCGAAAATGCGAACATAGCACTCAAGCAACAATGCTGGCGGACGCCTGAGATCCCGGATTATAAAGTGGGAGTCTCTTTTGGTTACCCGAATCATCTCGCTGACAGCCTGCAGTGGGTCGGGAAGGTGATGGATGGTCGAGTGGCTGTACACCAGATCGAAGGAGTCGTTCCTGAAAGGGAGTTTTTCGGCATCGGCGCAAACCAGAAATATACGTTCCTGAAGGCCTTTATCCCTGACATTCGATCTGGCTTTTTTAAGCATGTTCAACGACAGATCCAGGGCCACGAAGCGCCCTGGCGACAAATCGTGAATAAAACGCAGCGGGATGTTGGCTGTGCCTGTTCCTGCATCCAGGATCAGCGGACTGTTCAGGTGCTCGGTTTTGGACAGCAGGTCGGAGGCGCGGCGGACGAATTTCTTCTCCACCAATCCGAGAAAATTTTTTGACAAAGTGTCGTAAGAGACGACCTCTTCGGGCAAATCCATGGCCCCTGTTTCCGGCAATCTTTTCATTTCTTATTTCCCACCGGAGTTTATAAGACACGAGGATCGTTGATGATCCAGTAAGCGGCAAAAATGTTCTCTCATATTCCGGCTGTCAGACCCGGGTTAAATGGGGAAATATCAATTATTTTCCTCATAAAAAGAGCTGTCTGGCAGTTGCTTGTTTAACATGCGGGCAAAATAGCCTTTTTTTTTGAAATCGGGGAAGAGCGTTTCACATGGCTTTCTGTACCAGCAAGCTTCCTGAAGATATTTTTCCAGATCGATAGTCATGGCAATGGCAAGCTGATTGATATGTTTGTAAAGTACCTGCCCTGTACCAGGGATGACTTTAAAGCCCAACTTTTCATATCTTCTCCGGGCGCGTGGATGCACGGCTATCAGAAAATCCTTGAGCGGCGGCTCGTGCATCCAGCTATACTGAATCAGGAGATAGTACAGTCCGATATAGTTATTGTACATCCAATAGTCGGGACGGATGGCGAGCCGGGAAAGCTCGTATGGATGTATCGAATTCTCCTCAGGTTTCGATTTATCGAAACAACTAAAATAGGAATCGGGAAGATTGAAAGATTCTAAAATGGGGAAGAGTTTCGTTCTTTTACCCAGCGCTCTGATTTTGGGGTCCCGGGCAGTACGAATCAACTCCTCGATATACGAAAAGGCCGCTCCTTCTTTATCTCCGTTTATAATTCGAAACGTCCCCACCAGAATTTTCTGTCCCCCGGTCACATTGTACGCTCCCAGGAATGTGGAATATTTGTCATAAGAGTTTATGTCCAGGCGGTCCTCGTTTTCTTCTATGAAATTGACATACCGGAAAGCTAAATAGCGTAAATGCAAGCTGGCTTTAATCTCCCTGAAGTCCTCGATCACTTCATAGCAAATTTTCTTAGTACTGGGAATCCCGTTGTTTAAAAACAGGTCTTCCATCTCCTCGTGTATATCCGGGGCCAGACCATTGAAACGGTTACTTTTCAGATGTTCTTTAGCCATGATCATCTCTTGTTGATTAAGGCCTGCGCCAGGCTTGCCTGGTTGACTCGTTCCTGAACCCGATTCATCCACCGGTAATCACAGGATATGAGAGAAAGCAGCGCCTGGTTCTTAAAAGTGACCGCCCCCTCTTTTCCCAGATAACCTGCGGCCCGCATCATTAAAAAATGCTCGTCCGTCACCTCCGTAACGAACCCTTTTTCCTCAAGCAGTCCCCTTAAGTCCTGGCATTCTTCAAGTATCTCCCGTAAGCTCATCCCTTTGAGTTTCAAATCTATTTCAGGCCAGAGAGAGGGAGGCTTGTAAAGCGCATACTCGTATTCCAGAATCTCTTGGACAAATCTTTCACCCAGTTCAAATCCGAATCGGTCCTTTTCTTTGAACCAGGCCGTGCCCGGGAAAGGAGCCGGCGGGCTGACTAAAACCGAATCCGGTCCAGTCTGCTCGATCAGTTTGATATTCTCGATTTTAAGCTGTTCCAAAGTTATATCACACACAGTCGGAGCCGGATAAATCAATGAGAGCCCGATATCAAGGGGCAGCCGCTCCTTTTGGGAAGCCTCGCGCATTGCCCTGACCGTGGCTGTAATATCTCCAAGGGCGAGTCCCTTGTTCATCACTAAATAGTTGATCAAGTCAATCCCGGATTCGGCGCCGATAAAAACGGCGCGCAGCCCTGAACGTAAAAGCTGCCCGTAAGAATCGACGAGTCGTGAATAGACTATGTCCTCTGAAGCCCCGGGTTCAGCGCGCGCGAACATGGAGAAAAGAACCCGGAGTCCGCTTTTGTCGAGCAAGGCGGCGATATCGCAAGCATGAGCCAGGGCCGTACTCGATCCCGCAAAGCGGAAGATCCCGATCCCCCGGGAAACCATCTCTCCGATCTCATCCACCACGGACTGCGCTTTCCGAAGAGAGTGTTTTTGATAAATGCATGAATGCGAGCAGAAATTGCATTTCCCCCACGGGCAGCCCAGCGAATCAACTACTACGTGAATCAGGGTCTTACCCTCGAGCAGGTCGTAACAAGGGACCACTTTACTGTTCGCATCGGCTTGTTCTCGAGCGGATATTCCGATCCCGCGGTTGTTTCGAAAGATAACATTTTTCAACTGTCCCAGCGAAACCATCCAGGCAATTTCTTGCAACAGCTTCTCCCGGGTTTTTGTTTGCCGGGCCAAGGCGAGAATAGCGGAAAGAGCCCGTTCTCCTTCGCCGACCACAGCAACATCAAAAACACTATCTTCCAGGACAGCATCACGATAGATCGAGGCGTGGGGGCCTCCCACCACAATCAGAACCTCCGGGGCAAGCTTCCGTACGCACCGGGCCAGGTATTTCGCAGCCGGAAATGCCTCGCCGTACCAGGATTTTATCCCCAGAACCTGGCATCCCGAATCGTGGATATATCTGGCCAGTTCCCGGATCATTCTTTCCTGCAGCCGCTTTTGAACATTCGACATGACTCCCTGGCTCAGTAAAAACAAGGGACTGACCAGGCGTGAGATTGTTTTTCCCCTGCGCTTTCCTGAGCCATTGGATGACCACAGCACGGCAGCCATGCAACGGTTGATCCTGGCCAGGGTCCCAGGCGTCATTTTGTCCCATTGATTACTGCGCGCCCAATCGATAATCTCCACCTTGAAGCCCTGTTTCTCGATGAAGCTTTTCAGCATCCCTAACCCGTTTTCCAGAAAGGTATCACTGGGAGAGTGTCTGCGCTTGGCGATAGAGTTCCAGAGTATCAGATCAGCCATCAGTATTTTCCTCTTGCGCCAGGGTCAAGTTTTTGTGATCGTTTTCCAGCAAATCCAGAAATATTGTTACCAGGTCAGGGTCCCACATTTGTCCGGCCTTGTTCCGCAATTCTCTCATGGCCTCTGCTTTGGGAAGTCCCTTACGGTAAGATCTCGTTGTAGTCATCGCGTCATAGCTGTCGGCAATGGCGACAATTCTTGCATAGATCGGGATCTGTTCGCCCATGAGCCCCATTGGATAGCCTTTCCCGTCGAAACGCTCATGATGATGAAGTACGACAGCGCGAATCCCACAGAGCGAGCGCAGGGGGGCGAGAATTGTTTCTCCTTTTTTAGGATGGGAAAGGATTTTGTTGAACTCATTATCATCCAGAGGCCCCCGCTTGTTGAGCACCTTGTCCGGGACACCGATTTTGCCGATATCATGAAGAATCCCCGCCATCCGCACTATGACCTGTTCTTTTTCGGATAGACCCGCCGCCTGGGCCAGGGTCACTGCATAACGGGACACTCGCTCATTGTGCCCCTCGGTGTACTTGTCTTTGGCCTCGATTGCATTGGCCAGCGAAGCGATAACGGTATCGGACCGATCAAGCAGATCGTTCAGGTGTTTCATTCTCAGAAGAGATTTGACCCGTGCCCGGAGTTCGGCGATATTAACCGGTTTATTGAGAAAATCATCCGCCCCGGCATTGATCGCTTTGATTTTTTCGTCCTGGCTGTGCACAGCGGTGATCATTACTACAGGTATTAACCGGGTGTCCTCGCGACTTTTCAGCAGAGTGCATACTTCCAGACCATTCAACTCAGGCATCATCAGATCAAGCAGAATCAGATCAGGTTTTTTGGACAAGACCAGCTTGAGCGCTTTCAGGCCGTTTTCAGCCTCCAAAGGCTCATATCCTTCCTTGCGGAGAAGAAAGGCGAGTCCTTTGCGGATTGCCACCTCGTCATCGGCAACCAGCACCTTGGAGGTGAGATTTCCGTTCCAGTCCAGCAGAGGATCCAGCATCCCGGCGGCTGAATTTGACTTTAGTATTTCAGCATTCATTCAACGGCCTCTAAAAGCTCTTTGATAATTGTTATCAGTTCCCTGTAGTCAAAAGGTTTGGTAATATAATAGTCACCCCCGGCCTCCAGCCCCTCGACTTTATCTCTGAGCTGTCCTTTAGCGGAGAGGAAGACGATTTTCACTGCGCTGGTTTCGGGTTTTTTTCTTAAGGTCCGGCAAACTTCCAGGCCCGACAGCCCGCGCATCATCACATCGAGAATTATCAACGCGGGCTGATGAAGATCCATCAGGCAAAGAGCCTCAGCACCGCACTCGGCCACCAGAGTCTCGAATCCGGCATTTTGAAGACATCGAGACAAACCTAGACGCAGAGCTTTTTCATCATCGACAATCAATATTTTATTTTGATTGAGAACCATATTCTATCGGCTGGTTTTGGATTTCCTTGTAAACCCTGGCTGCTTGGGGTAAAGTAAAGAACACCGAGGTACCTCGTCCAAACTCGCTTTCAATCCAAATCTCCCCTCCAAGCCGTTCGATGACGGATTTTGAAATAGTCATGCCCAGGCCGGTACCCTCGGAGTGATTATCAATACTTTCCAGCTGGCTGAACCTGTCAAACACTTTGGGAATATCTTCTCTCTTAATTCCTTTTCCAGTATCCTCGACTGCCACTTTACCCATCTTGCCGTAACCGGTCAGCGAAACAGTGATTCTACCTTCATCCAAGGTAAATTTTACAGCATTCGAGATGATATTTGTCAGTACCTGGATCACCTTGTCCCGATCACCCCATAAATGGCATTTTCCGTCAATATTTGTGAAGTCGAAATGAATTTTTTTGCTCTCGATTTTCGGCCGAATACTTGTCAGAGTATCAGCCACTAATTCCTTAAAGTCCAATTTTTCAAGTTTGAACGACATTCTTCCGGCTTCAATTTTTGAAAGATCCAGCACATCATTGATCAGTCTGCTTAACCGCTTGCAGTTGTCCACGATAGTAGTAAGGAATTCGGTTTGGGATTCCTCGGAATCCGCGATTCCGTCCAATAACATTTCCGAATAAAGGAGAACCGAACTTAAAGGCGTCCGGAGCTCATGGGAAACCAGTGACAGGAAATCATCCTTTGCCTTGTCCAGGGTTTTAAGGGCCTGATAAGCTTTTTCCAGCTCATTGTGTTTTTCCTCCAGTTCTTTCGTCCGCTCGGCTACTTTTCCCTCAAGTTCCCGGTTCCAGGCCTCGATCTTCTCCCGTGATACTTTCAACTGATGTGTCATGTGGTTAAATGAATCCGCGAGGATGCCGATTTCATCCGATCTTTTAATTGGGACTTTCTGGTCAAGATAGCCCTGGGCCACTGCCTTGGTGGCGTTGGCGAGACGGTATATCGGGACAGCCACGGTTCTGACCAGGCAGATTACAGCCAGCGCACCTAACACGACCATTATCAGGGTAATCAATACCGCCCGCTTGGTACCCACAGCCAGGGCCCTGTTCATACTCTCCAGCGAAACATCCAGTATTGCATAACCCAGTTTTTCCTTGTAGGCAGCTTCCGATTCGGTTCCCGATGACGAATCATGACTTTCCGGGGAGGAAAAGAGGAGTATCTCGTCATTATTGGCGGGTTTCCTTTCAATCTCGATCAGGACGATAGTCCGCCAGATATCGCTTTGCTCCGTAGAAATCCATTTCTTTGGTGCAAGGCTGTCCAACTCGAACGTGAATTCAATTTTGCGCTCCATTTTGGTTGTGTCTGGATGAGCCAGGATAATCCCTTCCATATCTGTAATAAAAACTTCCTCGATGTCGCTCTCTTTTTTCACACCTGCAAGAAGGTTCTTTAGGGTTCTGAAATCTCTGGAAATGACTGCATATCGGCTGTTGAAGGCCAGGTTGCTGGCCAGAGAAAAGGCCCGTTTGCGCAGCTCATCCGTGAGGGCGCTTCTCTGCCTGGAGACGAAAAAGGTGGTCAAAGTGATTGAGATCGTGCTCAAGAGCAGAATCACAGCTAAAATGGATTTTGTGCCAAGCCGCAAGCTCAGTGCTTTTTTTAGGGTCGTCAATTGCATCTGCTTATCTCCCACTTACTGGTATAGCCTGTTCAATGACTTGCTGGGGGATTTTAAGTCCAAGTCTTGAGATTACCCATTCATTTATGTAAAGCAACACCTTACGCGGGTGTTCAATAGCCGGCTTAGCGGAGGAACGGTTCGACAGGCTTTTCAATACCAGCTCGGCTGTCTGCCTGCCGATGTCTTCGTAGTCGATATCCAGTGCCAGAGGTGTGCCGGCCTCGGCAATATGCTTGGAAACAGCGATAATCGGCACATTGTTCTGAAAACATTCCAGGAGTATAAATCGCAAGATGTTTCTTTCATAGATAATAGCATCCGGAGGCATCCAGAAAACATCCGCCTCGCGGATTATTCTTCGTAAAGCCTCCGGGACATCCCTTTCGGATGCAATCTCGGAAGTTACAAGCCGCAGGCCCATTTTATCCGCGACCCTTATCGCGGATTGATACATCTGGGCAGACTGACTGCTGTAAAGAAAACCGACTCTTTTTATATCAGGCAGGGCGTTCCGTATTATTTCGAGCTGTTCCTGAACAGGAATTGCCAATGTCACCCCACTGATACTGGATGAAGGGGTTGAAATTAAACCGCTTAAATTATCCAGCACCATTGTGAAAATAATGGGGACATTATGAACGTATTTGACTGCGGATTTAGTAGCCGGCGATCCAATTGTAATGACCAGCTCAGGACGTTTTTCAAGTGCTTTCTGCCAGAACTCATCTTCCTGCCCGGGATCGTCATTGAAATTGATCTCCTCGACTGCCAGCTCGGAATTGTTCTTTTCAAGTGAAGAAATAATTACTCCTGCTGTCTGTTCGTATTCCGCCCGGGGAGTGCTCCTGACAAGAACCACATGCGCGGGCTGCGCCCAAACAGCGCTATTGACAGCCAAGATTCCGGCCCAAAGGATTCCCAGAAAAGGGTTCCAGAATGTAAAATATTTTTTTGGGTTTTTAACCATGTTCCAGTTTGTTCTCAGAAATAAATCCCGAACCGCCATGCTTAGAATGACAAATTGAACCCTGCAGTCACCCGCCTTTTGCTTTTTTCAGACAGAGGATATTCCGCGCACCTCCTGTTAAAAAGATTGTAGGCCGCAAGATGGATTTCGAAATGGTTCCTCTCGACGAAATATCCCAGCTTGGCATTACAAATGGTGTGCGCTTCGGTCTCCATGATCACGTAATCTCCCAAAGGGGTTGGGATCTCCCATTTGGTCGTGCCCACATAGCTTGCTAAGAACGAGGCCTCTAAACCTTGAGGCATGGAGAGGAAAAGTTTGAAATTTACTTTGTGGTTCGGCGGCTCCTGGGCTTTCAGGACCGTATAATTATTGTCCAGATTCTGATAGCTGTAATTGGTGGAGATCTTCATCCAGGGCGCGGGAATTAAATCAGCCGTTAATTCAAAACCGTAAGCTGTCGCTCTGCCGAGGTTCACGAAAGACTGGACCGGTATACCGCTCTCTATATTCACTGCACCAGCACCAATGTAATCCTTGAACTTGTATGCAAAAACATCCACTTCCCCGCGGAAATAGTGATGGGGAAAACAGGTGTAACCCAATTCATACGTAGTGATTTTTTCCGATTCAAGATTGGATTCACCGACTAGCTCCACCCCGATGGGATACCCGGGGGGAGGCGGGATTGTCTGCTGGAGATATGAGTCAGTGAAACTGGGATTGCGGAACGCCCTTCCAACCGAGATGCGAAAGGTGTGAGTGCCGGTAGGAGCATATATTATACTGCCTCTGGGACTGAAATTTACTCCCACCAGCGGGTGATGGTCTATTCGCCCTCCAGCAAGCAAACTCACTTCAGGCACGGGCCTGTACTCATCCTGAAAGTAACCGGCAAATAAATTCTGTTCGTGGTATCGGTCGATTATGTTTGATTCGATTGTGTTGAAGCGGTAAGAGGTGCCGTAGATAAAAGTATGCCTTATTCCCAGGTTCAGAATGTGTTGAGCTTCTATCTCAAAAGTATTGTACAATATGTCCACATCGGGCCCCGGAGGGAAAAAGGCCTCGCCTGTTTCATCACCCCGATTCCAGAAAGCCTGCAGTTTAAAGGACTTGTGGTCAAAGTTCATTTTGGCATAGCTGGTCGTGGCCTCGAACTTGTTATCCTCCAGCCGCACATTCTGCATAATGGAACCGATGATCAATCCTCCATCCACCGAAAGCCGGGCGTCATTCTTGAAGCGATGTTCCACGGAAAAGTTACCCAGAGCAAGATTCTCAAATCTCTTATCGGAATCGCGGAGACTGTTTGTCTGCCTTGTGCCGAGAGACAACCGGTATCCGGTGTCCCCCTTCCAGTTCCCATGAACGAAGGAAGTATAAAGGGTCGAGTTTTCTCCGCCCTGCACGGACAAATGGCTGCCATGCAACTGTCTCGGGTTCTTGGTGATTATGTTGATAACGCCGCTGAAAGCATTTGCGCCGTAAAGGGCCGAGCTGGGGCTGCGCACGATCTCGATCCTGTCGATCTGGTCCAGGGTGATCGGCAACACCTGCCAGATTACTCCACCGAAGAAATCGAAATAAGCGGAACGGCCGTCAACAAGACACAGAAGCTTGTTGGAGAGTAACTGATTCAGTCCCCGCGCATTTACCTCGGAATATGTCGAATTGATAGTCATCACATCGAGTCCGGGAACCAGGCGAAGCAGCTCGGGGATGGTCAGAGCACCGGAGGCTCTTATTTCTTCTGAGGATATGACCGCGATCGTTGCCGGTGCGCGCTCGATATTCTGCTCTGTGCCGCCGGCTGTGATCACCTTTTCGATAGGCTGGAAAAAGACCTCCTCTGTAAGCTCCCGTGCCTCAGCTTTAGTAAATGAAATAGAGAATGAGAAAAACGAAAACAGAATTAGTACCGGCCATTTCTTGACTAACAATTTATTCATTTCCCTGTCTCCTTTGACTTGGCCTATAGCCTTTAACCTTGGACCAATTCTTTTAAGCACTATCTTTCACGAATTTGCCAGGTAATAACGGTTGTTAAATTTTCCGGAACATCTCGACAGCTTAACGCTTACAGAACCTTACTTATTCAGTTTGAGCATTGGATTTAAAAACCCACTCGGGAATATCAGGTTTTAGGACTTCTTTAACTTTGGCCAGCAGGGCATTCATAGTGAAAGGTTTGACCAGGAATTCAGTCACCCCAAAATTGCGCAGAATCCGGAAATCTTCCATTTTGATTTGGCCTGAAATAATCAATATCGGTACGTTTATTTTCATTTCCCACATTGTTTTAATTATTTCCACGCCCCCTGCTTTAGGCATGCATAGATCGAGAAGGATCAGGTCCGGATTTTCCTCCACAATGGATTTGATCAAGACCAGCATCCTGGATTCCTCGACCACTTGATACCCATTGGCTTTCAGGGTCTTGGAGACCGCCTTGCTAAAAGCAGGGTCATCATCCACTACAAATATTTTAGACTTTTCGGGACTCATCCGATAAGCTCCTCAACGTGATGGAGCAAGGTATTTTTTTCGAAAGGCTTGAGAAGATAATCATTAGCGCCGCTCGATAATACCAGATCCCTGTCATAAGCTTCCGAATGCCCGGTGATAGCGAGTATTTTTATCCCCTGGGTTATGCTTGCGTTTTGTCTCAGACGGCGGCAGACCTCCAGCCCGTCAATTTTCGGCATTCTGATATCCAGAATCAGCAGGTCGGGCTTGAAATCTCCGGCTTTGATCAATGTCTCATACCCGTCCCTTGAGATCTCAACCTCAAAATTCTCGGGCTGAGATTTTAAAAGGTAGCTGATTGCCTCGACTACTGTGCGGTCATCATCCGCCACCAGAATCTTTTTCCCGCGGTTTCCCTGAAAAAACTCCTTTATTATCGGCATCCCGTTGCTCTCCAGAAAACTCCTGAATTCCGCTCTCATAATTCGATACTGCCCCCCAGGGTTTCGGAATGATTTTAGCGCGCCGCTTTTGATCCATCTGTTGACCTGCATCACTGTAGTATGGCAGTAACGCGCTATGTCTCCAGTTGTCAGCGGCGGATCAGGGATGAATTCACCTTTGGATTTTTTTAACATTGTTCTCCCCTAAGGAAACATAACAAACAACTAATACATATCATGCACATTAAATATAACAAACATATCATGGCCTGTCAATATTTTTCCCATTGGATTTAAAAAAATTTCGCCAGTCGCATAAAGGTTGTTGTCAGCCGGAGGGACCGGAAAGCGCCTGAATTTCCCTTTGGAAATTCAGGGACAGGCTTTCAGGGTTTTTGAAAGTATCTTAGACCCTTTTCTTATTGATCAGTCTGTTTACTTGAAACAGACCAGAGTGTCGCTAGCGAGCCATATCTCTGGTTATGAAAGCGGTCTTAAGTAATAATTCAGCATTAGTCCTTTTTATCCTGTCTTTAATTCTAGCAATATAACAAATATAACAAACATCATTTTTAGATAATATATATAATATATAACTTATTTTGTTTATTTAGATTGAATGTTAAAAAAATATTTGGAATTTATTCTTTAAAATATTATTATTGAAGTATACCTGATAATAATTTATCAACAACAACGAACATTAAAGATGCTTAATAATAAAAATTTGATGAACTTTAATAATCTTGATATTCGTTATTCTATTTTTGCTGAAGGAGGTTAAAACTTAAGATATAAAGTATTTGTTCTTAAATCCGATTAATGATTTAGGGCTAAATTGATATGCTTTAAAGAAAAACTTAACAGGGGAAATTTCTATGGATAAGATTCTTTTGTGGGATTCGGATCCAAGTTTAAGGAAAGCACTGGTTAAAGCCCTTTCCTGGAAAGGATTTCACCCCGTAGCTTTGGAGGATCCTTCCAAGCTATCCAAAGCGCTGGAACTGGAGAGACCGGAACTTTCACTTCTTGAAGGGGCCTGGGAGCCGGGAGCCAGAATCAGCCTGGACGGGGAAAGCTATCCACTGTCTCCCAATGGCGAGCTTTCAAGCATTCTTCCATCATTTAAAGTCACACAATCCGGCAAACTGCAAGCTGATGGAATTATATTGGGAAATCTTAGAAAGCCTTTCGGGATAGAGGATTTGTTTTCCAATATCCGATCCTCACTTCTCATAAAAGACCGTTTGGAAAAAACGCCCTTACCCTGGGAAGAATACCTGGAAGTCAGGAGACTCAGGACCGAGGAAGAGATACTCTCGGCCTTGAAACTGCGGTACAAAGTTTATCAGGAAATAGGATACATAAATCAATCTCCTGAGGAGATCGAATTTGATAAATACGATCCCAGATCTATAATTTTCGGGGCGTTTTTTCGTCACAACGGGACTAAAGAGCTTGCCGGAACATTAAGAATCATTCGGAGCAATGATAATGGTCCCCATTATAATGAATTAAAGAATATTTTGCGGCATCGCAGTCTGGAATGCTCAGAGGCACCGGCTTATGAGAAATCATCCCTGCCTGCTTGTGAATCATTCGGGGTAGCGCCGAGAGACATTTCGCGGTTTTTCCCTGGATTTGGTTCCACATTTTCTGAGCGTGGAATCAATTTATCCAGTGAAATCTGCGAACTATCAAGGCTTGTGATTAGACGAAAATACAGGAGACACAGGTTCGGAATCGAACGCAAGCTTTATAATTCGGTCATCGTAGATTGCTGCGCCGAGGAGCCCAAAAGGAACTGGTTTGCCATAGCTGTTCATCCATCGAATGGCTCTAAGTACGCACGTTATGGATTCAATATGATATCTTCGCTCGGAATAAAACCTTACACCAGCATCTCACAGCCGGCCATCTTAATGGCCTGGGATTTACAGCAGTACCTTCTCACCCCGAACCCGTTTACGAAAGATTTGGCTCTCAACACCTTAGTCTATAAAGAGAATGGATGTTTGTTGAGCACTCTGGGAGAAAAAGCCAGTTACCCGGTGCAAGCTTAGCCATGAAAATGTTCTCAGTGCCCGGCAATCCGGCAGTGTTCCTTAATCTTTGGTGCAGGGAATAACGTAGAACAATGATAATTATGTGAAGAGTAAAAGGGCTTGGAAATCCCTCCAGGCCCTTTTTTAATAATATCCAATTTTGATAAACAGAAATGGCAGTAAACCCTGTGCAGTTAATGCGTGAGAATATCCATGTATTACGGCACTCATGCTGTTTCTACCGGATAGTGGTAAGTTGGCTAGAATAGGATGGCGGTTTTTATTCCGGCTCTGACGCGTTAACCGCGCACGGTTTTGATAAAACAATTGCCGTTTCCTGCATTTTTATCTTGACGCTTGTTTACTTTTCCTCTAAAGTTGTATCATTCCTTCCTGAAAACCATGAACAACACTGCTGGTTGTTCTTACAAAATTAATCTTTCCGGGCAGTAAAGTTTCCGCTGGATCAAATACAAAATAATAGCTGTTTACCGCCCACATTACAGACGGAGGTGTCACTATGCGTAAGGCCATTATCTGTCTCCTGCTGCTCGTCCTGGCTGTGATTTGTTTGTCCTTACCCGCCTTTTCGCAGCCGACTGCGCCCGCCGCTGCTGCTTCTACTTACCGCGGCGATATTAACGAGGACGGCAAGGTAAACATTTTCGACCTCTTGGAGCTGTTGAAGGTTCTGGCCGGGCAGCAGCAGACCGACCGGCAGAATCAGATAGCTGATGTCGACATTGATGGAAAAGTGAACATTTTTGATCTGCTGGGACTGTTAAAAGTACTGGCTGGAAGCGAGCAGCCGGGCGTGATCTACTGGGGGCCGGCGATATCGGAAGTAACTCCTACAATCGCCGGTTCGGGAGACACCTTGGGCATAGAATGCCTGAATTTCGGCGAAAATATCACCGAGCAGGATGTAAAAGCTATTTTGAGCGATAGGCAAGTAGGGCTTCTGGAGTTCAGCAGGTCTTATATCAAGATTATTGTACCCGCGGGATTTGCCGGGGGCGAGCTGAAACTTGTAGTGTTCTCAGATACTACGAACAGCGTATACATTTCTTACACGATTAGTAAAGAGATGGCAACTGAAACGCAACAGATAAATTCGACTGTCAACGAGATAATCAATACTGCTGTTATCGAGGAAGGGGATTCGACAAAAATCCATGAGACAGCAGAATCTTTAAGAGATGTTGAAGGGGTTAAAGAAGTAACCTATACTAATAGCTCCATTTTTGTGGAAGACAAGAACAATATAATGCATGTATGGATGTTTGATCCTCTTCAAGAAGTTGATGCAACTGCATTGCTTAGTAGTTTTGAATTACCCTTAGAGCCTTTAGAAGTTATTCAAAACAAAAAGGCAATTCTGATCAATGCAGTATATGAAGATCCTGGATTTTCATATACAAAAACTAAGTTCAGCTCGATTAAATCAAAGCTGAAACAATATGGTTATGATGTGGATACGGTTTATGGTCAAAAGGCCAGTGTCGATTTTTTCAAAACAAATCTAAAAGGCGCTGGATTCTATTTCTTGCTTGGACATGGTGGAGCCTATGAAGAGGATTTTTTCCACATCCAGACAGGGGAAGAAGTTCCGGACGACTGGTCAAACAGCAAAGAAATACGTGCTAAATATGGTGATGATTTGAGGAACAAAAGAGTTTCCTTGGCCACAGTCGAGTGGGGATCAGGTGAAGAACGGAAAAATACTTCAAAGATTTTTTTCTCGATTTCCAACTTGGCAATAGAAAATAACTATACAGCAAGTGATTTCAATGGAGCATTCATATATTGCGCCGCATGTCAGGGACTGAAAAATGAATCAATGGCTAAAGCTTTTACTGCGAAAGGTGCGGCAACATATGCCGGCTGGACTGATACCCAGTCATTAAGTGTGATCGCGGGGGAAAAATTTGTAGCTGCAATGGAAGATGGCAGCACTCTCAAAGAGGCCATAGATGGTTTGGAAGAGAATTATAAAAAACAGACAAAATGGGGTAATGCAGAATTGAAGTTTTATCCTGTTGATACTGGCGGTGAAATACAATTTATACAGGTTATTTCCACTTATTCCCTCAGCGGACGGGTTCTCTTGGGCAGTAGCGGTTTTAGCGGAGTAACTGTAAATGTAACCGGCACTGGAGTCAACACCAATCTAACTACTGATTCAAACGGAAACTATAGCCTCTCCGGCATGGGCAATGGCACCTATACCGTAACGCCAAGTAAGAGCGGCTACTCTTTCAGCATATCCAGCCGGCAGGTGACAATAAGCGGAGCTAACGTGACTCTGCCAGATTTCACGGCTCAACTGATCACATACTCTCTGAGCGGCCGGGTCCTTTTGGGCAGCAGCGGATTTAGCGGCGTAACTGTAAATGTAACAGGCGCTGGAGTGAACACCAACCTTACGACTGATTCCAATGGCAATTACAGCCTGTCCGGCCTGACCAACGGGACATACACTGTAACTCCAAGCAAAACCGGTTATTCGTTCGACCAAGCGAGTCAGCAGGTGAAAGTGAATGGGGCCAATGTGACAGTTGGCAATTTCACCGCCTCGGTCAGCAGTACCTCGGGCGACACGACAGTGGTGCAGGGTATCACCTTTGTTTCTATTCCCGGCGGGACGTTCCAGATGGGTGGAACAATGTATTCTTCTGAGCAGCCGGTGCACCAAGTGACGGTGAGTGCTTTCCAGATGAGCGCGAAGGAGATCACCAACTCGCAGTACACGGCTTATTTAAACGCGGCTTTGGCTGCCGGGGAGATAACGGCGACAACGAGCAGCGTAACAGGGGCGAAGGGGGATTACAGCGGTCAGCAGTATATCGATCTGGCTTATACTTATGACTCCAACAATAAGTGTTGGATCAGTTACAACGGTACGAGTTTCAGCGTGACGGCGGGTAAGGAGAACTGGCCGGTGGTGAATGTGACCTGGTATGGTTCCAAGGCTTTTGCGCTGAAGTACGGCTTTGACCTGCCGCGTGAGGGGGAGTGGGAGTACGCGGCCCGCGGCGGGAAACAGTACGAGTACGGGACTAATGACGGGACGCTAAGTTGCGCCAACGCCAATTATTGGGATTGCAGTACTTTAAGGCATCCAGTAGATGCAGGAAGTTATCCGGCAAACCCGTTCGGTTTGTACGACCTGGCGGGCAACGTTTGGGAGTGGTGCAGCGACTGGTATGGTAGTTATAGTAGTGGGAATGAGAATGATCCTCAAGGTCCTTCAACTGGCTCCTTCCGTGTTGGTCGGGGCGGCAGTTGGAACGTTTATGCTAGCTATTGCCGTTCAGCCTACCGTAGCTCCCGCGACCCGTACTACAGGTTCGGCAGCATAGGTTTTCGGGTTGTTTGTCGTTAGCCTACAGAACTTCAGTGCAGTTGAGCACTTGAAACTTGTGTTTTGTCCCTTGACAGGGGGTCCAGGGGCGAAGCCCCTGGTCGCCGCCGGAGCCGTTTTTCGGGTTCTGTCGTGGAGGGTTTTGTCCGGGCGGGTTTAAAACCCGCCCCCTACGGCAAACGCCGGTAAATACGCTAATGGCCCTGTAGGGGCGGACCCATGTGTCCGCCCGGCCCTATCTTATTTTTTGTACGGGCGGGTTTAAAACCCGCCCCTACCCCTACGGGAAACGTTAATAACGGCCATGAACACTACTGCCAACGAACTGCCGATAATCCAGAAGACGTTTGACATGCTGCTGTGGCTTCTGCCCAAGATCGACAAGTTTCCGCGCAAGCAGAAA
>DATKXY010000132.1:0-3588 GCA_035528795.1 archaeon | reverse complement strand
CTTCTTTTGGTGGCAAAAGAAGCAAAACCATTTCTTTTGTAACCAAAAGAAACAAAAGTTAATCCTGGCATTTAAGTCCTTTACTCCGCTTCGCCAAGCTCGCCTACGCGCAGGAAGCCTGCGCAAAGGCCTGCCTGGGCGTTGTACATCTAGTATGGCAATGATGGAAATTACTTGTCTTCTACACGCTCCAATAACAGAGGCCCCGGACTTCAGGGCTTCTTATGGCCTCTGATTTCACTTGGGATGATCTACCATCCCAGGTAGTTGCACTTAAACCTCTTTTCGGTAGTTGTAAAAGTTTTGCTCTCGGAATATTCCAATCGTAGTTACATAAAGTGAGCCGCCGGCGCCTAAAATTTAAAAATTGACACCTGGTAAATCATTCCTGCTTACTTGACTTTTATGAATAACCAAGGCTGAAGCATATAAACAACAATACAAATGGAAACTATTTAATGCTCCCTATAGTAAAGGCAGCTTATGAGCAAATTGAAAAACAGTTCACTGCCCTGCTCTTTTGCTGACACATCCCGGCGGATTAATCCGCAGGCTTTACTCTAAAACAGTATTTCCGGCAATAAAACCCGGAAGTCTGCCTGATTTAACCAGGACCTTTGAAGACTGCTTGCAGTAGCTCTCGAAGCGAGATTCCGGTTAACCGCATAAAAGACAGGAGAAAAAGCGATGATCTGCAAAGTGCTCTCAGACGGCCAGATCGAGAGGATCCACCAGGCATCCCTCTCCATTCTCGAACGGGTGGGCATCCTTGTGCCCCACCGGGAGATGCTCGGCCGCTTCGCTGATTCGGGCGCCAGGGTGGATTTTGACAATCAGCGGGTCCGCATTCCCGCGGAGCTGGTCGAGCGCTCGGTCGAAACCGCAGGCAAGCAATTTACCATGTACGGCAGAGACCTTTCGGTAACAGCGGCTTTCGGGCAGGGACAGCGCAATTACAACAGTATCGCCGGGGAAGCCTTGTGGGTGGACCATGCTGGCGGCGAGCGCCGTCATGCATCCCTGGATGATGCCGCCACAGCTACGCGTTTCGCCGATGCCCTGGAGGAGATCAATATTGTGGGCGCAATGAGCGATCCCCACGAGCTCCCGATCCAGACCCGCTGTATCGAGGTGCTCGCCGAGCAGATCAGGAACACGACCAAGCCTGTTACTTTCTGGTTCCATGACCGCGCCTCGGCCCGGTTTATTATCGAGATGCTGGTCGCCCTCCGCGGGAGCGAGGAACTCGCCGCCCGCTATCCATTGTGCTATCCGTTCCTTGAGCCGATCAGCCCCCTGCGCTTTCCGTTTCACGGTATCGACCTGCTGTTTGAAACATCGCGGCTCAACCTGCCTGTGCCTATCGGACCGATGGCCCAGATGGGGCTCTCCGCTCCGGCCACAGTGGCCGGTACCATGGCCCAGGAGAACGCCGAGATCCTCGCCGGCATCTGTATCACCCAACTGGTGAGAGAGGGCTTGCCGGTCTGCTACGGCGGCATCTGCCACGCTTTCGATATGAACACCACCCAGTTGATATTCTGCGGTCCCGAACAGGCCATTTTCGGGGTGGGAATGACCCAGATGGGGAAACGCTACGGGTTGCCTGTGTATATCAATGTCGGCCTCACCGACTCGAAACGTCCCGATGCCCAGGCCGGCCTGGAAGCCGGCGCCACCCTCGTCCTGGGCGCGGCCGCCGGGGCCGACATTTTCGGCCACATGGGAATCAGCGGGGTGGACCAGGCCTCCTCCCTGGACATTCTTATCCTGCAGTGCGAGATTATCAGCTACACTGAAAGCCTCAGTCGCTCGATCGAGTTCAGCGATGAAACTTTTGGAATCGATATAATCGAGGAGGTCGGCCCGGGCGGAACTTTTATCGATACCCGTCACACTGTGGACCATTTCCGGCGCGAGCTCTGGTTTCCCAGGCTCCTGGACCGGGAGTACTACCAGGCCTGGCTGGACAACGGCGCTGTAAGTCTTGAGGAGCGCTGCCGGGAGCGCAAGGAAGAAATCATCACCAGCCATGAGCCGGAACCGGTTCAGCCCGATCTGGACCGGGCCCTGGATGAAATCGTCTCGTCAGCCAAACGTGAGCTTTTGCCTTAAATTTACTATAGGGAGCATTAAATAGTTTCCATTTGTATTATTGTTTATATACTTCAGCCTTGGTTATTAATATGAGTTGAGTAAACAGGAATGATTTATAAGCTGTCGATTCATACATTTAAGGCGCCGGCGATTTACTTTGCCTGACAACGGTTGAAATACCCCGGGATAAAACTTTTCAACCGCTGAAAAGAGATTTTAGTGCAGCTACCTGGGATGATAAAGACATTCCAGGTGAAACTAAAGGCAATAAGAAGCCCTGAAGTCCGAGAATCCTGTTTTTGGAGCGTGTAGAAGACAAGTAATTTCCATCATTGCCGTATTAGGTGTACAACGTCCAGGCAGGCCTTTGCGCAGGCTTCCTGCGCACCAGGCGAGCTTGGCGAAGCGGAGTAAAAGACTAAAGTGCCAGGATTAACTTTTGTTTCTTTTGGTTACAAAAGAAATGGTTTTGCTTCTTTTGCCATCAAAAGAAGAAAAAAATTACCTTTACAGACAGATGTAAATAATTTTATTACCTGAGTAATAACTGTAACAAAAGAATCGAATAGGGATTTCCCAGCCGGGTGAGGCTCGGGTTTTCTCTGCTTTTTGGATAATCAGAGGGAGACAAAAACCTGAAATTGATTGCACGATCTCTCCGCTCGATCTTTATTTATTCAACTATCAGGGAGGGCCACTGCATGAGCTCACTCAGAACAGCCTGGATCCCGGGCGCCTGTTTTTTGGCCGCATCGGTCTTAATGCCCGTTATCGCCTGCGTGACCGAAGAAGAGCTTGCTCTTGCATCCAAAGGGAAGTCAAACTGCTCGATTATCGTCAATTACGGGCCGTACGAGTCAGCAGAAGAAGCATCCAGGGCTTCCGGGGATGTCGAATGGTTCGACACGGACCTGACAGATGACAATATCTGCACGGAGTCCTTTGCAGCGGTAGAGCTCCGGAATTACCTGTGCAAAATGTACGAGCTCGATAACCAGAATCCGGAAAATTTCCCTGTCTGTGATGATGACCAAAAGGTGGACGGAAATCTGATCATAATCGGGAACGACAAAACGAACAAGCAGTGCGCCCCTTACAAGGCGGCCCTTGATGCCACGGCTGAGGGTGAAGGGTATCCCTGCCCTGAGGGGTTCAGGGTGAAAGCGGTCAAAAACGGGGACGGGTTTATTATTCTGCTTGCAGGATGCGACCGCGCCGGGACGCTCTATGCGGTTTATGATTTCCTGAACACCTGCGGTGTCAGGTGGTTCAGTCCGGGACTGGCCGGCGAGGTGGTGTATGGGAAAAAGGCATTGAGATTGAAGAGCCTTGATTACACTGATTATCCCATGTTCAAGCTGCGCGGCTACTGGGTGTCGTTTCTGGTCCCGGAACACATGTACGAGGTGCCGGAGGGGAAAAAAGGCAACCCGGACTTTTTCAACTGGATGGCCCGCAACAGGATGAATCTCTGGAGCGATGGAGAACGGG
>DATKXY010000131.1:0-6279 GCA_035528795.1 archaeon | reverse complement strand
TGAGCTCCAAACTCGTAGTTGTCGAGCTCCAACGAATAGGACCTGATAATGCGTCCGCTGTGTGGATCGACATTTGCCGGTACTCCAAGCCCGATTCCGATCAGAGGGATGCCCAGCTTCCTGATATCAGCCTGCATAGAATCGAAACAGGAGAAAAACGCTCCTGAGAAATCCCCTTCTACGGAATCCAGGGCGATTTCTCGATCAAGGAGGACTTCCCCGGCTATACTCAGCAACACTGCTCGACAGCGGTTGGATCTGATCTCCATTCCGAGTATGCAGCCAAACTCTCCATTCAACGTTAGTAGTATCGGCTTTCTTCCACCACTTGAGGAAACGTTGCCCTCAGACTGAACCTTGATCACTCTGTTCTGCAGCAACTCCGTAACAATATGAGTGATGGTGGATTTATTGAGACCAAGCCGTTTTGCTATTTCTATGCGGCTGATCGCCTCGTGGAATCTGATCGTTTGCAGCACTATAGCTAGATTCGTGTTCCGCTGGAAGGATTTTGTTTGTCCCTGCATGTTCTTTTCAGATCCGGCGGTGAATTCTCGGTTTCCTCAGTTTCTCAGAATAAATTTATAAGTTGGATCATTAAACAAACTAAAACATAGGAGTATTAACGGTTTCTGTCAAGCACAATGAACCAGTAAGAGCTCGTTGTTGGGTAATACGTTGTCTTTTTGAAAAGAAATAATGAAGAAGAAGCGCTCAAAGCAAGATACTTGACAACACAGAAATATCCTTCTATTATCAGATTCGAGTTGATATATTAAAACAACTTATTTTGCCGGTGATTTCTCCATAAATCGGAAAGGAGGTGGGTTCACAATTCGGGAAGTTTATGGCGAATTCATCCACATTTCTATATTCAGTACGCCGTGCAGATAGAGGTGGAACTCTATTTGTCGGCACCACAACAAAAAACTTTGAGAGGAGTAGGACAAGATGAAAAGACATTACACAAGAACGGCGCTGTTAGTAGCGGTGTTGTTCACGGTAGTTACGCTCTGCGGTTTTGCGGGGGGAGCGCAGGAAAAAGTCAGTGAGGTCGATATTACCTTCTGGCAACACTCCTATCCTCCCTTGAACGCCTGGACACAAAAACACATCCAAGGCTTCATGGCTGCGAATCCAGGTATCACCGTCAATTTCGAACTGATCCCGTTCGAAGAGTACATTCAGAAGGTGTTTACGGCACTGGCAACCAGGCAAGCCCCGGAGGTATTCGAGTCGGATGATTTTACCTTCGCCCAATTCATTGAAAACAAGGCACTGCACGACATCGATCCGGTTGTTTTCGGGTATTCCAACCTCGGAGATTTCACGGCGGCTTTCGAACGCAACTCTTTGGAGCTTGTCACTGTGGAAGGGAAAGTGTTCGCCATACCCTACGATTGGGAAGCGCCGGTAATCGGCTACAATATCGAAATTTTCAAAAAGGCGGGTATCAATCCTCAAAGTCTCAAGACATGGAAGCAACACGGACAAGCGGCACAGAAAACCGCGGTACATGACAGCAATGGCGTGCTCACCACAGCGGGAATGTGTTTTGTTCACAATATCGGCGAATATTATCAGCATATCGGCAACACCCTGTTCCGGCAGGCGAAGGTTTCTATACTTAATAAAAACAAGTCGGCTGCCACCCTCAATGATCCCAATGCCGACAGAGTATTTCAGCTGTGGAACGATATGATCTTCAAATACAAGGCAGACGATCCGGGCTTCACAGGCTCCTTCTACACAGAAGAGTTCGGCCAGGGTCGCGTCGCCATGGGCTGGATGCTTACCTGGGCTAATTCGATACTCGCACCCCACGATTACAAGAAGGGAAGAGATTTTGATCTGATTCCGGTTCCTACATTCGAAGGCGGTGATACAGGTACAATTTCAAG
The DNA here is from genome assembly GCA_035528795.1 of archaeon. Taxonomy (GTDB): domain Bacteria; phylum Gemmatimonadota; class Glassbacteria; order GWA2-58-10; family GWA2-58-10; genus DATKXY01. Next base: position 4,378 of record DATKXY010000131.1, on the reverse strand, counting down.
CGCCTGGAACTGGGTCGTCAATGCCAACATCTCCAACGCCAAAGCTGATGCGTCAACCAAATTCCTGAGCTACAAATCCGACCAAGGAGACACCTTCCTGACCGAAGCCGGTTTGGTCAGCCCAAAGAAAGGCTGGCGGGAAAAGGTCAGCTCTGAGGATTTGGCCCTCTATGATGAGATATTCAATTCCCTGGGTCGAAGCAGACCCCACGATCCGCACCCGAAGTATCAGGAGATTTGGAAACCGATCATCAAGGTCTTCCAGACCTGTGAAGTCGATCCCAATGCCAACGTACGCCAACTGTTGAAAGTTGGCGAACAGGAGATCAATGACATCGTTCAATAGACTGAATTGAAATCGCTGGCGGCATTCGCGGTCGACATTCCACTGAATGCCGCCAGTATTTACTGAAACATCCATATTACACATAATTGCTGGACATGATTTCAACTAGAAGAGACAACCTGTACGGCTACATTTTCATTTTGCCGGCCGTTCTAGTTTTGGGTTGTTTTTTTGCCTATCCGATTTTGAAGACTCTATACCTAAGCACCGCTGAGTGGAATATGTTGTCAAAGCCCAAGTTGGTGGGTTTTAAAAACTATATTCGCTTGTTCCAGGACGGTGATTTTTATAAGTCTCTGTGGGTCACCATATACTACGTATTCGGGACAACCTTGCTGAATATCCCATTAGCTTTTCTCTGTGCGGTGGCTTTGAATGGTGCCGGGAGAGCCCAGGGATTTTTCAAGGGTATTTACTTCACGCCAGTCGTGCTGTCTACAGTGATCGCCAGTGTCTTATGGATTTCCGTGTATCATCCTTACAGCGGAATCATGCAACTTTTGCCCCTGCCATCCCATCTGAAGGTTCAGAGCTGGTACCAGCGCCCAGACCTGGTTGTCCCGGGATTGATCGTTTTCACCCTGTGGAAGGGCATAGGCCTGTATATTGTGATCTTCCTGGCTGCCCTGATCAACATACCCGCGAGCTATCAAGAGGCGGCACAGATCGATGGCGCCTCTTTCTGGCAATCGCTGTTAAAGATTGTCATTCCTATGCTGAAACCGATCTTCCTCTTCACCGTTGTCATCTGTGTGGTATACAGTTTTCAAAATTTCGCCATCGTATATACCTCGACCAAGGGCGGTCCCAATGATTACTCGAAGATCTTACCGATTCTCATATTCGAAAACGGATTCAAATACTACAAGATGGGATACGCCAGCGCTCTGGCGGTGATACAATTCCTAATCATGTTCTTTTTCAGTTACATCCAGTTCAAGGTATTCAAATCCGAGGTAGAGTGATGAACGGCGTAGGAATTTTCGCAACTAAATCTTCGAGGAGTTCTGGACGGTAACATGGGGTTTGCTGGCGCAGGGCGGAGAATTGTAATGAAAGCGCTGCTCATCGCTTTGCTGACGGTGCTGGCCTTTTTATTCCTCCTGCCCATTGCCTGGTGGATCAACTTCGCTGTTAAAGGAAATGCATCCCTGACTATCGGCGATACGCTGAAAGAAATCTGGATTCCCAATGAGTTTCTCCTGTTTCACAACCTTCAATCCGCCTTTAATCTCTATCCCATGGGGCGATTCTTCATCAACTCGCTGATCGTCGCGTCCGTAGTTACCTTTTTCGAGTTGTTCATCGCTTCGTTGGCAGGATTTAGCTTCGCCAAGTACGATTTCAAAGGGAAAAACATCGTGTTTTCGGCGATACTCTCACTGTTGATGATTCCTCAGGTGGTCCTGGTTATCCCTCTGTTCGAGGTCGTCGTGGCGTTGGATATGGTCAATACCTACAGGTCTCTGGTTCTGCCCTTTCTGGTAACCCCGTTCGGAATATTCATGATGCGGCAATTCTGCTATTCAATACCAAATGATTATATCGAAGCGGCTCGCGTGGAAGGAGTTGGGGAGTTCACGATCTATCTCAGAATAATCATTCCTCTGATTAAAAGCGCATTTGCCCTGTTAGGTATTTTCACCTTTCTTCGGCAGTGGGACATGCTGCTATGGCCCTTGATAACCCTCTCCAAACAGGCTATGTACACACTTGCCGTAGGCGTTTCGTTGTTACAAACGAACGTGCAGGTTCCCTACAATGCGCTCTACGCGGTCACTCTGCTTTTCTCTATCCCCGTAATAATCATGTATCTGCTCTTCCAGAGGCTTATAATCGAAAGCCTTACCATGAGCGGTATCAAAGGCTAAGACATATAATATCGAAGCGTTGAAGGAGACGATTTTCCATGAGCGACAAAACGACGGGTAGACCGGAAGTTACTCCGCAACAGGCCGAGAACGCCATCGTCGGTCTCTTTGCATCTGTATATCCCGGTCTGGTTAAAGCGATCACGCGGAGGTACGGCCGGGAGGCCTACGAGCTGGCTAAGACCGATTTCGTTGACACGATGGTAGAGACATCGAAGAAGGCTTTTCCCGGGCCTGACAAGAGAACATTGGGTGATTTCCGCGACTGGCTGGGAGCAAACATCTGTGTGGGCCATCAGTACGAAATACTCAAAGAAACGGAATCGGAATTGCAGTACAAGTTTACCGGTTGTCCCTGGGCGGAATACTTCAGAGCGGTTGGCGAATCGGAAATCGGTCGCTTCTTCTGCGAGGTGGATGAACCTCTAGTAAAAGCATTCAACGGGAAGGTTTGCTTCGAAAGAACCAAGACCTTGATGGATGGCGACGCATACTGTAACCATCATTATTTCATACCAGAAAATAAATAAGACTTTCGAGTCTGATCCTGACGAAGGACCTTTTTTCATTTGCTTTCCGAATAGGCGGGAGAGCAGGGAGAACATGCATGAAACCCGTACGCATCGTGATTGTAGGAGGGGGATGTCGCGGAGCGGGCTTCGCCGCTTTCGCTTCGAGAAACCCACATCTCGTTCAGGTAGTTGGTATCGCTGAACCTCGTGACATACAGAGGGAAAGAATTGCTAAGGACCATAATATCGACTCACGGAATATCTTTTCCGACTGGCAGGATCTTGCTCGTAGAGATCGCATCGCCGACGCGGCGATCATAGCGACCCAAGACGACCTGCATGTCGAGCCCACCATTGCTCTGGCCGCACGCGGCTATAACATTCTTCTGGAAAAACCAATGGCCCCTGACGAGGCTGGTTGCCGTCGGATCGTCGAAAACATCGAACAGAGGGGATTGATCTTCGCCGTTGCTCACGTATTGCGCTACACACCCTACACAATAAAACTCAAAGAAATGATCGATTCCGGTGCGATCGGCGAGGTGGTGTGCATACAGCATCTCGAGCCTGTCGGGTATTGGCATCAGGCACACTCATTCGTGCGAGGAAACTGGAGAAAAGAATCAGAATCCTCGCCCATGCTTCTTGCGAAATCATGTCACGATCTCGATTGGATTAAGTATATAATCGGTGAAAGATGTCTGGCTGTATCTTCATTTGGCAGTCTCAAGCATTTCCGCAGAGAGGAAAAACCGGGGAATGCCGGCGATCGATGTCTGGATTGCGCCTACGAGTCCAAGTGTCCCTACTCGGCCAAGAAGATATATCTCGAAAGAGTCCGCAGGAATCAGACCGATTGGCCGGTGAACGTTCTTACCACCGACCTGACCTTGGAAGGCGTTACCCGCGCCCTCGAGCATGGACCCTACGGCCGCTGTGTATATGAATCTGACAATGATGTCGTGGACAATCAAGTGGTAAACATGCTCTTTGAAAACGGTAAAACAGCCTCGTTCACTATGACCGGTTTCAATGCCTATGCCGACCGCAAGACGCATATCTTCGGAACCAGGGGAGAGATCTACGGTGATGGCTGCAGGATCCAACACTTTGATTTTCTATCGGATGAGACCGTTGAGACGCGGATCGAGGCGTCGGATTTTACGATTCTCGGCGGTCATGCAGGCGGAGATGACGGATTGATGAATTCATTTGTTGCCGCAGTTGCCGACAACGAGCCCGGCATCATCCTCTCAGGAGCGCAAGAATCGCTCGAGAGTCACCTCATGGTTTTCGCAGCGGAGAAAGCGAGGAGAGACAATACGGTCGTTCGAATATAGGATTCAGGTCTGAGGAGCGTACTCGACCCGACAAGCGGCTAAACGGGATGGAGGGGGGATCCGCGACAACAATGGCCTTCAATACATCACAAATTTATATCAAATCTGACATTCCGATATTTCCCAAGTTGGAAATTATAACTCATTTTCCGCAAGTTGAAATCACGGTTTTTCGGATTTATCACCTTCTGCAACCGAATGTCCCCAGTAGTAATCTAAGCTGATCCCCAACATGTTTAAGATTTGCTCCTGTGTTTGAGTCAACGAATCGCGGAATTCCTTTATCAGTTGTCCCATTCTTACTTGATA
>DATKXY010000130.1:0-50119 GCA_035528795.1 archaeon | reverse complement strand
GCTCGCCTTTTTCACGACAGATGCGGCCCTTACCCCAGACGCGCTCTCGGTTGTCTTGCGGCAGGTCACCGGGCGGACTTTCAACAGACTCTCGGTTGACGGAGACCGCAGTCCCAATGACAGCGTGATTATGCTGGCTTCAGGCACTGGCGGCGCCCCTCTGATTCAGGGTCCGGAAAGCCGCGGATTCTCTGCCTTTTACTCGGCGGTCCTGGAGGCTGGATCCAGCCTCGCCCGGATGATTGCTGCAGATGGGGAGGGGGCGACCAAGCTTGTCGAGATAAGGGTGAAGGGTGCTGACACTTTCGACTCCGCGAACCGCGTAGCGCGAGCTATTGCCAACTCGCCCCTGGTTAAAACCGCTCTTTACGGAGCAGACCCCAACTGGGGCAGGATAATCTGTGCGGCCGGTTACAGCGGGGCGCCAGTCGAGCCGGATAAGATCGATATCTATTTCGGCAGCCTCCTGGCAGTTAAAAGCGGGGTTGACGCAGGCTCGGACAGACTGAAACTTGCCGGTGAGCTCAAAAAAAATGAGATTACGGTGACTGTTGATCTCAATCAAGGGCCTCATGAATGCAGTTTCTGGACTTGCGATTTCTCCTATGACTATATACGCATAAACGCTGATTACCATACCTGAGTCATAGGATAAAGCGGAATGTAGCGATCCAAAATTTTACTGTTCAAACACACGCATCAAGCAGATAAAAGTTGGAATTAATTTTCGAATCCGACCCAAGGTTTTAAATTAAAAGGAAGACCGCTCGTCCAAATGGTGCTAAATGACTCGACCCCAGGGTGAAGGTCAAAAGATCGGATTCGATGGCGGTTTCAGTCCTGAATTTCGTGGTTCGAAGGTGACCTGAGATGCCGGCGTGCAATCCAGGAAACTTCTTTCGACGACTGATAGTTCCGTATAAAATCAAACAATGGCCATTATGCACTCTACTTGCGAAACTGATTAAAATCGGTGCGAAGGTGGTAAGATATAGCAGGTACGTTACTTTTCAGATGGCAGAGGTGGCTCTCGGCAATCAGAAATGATCTATGTGAGACCCATAGATTATAGCTGATCAGATCAAAAATGTTCTGACATGATAAGTCATTCTTTCTTGTAAAATGGAAAAGTGTGGACAGGTAAGTATATGACAAAATTTAAAACTGAAGTGCGTCTGGCCCGCGAGATGAGCCTGATAGATGCTACTATGATCGGCGTGGGAGCAATGATCGGTGCCGGTATCTTTGTTCTGATCGGTATCGCCGCTGGTGTGGCCGGTCCGGCCTTGCTTTTGACCTTTATTCTGAATGGCGTTATCGCCCTGCTTACGGCAATGTCTTATGCAGAACTGGGCTCTTGCTATCACGATGCCGGCGGCGGTTATCTCTGGGTAAAGGAGGGGTTGCCAAAATGGAATGGTTTTATCTCGGGCTGGATGAGCTGGTTCGCCCATGCTGTGGCCTGCAGTTTATACGCGTTGGGTTTTGGCGCTTATTTCGATCATGTCTTGAGAGAGTTTTCTATTACTATTCCGCAATGGGGATTTTTCTCACCTCAGAAAATATTAGCGGCAGGAGCTGCGATCCTATTCGCTTATATCAATTTCAAGGGAGCGTCGGAAACCGGGAAGATTGGCAGTCTGGTTACTATTGCAAAAATTATTATTCTGATGATTTTTGTCGGTTTCGGTCTTGAACTGATTCTGCGCAAAGGAGATCTATTCAGCACTTTCCAGCCATTTATGCCAAATGGCGTTGGGGGTGTATTTAAAGCGATGGGACTTACCTTTATCGCCTTTCAAGGATTTGAAGTTATCGCCCAAAGCTCGGAAGAAATAAGAAATCCGAAGAAGAATATTCCTCGGGCGGTCTTCTTATCATTGGTGATTGTAGTCCCAATTTACATCATGGTGGCGATAGTCGCTCTTGGATCAGTAAAGCCGGAGGGCATGACACCCTGGGATTATTTAGCCCAGCAAAAGGAAATCGCTCTTGTTGAGGTTGCTCGGCATTTCTTTATTGGTGGTGGGATAATGATATTATTTGGCGGACTTATTTCTACAATGTCAGCTTTAAATGCCACCATTTATTCGTCATCCCGTGTAGCTTTTGCCATGGGCCGCGATCGAAACTTCCCTGCGTTTTTTAGTAAGGTTCACTCAAAGAATTTTACACCGCACTGGGGCATACTCGCCTCCCTTGTCATTATTATATTCATGGCTGTTTCCCTTCCAATTGAAGACGTTGCAAGTGCCGCAGACATCATGTTTCTGCTGTTATTTTTGCAAGTTAATATTGCCATGATTCGGCTACGTAAAAAAAGGCCCGACTTAGACCGTGGTTTCAAAGTACCGCTCTTTCCTGTGCTATCCATCATTGGTATTCTGATGCTGCTTTTCCTGGCCATATATATGTTCAATTACAGTCTGACCGCTTGGATAGTAACCGGTATATGGGTTGTTATCGGCTTGACCGTTTACCATGGCTACGCCGCTGGCCGCGAAGTGGAACACATACGCAAAGTTAAGGCGTTTGAACGGATGGAGAAAAAAGAATACAGCATATTGGTTTGTCTTGCAAATCTAAAAAGCATGCATAGCATATGTCACACCGCGTTCGCTATTGCAAAAAAGCACAATGCAGAGATTATTTTTCTGCATGTCATTGAATTATTGGAAAGCCAGAACTTGCAGATCGGTCTGGAAGGGACGGCTCCGGCTCAAAAACTGCTGGGTGATGCCGAAGATCTGGCCAATGCAGCACATATCCCTGCCAAGTCGATTATCAAAGTATCGCACCGCATCTCTCTGGGAATAGTCGATACAGCTATTGAAGAAAACTGTAATTTTATACTAATGGGACGGGACAAAAAATCCAATTTCCTGGATCGTGTGTTTTCTTCACTTATCGATACAGTATTGCATAAATCCCCCAGCGAAGTAGCCGTATTACATGGTGAATTTAAATCAGGTAAAATACGTAATATATCGATTCCTTTCGGCGCCGATATTCACACCCGCCTGGCTACGGAAATCGCCCCGGCTCTGATCGATTATTTCCAGGCGCAATTACGTTTTGTGATCGTCCTGGATCCTAAAGCGACTCATTCGGAACACGAAGAAAAATTAAATCAGATTAAAGCGCTGATTGAAGAAAACAATTTAAATGCCAAGATCGATTCTATTGTTGAGGAAGATGTTTTAAAAGGAATACTAATGAAATCAAGGCATTCAGATCTTCTGGTAATGGGCGGCCGCAGCGGGGATTTTCTGGAACTGCTGTTTGCAAAGTCTTTAGTTCAGGAAATAACCGAGCAGGTAAAGTGTCCGGTGCTCTGGGTGAAAGAATACGAAGAGAGAGAATCGTTCCTGATTTCTCTGTTTAAACCTTATAAAATGCAATTGGAGGCGTGATATGGGAGAGCTGATACAAAACCATTTTCTGGGATTGGCGGATAATATTATCGCTTATTTACCAAATCTTTTCGCCGGGATCATACTCGTTCTGTTCGGCTTGCTGCTGGGATGGTTCATCAAACGCTTGCTTGTGCGGTTATCCATAGTACTTCGGCTGGAACGTTTTCTAGTGCGATCACGCTGGACACAGGATTTTTCCAAGGCGGATGTGCGCTATGGCGTGTACAACTTTATCGGGAATATAGGATTCCTGTTTATTTTTTTACTTTTTTTTAACAGCGCTTTGAGCGCATGGAAGCTGGAAATCCTTTCGGCTTTACTGGGGAGAGGTATAAATTTTTTACCACACCTGATTGTTTCTCTTTTTACATTTGGTGTGGGCTGGCTGATTGCTTCATGGTCGGAAAAAGGGGCGCTAAAAGTACTCCGGCGTGAAGATATCCCCCGCTCGTCATTAATATCAAGATTTATAAAGATCGTTTTGCTGCTCTTTTTTTCGGCAATGGCTCTGGTTGAACTCAATGTTGCACATGAAGTCGTTATCATTGGTTTTGCCAGTATCTTCATTACGCTCTGTGCGTTGACCATCGTCATAACCGCTGTCGGCGGAAAAGCTTTTGTTGATAAAATTGAAGTATCATTGAAGAAAGACTAAGATGAGGTAGCCCCGTAAAGTCAAGAAACTTTTAAGCGGTTTTTGGGAAAATCTCCACTAATGATTATTTTTCTTCCTCCTGATAATCTTATATGATGCTGCCAAGGAATAGAGAACGGCTAAACTGAAACATGGAGTTCCGCAAATGACAGAACATAAAAAGCTTTTTATCCCCGGACCAACAGAGGTGGTTCCTGAGGTACTGGCCGAGATGAGCCGTCCGATGATCGGGCACCGGTTCCCGGAATGCTCCGAGCTGATCGGCTCGATCATTCCAATGGTTCAGGAAATGCTTTATACGAAGAGTATGATTTTCCTCTCCACCTCCAGCGGCACAGGGCTTATGGAGGCCGCGGTGCGCAACTGCGTGCGTGAAAGCTGTGTCTCGTTTATCAACGGCGCTTTCAGCAAGCGCTTCTACCAGATCGCCGCGGCAAACGGCAAGCGGGCCGTGCCGTTCGAGATAGACCTGGGCAGAGGGTTCAACGCCGATATAGTTGACTCAGCTTTGAAAGAACACCCGGAGGCAGATGCAATCACTCTGGTGCACAATGAAACCGCTACTGCTGCAATGAGCGATATTTACGGCATCGCCGAGATGATGGAGGCAAAATATCCCCAGGTGAGCCTGCTGATTGATATGGTAAGCTCGATGGCTGGGGTGAAACTCGAAATCGACAAGCTGGGAATAGATGTCGCCCTAGCCAGCGGCCAGAAAGCTTTTGCCCTGCCGCCCGGGATCGCCGTAGCCGCTGTCAGCCCGCGAGCCCTCGAAAAGGCGCGCACTGTGGAGAACCGGGGCTATTATTTCGACTTTCTCGCTGTGGAAAAGAGTTACCCTAAAAACCAGACCCATATCACTCCCACGATCTCGCATTTCTATGCGATGAAGAAGCAGATGGAGCGCATTATGGCTGAGGGCCTTGAAAACCGCTGGCAGCGTCATATCCGGATGGCCGAGAAAGTGCGTTCCTGGGCTGAGACCTATTTCAGAATTTTCACCGAGCAAGGCTACCGCTCCAATACACTGACCTGTATCGAGAATACAAGGGACGTGAAAATCGGAGAGCTGAATAAAAAGCTCGCCGAGCGCCACATGGTGATCGGCAACGGTTACGGCGAGCTCAAGGACAAGACTTTCCGCATCGCCCACATGGGTGAGCTCATGATGGCGGACATCGAGGAGGTGCTGGGGGCGATCGATGAAATCCTGGGGCTTTGATAATCCGCTTGGTACTTGGATTTATAAATGTAAGGACGGGTTAATTTAGGTCTTTTCGCCTGTTTTTGCAGGGAAGAAGCATTCACCGTTCTGCATTCTAGCGTTGCATGAAATAAGGCGGGCCGGCAGCCTTTTTGCCCCAAATAAACGCCATAATAGTATCCACTGTTGGTGGTTATTGCAAAAAGGCTGCCGGCCCGCAGAGCTTTCAGCACTGTAAATGCAAACTGTACCCTTGTGGATAAGCGGGTACCGGTCTTATTATGAATAGTCAGGGTCAGATTGCAAGTATATCACTGTTTTCGCAGATTGGCAGAAACCTTCGCACATTTTTCCAGCCGTTTTCTTGAGCCGACAGCGGGAGTGAAAGATGGCCAAAATAGGGAATATCGGATTTATTGGGGTTGGGAAGATGGGTTCTGCGCTGCTTGAGGGGGTTTTGCGCGCCGGTCTGGCTGGTCCTGGGGAGACCTTTATCTCTGAGGTGGATCAAGAAAGGCGCAAGGCGGTTTGCGAATCCTCGGGAGTCAAGGCGGCCGGTTTACTCGAGCTTGTCGAGAACTGTCAGGTAATAGTCCTCTGTGTCAAGCCACAGGTCGTTGTCCCCGTGCTGCGCGAGATTCGCTCCTCAGTGGGAAGCGGGAAGCTGATTCTTTCGGTGGCCGCCGGTGTGACCACAGCGACCATTGAAGCTGAACTTGGATCCGGCGTGCCTGTGGTGCGGTCCATGCCCAACATTGCAGCCACAGTGGGCCAGTCGGCGACAGCGGTCAGCGCGGGCAGTGCGGCTGGAGGGGAACATCTGGAGCTGGCAGGCCGCATTTTTGGTTCTGTGGGCCTGGTGGTTCAACTGCCTGAAAGGCTTATTGATGCTGTTACCGGGCTTTCAGGGAGCGGGCCCGCATATGTTTTCCTGTTCGCTGAAGCCCTGGTGAGCGGAGCCCTTAAGGTGGGACTGCCCCACGATGAGGCGAGAAAGCTCGTAGTGCAAACGATCAAGGGAGCCTCGGCGATGCTTGAAGCCCAGCCGGATGTACATCCGGCATTTTTGCGGGATGCGGTGACCACTCCCGGAGGCACAACTGTAGCGGCGCTCCATGAGCTTGAAAAAAGGGGTTTCCGCGATGCGGTAATCAGTGCTGTCGAGGCTGCTGCAAAGCGTTCGCAGGAGTTGGGGAAAGGCTAAGCGACGGTAAAGGGGCCGGCAGTGTAAGTCAAGGGCACAAACGGGTGGTAGGGATCTTAACTCGGATTATTCGCAAAAATCACGGATTTGGAGTTTTCCCAAGTGGGGGCGGGGCCGGCATCCTTTTTGCAAAACCACCAAAGACAGGTATCCGCAAGGCACTGAACTAGTGCAAAAAGGATGCCGGCCCCGCCCCCTCGAACCTCCAGGGAATCCTCCGATTCTCTCCTAAGGCAAAAAAGGTCTTGGTTTTTATATAACCAGGATTAAAAGGAAAGAGGCTGGTTTGAAATATGCGGAGGGGACTGGAGTACCGCCCATTTTAAGAAATCGGCCCGCTTGTTAACGCAAACAGCGCCGGAAAATGTGTCGGCGCTCACCCGGAACATGAAAACAAGCATGTTATATGGCTGTTTATGTGGTATCTAAAGGAGGATCAATGGCTGAAAAGCTCAAGGTGGGTTTGCTGGGCTATGGAACTATCGGCTCGGGTGTGATTCGGCTGCTTACGCAGTCGGGTCTCGCAATCTCAGAGAGAGTAGAACTGGTCAAAGTGGCCGATATCGATCTCGAGCGACCGCGCCCTGTAAAAGTGGATCCCGCTCTGCTGACCATGGATGCCGAGGCCGTAATAAGGGAGCCTGACATAGATGTGATTATCGAGCTTATCGGGGGAATAGGCGCAGCAAAAAAGTATGTCGAAATGGCATTGGATCTCGGCAAGGATGTAATTACAGCCAACAAGTATCTCATGTCGCTTTACGGAGATGAGCTTTTCGAGCGGGCCAAAAAAAGCGGATCGCGGCTTCTTTTCGAGGCCAGTGTGGCCGGTGGAGTGCCGATAATCAAAATCCTGAGGGAGGAGCTGGCGTCTGATCAGGTTCTCTCTATCAACGCCATTCTCAATGGGACTTGCAATTACATTCTTACACGCATGGAGCAGAGTCCCGGCCTGAGTTGCGAGGAGGCGGTGGCCGAAGCGCAGGCTCAAGGTCTGGCTGAGGCCGATCCGACCCTTGATGTGAGCGGCATGGATACCGCCCAGAAACTGTCGATCCTTATCCGCAAGGCTTTCAGAACCCGTGTTCTGCCCGAGAATGTAGACCTGCAGGGAATTACAGAAATTAAAAACGTGGATGTGCAGACAGCGCACGAGATGGGTTACCGGATAAAACTTCTGGCGCGGGCCAGCAAGGAAGGTAAAAGCCTGGCGGTCTGGGTCGCACCGGCACTTATCCCCGCTGATTCGATTATGGCACAGGTCAAAAATGAGTTTAACGCAATAATGGTCAACTGTATGGCGCATCACGAACACACCTATATCGGCAAAGGCGCGGGGATGATGCCCACCGCGGGTGCAGTGGTGGGGGACCTTTATACCTTGGTCTCGGGTCGCAACGTGCTCACTTCCTTTGCCGAGAAGCGCATTAATTTTCCTGTGCTGAGACGCTCTGAGGTGAAAGGACGCTTCTATTTACGCTTGACAGTCAAGGACCAGCCGGGAGTACTGGCTAAAGTAAGCAGCGCTCTGGCTGCAAGAAATATCAGCATTGCCTCGGTGGTGCAGAAAGAAAACTCGGAAGATCCCCGGCGGGGTGTCCCGCTGGTTATCATTACTCATGAGACCACGGTGGGCCAGGTAGATGACGCTGTCGAGGTAATCAACCCGGAACCGATTATACTCGAACCGACACACATTATCCGCATTATGGATGTTCTCTAAGCCTTTTCATGAGTCTGTTCGAATCCGCAGCCGGCGCCTTGAGCTGCCCTGGATAATTTGCCAGTTTTCTCGAGAGATCGGCTGAAGACTGAGCAGTCAGAGCAACGGTTTGCACTTAACAGCCAGTGGAGGAATCCCAGATGAAGGCAGCACCTAAATATGTCAGGAACATCGAACAGTTTATCTGCAGTCGGGAGCCGCAAAATCGATCAGGCATCCTGATGCGGGACAGCGCCGGGCGGCTGGGCATTTCTAGCGCCGACCTGCTGCAGATCCAGAAACCATATACCTTTATCTACCAGAGGCTTCCGGTTGAGGTGGAGGGTGAGGTGATCAATATCAGCTCCGGAATTGTCCTGCACAACAGGGCGCGGGGACCTTACAAGGGAGGGATCCGCATCGCTCCGGATGTGAATGTCTGGGAGACAACCGAGCTGGCCAGGCTGATGACCCTGAAAACAGCTCTGGCAAATCTTGAGCTGGGCGGCGGCAAGGCCGGCATCCTGGTAGATTTCGAAAAAATCTATCAGCGCTTCGAGAAAATGCTCAACATGGATTATTACTCTTTTGTCGACATGTTCAAAACAAACATCATGAAAGAGTTTGTCGACCATTTTGTCGAGCGGAGCCTGGTGCGTATCTATATTCCGGCCCCGGACATGGGCAGTTCGGGCCGCGAAATGATGCTTTTTTACAACAGAACCCACGACCCGGCCTCAGTCACCGCTAAGCCTGAAGGCATCGAGGGATGGCTGCCTGGCCGTCATGAAGCGACAGGGTTCGGTACGGCTTATGCCACATTGAAATATCTGGATAAGATCGGCAAAAACCCCTCTAAAATCACTGTCGCGATACAGGGTTTCGGCAATGTGGGCAGCCATGCCGCTTTCTATCTCCACGAGGCCGGCTGCAAGGTGGTCGCAATTACTGATTTGTACGGAGGCGTGCATCAAGAAGCAGGGATCGATGTACCGGCATTGATGGCGTATGCCAGGGAAAAGCGTTCAATTAGAGGTTATGACCAGAAACGCACGATAGATAATCAACATCTGTTCCGTCTGCCGGTCGATATTCTGATCCCTGCCGCCAGCGGGCACGTGGTCGATCAGTCCAACTGCGATGAGCTCAGAGTGCGGCTGGCAGTGGTTGAGGCGGCCAATATGCCTGTTTCATACGATGCTTTCCGAAGCCTCCAGCAAAGGGGTATTGTAGTCTTGCCCGATAATTATGTTAACTCCGGCGGGGTGATAGCCTCTGACCTCGAGTACAAGCAGGGTATAGGCGGAGTGCGCTTCGCTCGGGAGGAGGTGTTCACACACCTGCGGAAAAAGTTCGACGAGATGTTCGCTGAGATGCTGGAAAGAAAAGAAAACGCCGGAAGCCTTTCCCAGGCCGCCTGCGATATCGCTACAGAACGCATTTACCGAGCCATGAAAACGAGGAGCCTCCTTTAGACATCTTGCACAGTCAATAGTGACAAAAAGCCCGCCTGAACTTTTCAGGCGGGCTTTAATAATTTTATAACCGGCGTATCTTTATCTAACGCAAACAGTTGAGAACGCCTTATTTTTGATCGACCATCTCCTGTATTTCTTTTATGAAAGCATCCAGTTGTCTATCCAGTTCATCCTTTTCCAGATAAAGCAAACCCACCAGGATTTCTCCCACTTTCATCCTGTGTTCCTCTTGTTGTTTCAACAGTTTTTCAAGCTGGCTGTCGTCTATCAGATTCAGCAGCTTCGCGGTTTCCCCAAACGGCTTGCCGGTGTCCTTTTGCTTGTTAAGGATATTGAATATTTGGGATACGCTGATAACATCCTCCATACTGGCCAGAATTCACAGCTGGTAATTGATCGAGTTCTGAATTGCCAGCGCGTCATTAAGCTGTTCGGGAGTTATCAACCCCTTTTCAACAAGGTATTCTCCGAATCTTTTCCTGATATGGGGGGGATTTTGAACTTCAGACTCATTGGTTTTCTTGGACATGTGGGTTTCCCTCGATGGAAATATTGCTTTTCAGATATGGCCACAGAGAGTTCACCGCCGATTGTTTTTTTCCCACGCGCCGGTCTCGCCAGCAATATTGAAAGAGCTTCTGGCGAGCTTTTAGTCCTCAACAACCATCTCAAATTCTAGCGGCGGATTTTTCTCAAATGCCATGGATAATATTTAGCTTAGTCTGATCTCAAATTAATGGGCCGGGAGCCTCCCCGGCTTTTCCCCGCCACATCAATCCCTCTCTATACTTCTCGCTAAGCGCTTTTCCCCTTACTCTTGCCCTTCACGGATACGCGCTCTTTGTTCCGAACCAGAGAAGCAAGCTTGCGCTGAGTCCTTTTATACCGCTTGCGAAACATGCGCAACTGGATGCTGTCAACTTCTTTTGCTTTCGCAAGCTGGTCTATTTCCTCTTTGTACTTTTTTATTTTTTTCTCCAAAACTTGCTTGGTTACCAATTACGCCTCCTTTGAATTTATCTCTCCCTTTGAGCTCGAATGTCTATGTGGAATTTAAATCTAATCGGAAGCAATTTTCAAGAGAAATCTTATTTAGACGAAAAATATACTTTTTTTCTCTTGACTTTCGCTTTTTTTTCGCTTATAATAAATCAGATTTTCGCTAAATTTTTGCCTGCAGGGTGGGGCGTTATTGGGGGAAGGGGGAGTCCCTGATAAAGAGAACAGAGTTTTTCCCGCATTTTTCTTTCTCTCCCATTCTCCCATTCTCCCACTCAAACTGGGGGGATAATGGGGAGGGGTAGCGGGGTGGGATGTCGGGTGGGGCTCTTCTTGGGGCCTGTAAGGATATAACCATGATTGTAAGGACTAGGGGGGCCTCGCCCGCAGTTTTCAAAAGAACCGGGCAGATTGGTTTATTTGCAAGGAGGTTTCTATGTACCTGACCCGGCGCCAGAAGCAGATTTTAGACTTTATCGAGGAGCACCTCGAGAGCTTCGGTTATGCGCCTAGTATCGAGGAAATTTGTGCGCACTTCGGGCTGCGTTCCACAGCCACAGTGCACAAGCACCTTTCCAACCTGGAGGAGAAAGGTTTTATTCGCCGCTTGACAGGCCGCAGCCGGTCGATTGAGCTCAGCCGTGGAGATAAGCTTTCAGGAAGAGGGACAGTTTCGGTGCCGCTTTTGGGCCGCATAGCTGCGGGCAGGCCTATCGAGGCGGTGGAGCTCCCTGAAAACATCGAGCTGCCCTCGAGCCTGGTGGGCAGGCGGACAACTTATATGCTGAAGGTGTTGGGAGACTCGATGATTGATGAACAGATCCGCGATGGGGACTACGTGATTGTCGAGCAGAGGGATACGGCAGAGAACGGCCAGATTGTCGTGGCCCTGATCGATGGGGAAGAGGTGACTCTCAAGCGGTTTTACCGTGAAAAGGATAGTATCCGTCTGCAGCCGGCCAATGTGAACATGTCGCCGATCATCCTGAGAGAGGGCGAGTTCAAGATCCAGGGTGTGGTTATCGGCGTGCTCCGCAAATACTGAGACTTTTATGAACCACCCCGGACTTGCGCCTGGGCAGCCCTTTGCGCGGTGCGCCACAGGGTCAGGTTTGTTACACGAAGCATTGGGGGAACAGATGAAAAGCAGGTTGATTGCCTACGGCAGGATACAAAAAGGGCGCCCCGAGCGGTGCTTTCTGGTGGTGCTGGATGAGCGTTTCTGCGGAGCTCGAGGGCAGGCCGAGGGTTTGTTCCAGAGGTGGCGGAAGAGTTTTCGCTTTGTTTTCAGCCCGGCCCGGCCTGAGTGAGACCGGGGCTCTGGAAGCCCCAGGAGATGGAATGTGGACCGTCACATAGTACATATCGACATGGATGCCTTTTTCGTTTCGGTTGAGCGATCGCGCGATCCTGCCCTGATCGGCCGGCCGGTGGTGGTGGGGGCTGTGGAAGGCACGAGGGGAGTGGTGGCCTCGGCTTCCTACGAGGCCCGGCGCTACGGGGTGCGCTCGGCAATGCCGGTGGCCACCGCGCGCAGGCTTTGCCCCCATGCGGTGTTCCTGCCAGGAAGCGCGGGGCTCTACTCGAAAATCTCACACGCCATCTGTGAGATTCTCGAATCCTGGTCTCCGCTGGTCGAGATGACTTCCATAGATGAGGCCTATCTAGATCTCACCGGCTGCGACCGCTGCTACGGGCCTGTGCTCGGCACAGTGGACCGGATCCTGCGTGAGGTGCGGGAAACTTTCAGCCTCGAGCTTTCCGCTGGTATCGCCACCAATAAGCTGGTGGCCAAGCTGGCCTCCAAAGCCGCCAAGCCCTCGGGGCTCCTGCGGGTGATGCCGGGATGCGAGGAGTCGTTTATGGAGCCTCTGGCCTTGAGCGAGGTGACCGGGGTGGGCGAAAGCCTGGCCGCCAGGCTCGCCTCCCTGGGGCTTTACACCGTGGGCGATCTCAGGCAGCTCGAGCTGCCTCTCTTGACCCGGGTTTTCGGCCGGACCGGCGAGTGGCTCTACTCCATGGCCCGGGGCCGGGGCAGCTTCAGGGTGGAAGCGGAAAGGGCGCCTGTCAAGTCTGTCGGGAACTCGGTAACTTTCAGCGAGGACACTGTCGACCGCCGCTTCCTCGAAGGGGTGCTCTACCACCTCTCCGAAAAGGTAGGCGCCAGGACCCGCCGCAAGGGGATGGTCGGGCGCACGGTCAGCCTCCGTCTCCGCTACTCCGATTTCAAGACCCTCACCCGCGCCGCCTCGGCCGGAGCAGGCACAAGCTGCGACCAGGAAATATTCGAATGTGCGCGCCGGCTCATGCTCCCCCTTCTCGAACGCCGGGTCAGGGTGCGCCTCCTGGGTGTCACTCTCACAAAGCTCAGGCCCGCAGATGGCCAGCTCGACCTTTTTTGCGCAAAGTATCAGCAGCGGAGCCTGCGGTTTTACCGCACCGTGGATAAGATTCGCAGGAAATACGGTTTCCACGCCGTGCGGAAAGGCCGCGGAGCTCTGCTCCATAACTTCCGCAGGCCGCCCGGAATAGAGGCCGCCTGAGGAGAGCGGGGAGGAAGAGAGCATAATAGCCGCTTTTATCCGAAAGTTTTCAGATAAATGGCAGCTTAAACGGCAGGTTGCTCGGTAACTTGCCAATTTATTTTTTGAACGAAAAAGTAAACGGCTCCCGGGCCTAGCTCAGGGTTTAAAGGCATGCCCGGGTTTTTTGCCTGCAGAATACTGCCGGCGGGTCCATCCCGGATTTAGCGCAAAAATGGAGAGTTGCTCTTGGAGTTCGTTCATCTCAGGTGCCACAGTAATTTCTCGCTCCTTGAGGGAGCGAGCACTGTGGCTGAGCTTGTCGAGACTGCAGCCGGAAGGGGGATGAGCGCTCTGGCGCTCACCGACACCAATGGGCTTTACGCGGCGGTGCCTTTCTGGAAAAAGGCGCGGGAGCGCGGGATCAAGCCGGTCTTCGGCGCCGAGCTTACCTCTTCGCTCGAGCGGGCCCAAAAGGGCGGGCGGGCAGTGGTGCTCGCCCGGGACAGGGAAGGTTTCGCGGCGGTCTGCCGCCTGGTTACAGCGCGCCAGCTTGAGGAGCATTTCGATCTCGCCGGGGCCATTGTTGCAGAAGTCTCCCGCCGCGGAGACAGTCTGTTCGTGCTGACAGGCGAGGAATCTCTCCTGCGCGGCCTGGCGGGCCGCCTGCCTGAAGGGACCCTCTATGCCGAGCTTTGCCTTGAGGGAGGCTCCCGGGAAGGGATGCGGCTGGAGCGCCTGGCGGAGCTGGCCCGCGAGCTCGGCCTGCCAGTTGCGGCAACCGCCAATGTCCACTTCGCACAACCAGAGGACTTCCAGGTCCACCGCCTCCTTCGCGCGATCGATCTGGGCCGCACTGTGAGTTCACTCGGGGATAACGAGCATGTGCCGGCTGCCTGCTGGCTCGCCGGCGCGGATGAGATGGCGCGGCGGTTCGAGAGGTTCCCGGACTCGATCGCCAATACGGTGCGGATTGCCGGGCGCTGCAATGTGGAGCTTCCCACAGGCGGGATCGTTTTCCCTGCGTTCAAGCTGCCGAAAGGTGAGAGCGCCTATTCCGCCCTGCTTAAATCCTCTTTCCGGGGAGCCTGCCGCCGCTACCGGCCCCTGAGTGCGAAAGTGCTCGAGCGGCTGAAAGCGGAGCTCGAGGTGATCGACCGGCTCGGTTTTGCTCCCTACTTTCTGGTGGTGGCAGATATCGCCCGCTATGCCCGAAAGAAGCGCATTCCCATGGTCGGAAGGGGCTCGGCTGCAAACAGTATCGTTTCCTATGCCCTTGGCATCACCGATGTGGACCCTATCCGCTACAACCTTTTCTTCGAGCGCTTCCTCAATCCGGAGCGCGACTCTCCCCCGGACATAGACCTCGATTTCTCCTGGCGCCGCCGGGATGAGGTGCTCGACTACGTTTACCGCACCTACGGCGCGGACCGGGTGGCCATGATCTGCACCTATGTGACTTTCAGCACCCGTCTGGCTTTCCGCGAAATCGCCAAGGCCATGGGCCTGCCGGAGAAAGAGATCACCCGTTTCACCCGGCTTCTCCCTTACCGGGCCCTCTCACACCTGGATTCCCTGCAAAACGACTGGCCCGAGTGCCGCACCCTGCCGCTGGATAAGGAGCCTTACCGTACGATACTCGAGAACGCCGTGCGAATCAAAAGTTTCCCGCGCCACCTCTCGATCCACGCGGGTGGAATAGTGGTCAGCCCGTTTCCGCTGACAGACCTCGTGCCCCTCGAAAGGTCGACCAAGGGCCTTGTGGTTACCCAGTACGACATGTTCGGTATCGAAGATCTGGGCCTGGTCAAGATCGACCTTCTCTCCCAGCGCTCGCTTTCAGTGGTGGAGGATGTGGTGAGAACCCTGGAGGAGCGCGGGCTGCCCAAACTCGCGCTTGATGATATCGACAGTCTCTCCAGAGATCCTGACACAGTGCGGATTATCGAGGAAGGCCGCACGATGGGCTGTTTCTATATCGAGAGCCCCGCTATGCGCTCCCTGCTGGCAAAGCTCAGGGTGCGCACTTTCGAGGAGCTTACGGCAGCCAGCTCGGTGATCCGTCCCGGGGTGGCCGAGAGCGGCATGATGGCTGAATTTATCGAGCGCCACAACGGCCGCCGGCCGGTCACCTACCTGCATCCCAGCCTGGAGAATCTTCTGGGGGAAACCTATGGGGTGATGGTCTACCAGGAAGATGTGATCCGTGTGGCGCATGAAATAGCCGGGATGAGCCTGGGCGAGGCGGATCTCCTGCGGCGCGCGATGAGCGGTAAGATGCGCTCGCGCGAGGCCATGACCCGGCTCGAGGAGAACTTTGTCCGGGCCGCTGTCTCGCGCGGGGTAAAAAGAGAGGTGGCCCTCGAGATCTGGCGCCAGATATCAAGCTTTGCCGGCTACGCTTTCTGTAAGGCCCACAGCGCTTCTTACGCCAGGGTTTCTTTCCAGGTGGCCTGTCTCAAGGCCCATTACCCGGGTGAATTCATGGCCGCCGTGCTCTCCAACGGCGGCGGCTTCTACGGCCCCTCGGCCTATCTCGAGGAGGCCCGCAGAATGGGGCTGCGGATTCTGCCTCCGGATGTCAACCGCAGCAGCCTCGAGTATGAAGGCTGCGGGCGCATCCTGCAGGTCGGGCTGGGGGCGGTCTCCGGAGTCAGCCGCAAAACCCTGGAGGCGATTGTCCGGGAGCGCCGGGCCGGCGGGTTCTTTACTTCGCTCGCAGATTTCTGCTCCCGGGTGAATGTCTCCTACATGGAAATGCAAACCCTCATTCGCTGCGGAGTTTTCGACTGTCTGGAGCTCACCAGGCCGGAGCTGCTCTGGCGGCTTGAATTCCTTTTCCGGCGCGGCCAGGGCAACAACGGCAAATACCGCAGCGGGGAACCCTCCATGCTGTTCCCGGACACCAAGCTGAACCCCGACCGGCAGGTCATTCCACGCTTGCCAGAGTACTCGCGCTCTGAGCTCTTGCGCCTGGAACACGAAATTTTCGGCTTCACAGTGAGCGAGCATCCGCTGGCCCTGCACGGGCAGGCGCTCACAGGCAGGGGGCTTATCTCTTCCCGGGAGATTCCGGCGCACGAGGGACGGCGCGTTCGCCTGGCCGGCAGGCCTATCGCCCACAAGCGCATCATGACCCCCAGGAACGGAGCAATGATGTTTCTTTCCCTCGATGATCTGGTCGGAACGTTCGAGGTGGTGATCTTCCCCGGCTGCTACCGGCGTTTCGGCGCCGTGGCCCTGGGTTCGGGACCTTTCCTGGTCACCGGCAGAGTGGCCGGGGAATACGGGGTTTTTACAATTGTCTGCGAAAAAATTGAAGAGCTGAGACTTACGGCACAGCCCTTTACGGAAGGCGAGAACACCCGCCAGAGAACCGCGCTCGAAACCCCCCAGAGGCTGGCCGCCTGTTTTGTTCGGATTGCGCCAGAGGAAGCGAATGCGCAAAATAAGGCTTGGAATTATCGCGTTTGGGAAGGACGTCCTGGGGGCAAGCCGTAATTGCCATCCTCTTTGCCCTGCGCAAGAGGGAGGCTCATTAGCTTTTCATTGTTTCATGCTGCTCGAACGCTTTTCGTGGATGAAAGCGAACTCGGCTGCCGCAATATAGACCAGTGAGAAGAGGTAAAACCAGAAGATCATGGCAACAATCGCCGCCAGGGTACCGTAAATGCGGTTAAAATCCGGATAAAGGGAAAGAAAGTGGCGGTAGATATGTTTGGAGATTTCGAAAAATATTGTCGCTATGGAGGTTGCGATAAAACAGGTGCTGGTGTTGATTTTCTTGGAGGGGAAGAACTTGTAGCTGAAAAAAATAAAGTTCGCTGTAAGCAAAAAGGTTGCCACAATGGCAACAGAATGGCTTTCCAGAATTGTCCGCAGGAAGAAAACGCTGTTTTTGAATAGAACACTTTCCCGGAGCATATTGGGTAAAAAGGTAAAGGCCATATTCGCGAGGACTACTATCATCCCAAGCAGCAGGAGCATGGTAAAGTCGAAAACTTTGCCGTGAATTATTCCCCGGACATGGGTTACCTCGAAAACATTATCCAGCACGGTCCTCAGGCTGGCGAACAAACGGGTTGCAGTGAAGGCGATCCCCACCAGGCCGATGATCCCGATCAATTTACGGTCCCGGATGATTGCCTGGGTGTTGTTAATTATTCTTTCACTCGATACCGGGATCAGGCTTTGGACATAGAGCACAGTTTTATTCCAGAGAGTTGCTGAGTTGCTGAGAGCGAATCCTCCTAATGAAAAGATGATCAGAATCAGTGGAATCGAGCATATCATCAGGTTAAAGGCTATCCCCGAGGCGAGGAACAGGATATCGTCCTTGATGAATTTTAAGTACAAATTTTTAATATAATACCAAAAAGTGTACATAAAATTGCCGCGGAAGATAACTTGGGTTATAATGTTCGGGAACTGAATGTTTTTTAATTTAGGTCGAATTGCGGGGGAAGTCAATTAAATGAATATTGCCTGCATAGCGGCATTTAAGATGGAAATCGAGTGGCTGCTGGGTGAGCTTTCTCATCCCCGGAGGAGAAAAAGTCCGGGCTTGCGCATGTGGGTCGGTGGGCTGGGAGCTCACAAGGTCGCTCTTTTTCTCTGCGGCATGGGCCCGTTAAAGGCGAGGAAATCACTAGAGAAGTTTGCTGCAGTCTATACTGCTGACCGCATTTTTCACCTGGGGGTTTGCGGCTCGCTGGTCGAGGGCATTCCACGCTATCAGCCAGTGGCTGCCAGCCGGGTTTCGGCCTCTTACGAAGTCTCGGGTGGGCCAATCGAATTGGAGGAGCATGTTAAAGATGAGTTGGCGGAACTTGGGTCCCGCTGCCAGATCAGAAATGGGCATTTACTGACCCATAACCGGCCTGTTTTTTCAAGCCGGGTACGCGATGAGCTTCACCGGAAATTCTCCGCAACCTGTGTGGACATGGAAGCCTGGGAAGTGGCCGCCTTTTGCAGACAAAAAGACATCCCTCTTACCATAATCAAAGCGGTGAGCGATTTCGCCGACGCCAAATCAGCAGTGGATTTCGTTTTCCATGCCCGCCGGGCGGCTCAGTCCGCGGGACAGGCGGTTTATTCCGTGATCGGTAAATAGAAAGCTATGAAGTCGATGAAAAGATTCTCGAAATAATATACTGCTTGCTTGAATACGCTGTGGAGATTAATTTAAGGCTCGAAATCAGTATCAGAAAAAAAGTTGCCTGATTTCAAATTTTTTTCAAACCGTTCCGCCAGGGAGAGAAATGACAAACCGCATTGAAAAAACCTTCCGCAAGGGTACTGTCATAATCAAGGAAGGCCAGCCAGGGAGCACGTTCTATGTAATACTCGAGGGGATGGTCGAGGTGCTCAAACGCCGGGGTCAGCAGGATGCGGTGGTAACCGTGCTGGGTCCCAATGAATTTTTCGGCGAGATGAGCCTGCTTTATCCCGAATCTCCCAAAAGAACCGCCACTATTCGCGCACTGGAAGACACGAGGGTGGCGATTATGAGCAGGGAGGATTTCGAGCAGTACCTGGGACAGATGTCTCCGGGAGTCAGGAACCTCTTGTGCAGACTGGTCGACCGTCTGCGAAAGACCAGTGAAAAGATCGAGTCTTATAAACTGAAAAAAGATGAGACCACAGACAAGGAAACCCTGGACTTTGACATTACTCTCGATGAACTGGAACAAGCCCGCGAGCACTCAGTCGACATTCACTTTTTGAAGAAAAAATTCCGTGCAGGCCAGATCATCCTGCACGAGGGTGAAAGTGGACAGTGTGGTTTTATTATCAAGAAAGGCCGCCTGGAAGTTTCCCGCACGGTTAAGGGAAGAAAAATCCTTCTGAGCGAGCTTAAGGATAATGACATCGTGGGTGAAAGCGCGCTTTTTGACGACATCAAGCGCACAGCCACGGTAACGGCAATAACCGATGGAGAATTAATGGTTTTCGGCAAGCGGGATATGTTCAACATGGCGCGCAAGTCCCCGCTCGAGCTCTTTTTTGTAGTGGATTCAATGTCCAAAAAGCTCGACCGCACAAACAAAGATTACTGCAATGCCCTGATCGAACTCGACAGCCTCAAGGCGCAGCTCGCTGAGTCATCTGAAAAACAAAAGGAGCTCAATCGCCTTCTCCTCGAAGCCCGGGAAGAAAATGAGCGCCTGAAAGAGCGCCTTGCAAAAGGGCTGAATACCGACAGCCAACCCCAAGCCCGATGAACCGTGGGAATTTCAACCTGCGCTCGAGAACTTTAGAAGATGAAAGCAATGATCCTCGCAGCCGGTTACGGAACCCGCCTTCTTCCCCTGACAACCCGTAAATCCAAAGTCACTCTCCCTTTGGCCGGTGTGCCGGTTCTGGTCCGGATACTCAGAACTTTTCGCTCTCTTGGAGTGCATGAATTTATAGTCAACCTTCACCATGCAGACGACACAGTGCGCGCATGCCTCGCCAGGGCCGGGGAAAAGGTGGTGTTCTCCTTTGAAAGAGAAATCCTGGGAACCGGCGGAGCCCTTTTCAAAGCCAAAGAGTTCCTGGATGAAGGGACTTTTCTGCTGGTAAATGGCGATTGCTACTACAGCGGTTTCCCTCTTGATCAGGCTCTCGAATTCCACAAAAGCCGCAACTCTCTGGCTACCATGATGCTTATCGACATGCCGCAGGGAGAAAAATATCGAGGGGTGGAAATAGACAGCGAGGGCCGGCTCTGCCGGATTGCCGGCCTGCCCGAAGTTCCCGGACATGCAACTGCGCCCGGACTCCATTTTCCCGGCTTACATCTCCTCGAGCCGGAACTTTTAGAAGAAATCCACCCCGGCTTTTCAGATATTAACCGTGATATCTATCCCGCCCTGATTGCCCGCGGCGCACCGGTTTACGGATTCCACACCAAATTTCAGTGGCTTGATCTGGGAACCCCGAAACATTACCTTGAGGCCTCTCACAAGTTGCTCCTCTCTTCAGAATACCCGGAAAGGGGAGCCCCCATTCTTATGGGCGAAAATTGCACTGTCCACCATTCAGCCCTCCTCGAGGCTCCGCTCGAGATCGGCTCAGAGGCTAGAATCGGCCCTGGCTGCAGTGTGCGGGGCTCGGTTCTGGGAGATAGCGTAATTCTGGAAAGTGATGTTTTTGTGGAGCAGTCTATAATAGGAGATAATGTCCATCTTAAGGCCGGAAGCCAGCTTTCCCGCTGCTCGGCTGTGGATCTGGACGGGGTGTTGGAAATCCGTCAATGGGAGTAAGTTTGATTTATAATCCCGGGGACCCTTTAAATGTTTCGGGCTGAAAAGGATATTTTGCCGCGGTTTGTATTAATGGCGTGGGTCTGGTTGTTTGCCGCCACGGTTGTTACCGGCTGGACATGGGTCTGGGGCATGATCCCCTGGGGAAAAGAAGCGGGGATCTGGACGATTCCGGTTGCGCTCGTAAGCACGGTCCTGATTCTGGGAATCAGGCCCGCACCTTTACAATGGATTCTGGATAAAGTCGAATCCATTTCAGTTCCTGCCTTGACTTTCAAACGATTTCACAGTCCTGCCGCTGTTTTTGTCGCAGCAGTGTCCGTATATGCGGCACTCGTTTGTATTGCCTGGTTTTTGCGCTCGCGCAACTATTTTATGGGTGATGGGTTGGTTTATATCGGCTATGTAGTCAAGCCCTTCTTCCTGCAGAAAAATGAGCCGCTCGATTTTTTTGTGCACCAGATGTTTTATCGCCTTGTCAGCTTTTTTGGACTCAGCCAAGGAGAGGCCGCCTATGCGGTTTTGCATTGCCTTTTATTGCCGTTTTTTCTGCTGATTTGCTGGAAAATAGCCTCAATTGTAAGCAGTTGTTCCACTTTGAGATTGGCCTTGTGGGTGTTGATTATTTCGACTTCGAGCCTGCAATTGTTCTTCGGGTATGTCGAGAGCTACACCCTTGCGCATTTGATTCTCACACTGTACCTGTATTATGGTTTAAGGCACTTAAGAGAAAAAAACACCGGGAATACCTGGTTGCCCACGGCCCTGTTTGTACTGGCCTCTCTTTGCCACATGAGCGCGATAGTGCTTTTTCCGTCCCTTTTGTATATCTGGCTTGCAGGATTAATTTCCAGAGCTTCATCAGGAATGTTGGGCTTGAATTCGCGAATAGTAGGTTTGGTTTCAGCCGGTATTCTGGTGCTAATGTTGTTTAGCATTAATTCGGAATTGCTGGTCCCTGTAAAGGGAGAAATCGACGGCTTGAATTATCCATACCGGATGTTCGAGTTGAGACATCTCTGGGATAAATTCAATTTTCTGCTTTTAATTGCGCCTGCGGCAGTGGTGTTTTTATTTATAATTTTTACGAAGGCCAGATCTTTTCTCAAAATAGCGGATCCGGCTTATGTTTTTGTGTTTTGGGCTGCCGCGGGTTGTTCCTTTTTTTCGTTTGTTTTCAACCCGGCTTTGGGTATCAGGGACTGGGATCTTCTTTCTCTTCCGGCGGTTCCTCTCACACTGTGCGCTGGCTGGGGCCTGATCCTTTTATGGCCTTCGGGAGAGAGCAAAAAAGCCTGTCTCGCTGCATTGGCTGTCACTGCATGGACGCATGCGTTAACCTGGGTCTGGGTCAATTCCGATACTGACAGGGGAGTAGGGTTTTTAGACCGCGTTTCCCAGGTCGATCTCCATAAAGGCCCGGTCAAACTACAATTGGCTTATACACTTGCCCAAAAAGGTTATATCAGGCAAGCAATCAGACAGTACCAGGGTTTGGGTGGATTCAATAAACAGAAGACCGAACTAGATATCGGGTATCTGTTTCTTGACCTCAATCTGCCTGACAGTACACTTTTCTATTGCCGGCCACATGCTGGCGAAAGCGAAGACAGTGAGATATCCAAATCGGGTCTGATTGCCATGTCTATTGCCTATGATATGGCAGGCTACCCGGACAGCGCCTCCACATTTTTTTTGAAAGTGTTAGGGCGTGATCGGGGACTTGATGAGAAAATCAGGCGATTATGGGTCAGCAAAATGTTACAGACAGCGGTTCGTTACAATTATAATCAAAAGATTATGGAAAAACCGGGGAACGCAAATCTGATCGCTTTTTTCCTGCGCTATTATACGATTAAGCGGGATGAGATTAATATCAAGAATATTTACAGCCATATTTTGAGAAATTCCTTTGCCATGCAGGATTGGTTGAGTTTTATTAGATATGCGGAATTATGCGGCCATGATTCTTTTTTAAGACCGCTGATTGTCAAAGCGGTGAGGGAGTATCCAGAGATAAAAGAGTATTTATCCTCTGAAATTTGAAAATTGGGAAAATCCGTAGTTTTTCCCGGATTGATTTTATTCGTTGTAAGAGGTCAATTCTAAAGTGTTTTTGGACATGCAGCTCACCGAAAATAAAAATTCGAGCGGGATTGGTGATTTTTTCAGCCTGGAGAGGCGGCGAAAACCATTGATTTCCCTTTTCATCATCCTGTTTGCGGTCGTTTTGTGGCGCAACGCCTGGCTCTCTGATGACGCTTACATAACTTTCAGAACGGTGGATAATTTTTTCAATGGTTACGGCTTGACCTGGAACACAGCCGAGCGGGTCCAGACTTACACGCACCCGTTATGGATGTTTTTATTCATGGCCTTTCGCTTTTTTACCCGTGAAACATTCTATACCGGCATATTCCTTTCTGCGGGAATTTCGCTTGGCGCTGTTATTCTATTCGCATTCGGTATCGCCAGGAACACAAGGACAGCGTTGCTGGGGACCGGCATGCTGCTTTTTTCAAAGGCGTTTATCGACTACAGTTCTTCCGGCCTGGAAAATCCGCTGACCCACCTGCTTTTGCTGTTCTTCCTTTATTTGTATTTGAATTCGAAAATAAGTATCAAGACTCTCCTGTTTTTGTCACTGGTCGCCGCCCTGGGCATGCTGAACCGGATGGACACGGCTTTGCTCTACCTGCCGAGCCTGGTTTATGTATTCATTAAAACAGCGGATAGGCGAAGAATATATGCTGTGGCTTTAGGTTGCGTGCCATTGTTGATCTGGGAGGCTTTTTCATTTTTTTATTATGGTTTTCTTTTTCCCAATACCGCGTATGCAAAATTGAATACCGGAATCGATAGTTACAGCTTAATAGTTCAGGGCTGTCGCTATTTGCTGGAATCGGTCGAGATGGATCACCTGACGGTTTTTCTGATTGCCGCAGCCACAGTGGTAACATTGGTAAAAAAGGATAAAAAGCTTATTCCGGTCGTTCTCGGAGTGGTGTTGTACACTCTTTATGTAGTAAGAATCGGTGGTGATTTTATGAGCGGCCGTTTTTTGGCGGCTCCATTGCTCTGCTCTGTGGCTGTGCTTTCACGTTTCGACAGGCTGTTTTCAGATAACATTAGATATGCAGCCGCCTGGTTTCTCGTTCTGGCCCTGGGTTTCAGTTCCCCGCAGCCCCCGATCTTGAGTGATGAGACATACGGTAAGGATTATGACTTGGAAGAGGCAGAAAAATGGGAAGGGATTGCCAACGAGCGGGCTTTTTATTACCAGACCACAGGATTGTTGAAAGCGAAAAGCGGCATCCAGATGCCTACAGGGGCAATGGCGGATAAGGGACGGGAGTTAAGAAAAAAGGGAGAGAGGTTTACGATTCTGAAAGCTATCGGTATGGTAAGCTATTTTGGCGGACCCCGCCTTCATGTTCTCGACATGCTGGCCCTGACTGACCCCTTGCTGGCCAGGTTGCATGTTCAGGATAAAGAAAAATGGCGCATAGGACATTTTGAGCGGAGGATTCCCGATGGTTACATAAAGACTTTAGATACAGGAGAGAATTTCATCACAGATAAGGATTTGGCCGCCTATTATGATAAACTCAAGCTGGTCACCAGAGGTGAGCTTTTCAGTCCGGACCGGCTGAATGAGCTCGTTAAGTTCATTATCGGAGAAAACAAGCGTTTGATCGAGCGGTTTATGAAGAGACAGATGCTCGTATCTATCGATGGGATGTATTTTGATTCGAATTCAAGCGCTTTTAGTTATATAAAACAATGCTTGAACTATGACAGCCGGGATCTGCCGGATAGTGCAATGGCGGTCTTCTTCAAGATGCATCACCAGGGGCTCGAAGTCAGCGAGGAAGAATATTTCTATTGGGGCCTGGCCATGAAGCCTTATCACAAAAAGATGGTCAAGCGCCGCGTAATAACTAACGTACTGACAGCCAGCAATGTGATGTTTCTGCTGCGTTATTACACGATATTGCAGGACAGCGAGCAGCTAGTCAATGTATACCAAAATTTATCCGCCTGGCGAATAAAATGTCAAGGCTGGCGTTTCCTGGCAGACTATATTACAACTTTCAACCATCAATCTTTGATCAGGATGGGTGCGGAGAAGATATTTAGAGATACGGATAACCCCGGATTAATGGCGCAGGTCTATATGAATCTTTTGATGTTTTATGATTCAGCGGGTTATCCTGACAGCGCTTCCGCAATATTTGTAAAGATCAAAGAAAACGCCTTACAACTGGGTGACGAGTTCCTGGAAGAATGGCTTAAAGTTATGGAATCCATGAAAGAAAAATACAGCGGTTCAATGCAAAAAGAACCGCAGAATGCGGCTTATTTAAGTTTCTTTTTACGTTATTTCCTGATTAAACAAGACAGTCAGGAGCTGAAGAATATAATTAACCAGATCCTTAAAGGGAGGTTTGAGCCTGCAGACTGGCTGCAGTTACTTGAGATGACCGCGGCAATTGACCGCTCGGATTGGTTTTCCAAAATACAGGAAAGAGCAGTAAGCCAGTATCCGGAGCTGAAAGATTATCATTTGCCGAAGTAATTTATTTCAAAGGCGGGTGAGATTCATTCCGGATTTTTTACAAAAGGAATGCCGGCCCGCGCCTCGATCTGCGATAACATAAGCTCTTAAAGCTATAAAAATTATTATATCCTTATCAATAAGAAAATCTGAACCTAGTAATCAGCCCTGAACAGAAGTTAAAGCCGGAAGGCTTTCGAGATCCCGGTGCTGATATTTATAAGCTGATAAAACAGATGAAAATGCAGCTTCAAAAAAAAAGGCTTTCGCGGGAAAACAGTAATTTTCTCACCCCGGACAGACAGCGGAATTTGTTGATCTCCCTTTTCATTCTGTTGTTTGCGGCTGTTTTATTGCGAAACGCCTGGCTCTCTGATGACGCTTACATTACTTTCAGAACAGTGGATAATTTTATCAATGGTTACGGACTGTCTTGGAACACAGCCGAAAGAGTCCAGACCTACACGCATCCGCTATGGATGTTTCTCCTTTCAGCCTTCTACTTTCTTACTCATGAAATATTTTATACCGGCATATTCCTGTCTGCCGGGGTCTCCCTTGCCGTTGTTCTTGTATTCGCCTTTGGCATCGCCAGGAATACCAGGATGGCATTGTTGGGAATCGGCATGCTGCTTTTTTCAAAGGCATTTATGGATTACAGCACCTCCGGCCTGGAAAACCCGCTGACCCACCTGCTTCTGCTGCTCTTCCTTTATCTGTATTTGAATTCGAAAAAAAATGCCAGGACTCTCCTGTTTTTGTCACTGATTGCCGCTCTGGGCATGCTGAACCGGATGGACACGGCTTTGCTCTACCTGCCGTGCCTCGTTTTTGTATTTATTAAAACAGCGGACAGGAGAAGAGTATATGCTGTGGCTTCAGGTTTCGTGCCATTGTTGATCTGGGAGGCTTTTTCACTTTTTTATTATGGTTTTCTTTTTCCAAACACCGCGTATACAAAATTGAATACCGGAATCGATAGTTTAAGGTTAATAGTTCAGGGCTGCCGCTATTTGCTGGAATCGGTCGAGATGGATCACCTGACGGTTTTTCTGATTGCCGCAGTGACAGTGATAACATTGGTAAAAAAGGAGAAGCCGCTTATCCCGGTAGTTCTCGGAGCAGCGTTATATATCGTTTATGTGGTCAAGATCGGCGGCTGTTTTATGAGCGGCCGTTTTTTGGCGGCTCCAATGCTCTGTTCTGTGGCTGTACTTTCACGTTTCGATAAGCTGTTTTCAGATAACATCAGATATGCAGCCGCGTGGTTTCTGGTTTTATTGTTGGGTTTCAGTTCCCCCCATCCCCCTCTCCTGAGCGGTCCGGAATGTGGAAAAGACTACATTTCGAAGGAGATAGACAAACATTGGGGGATATGCGATGAGCGGGCTTTTTATTATCAAAGCACCGGGTTGTTGAAAGCAGGGACAGTCGATCGGATGCCGACAGGATTGTTGCCGTATAAGGGACGAAAGTTAAGGGAAAGCGGTATTAAAGTTCCGATCGAGGGAGTGATCGGGATGATGGGCTATTTTGCGGGTCCCGGTGTGCATTTTCTTGACCCTTTGGCCCTGGCCGACCCACTGCTGGCCAGACTGCCTGTACAGGATAAAAACCATTGGCGGATCGGACATTTTGAGCGAAGGATTCCCGACGGCTATATCGAGACTCTGGAGACTGGGAAAAATGCCATAAGCAATAAGGACCTGGCTGCCTATTATGATAAGCTCAAACTTGTTACCCGCGGTGAACTTCTTGATCCGCACAGGCTAAAGGAGATCTTCAACTTTGTTTCAGGTGAAAACAGACAGTTTATCCAGAGGTATATCAAGAGACAGAAACTGGTATTTGTTAAGAGGATATATCTGGATCCGGAATCAGAAGCTTTCAGTTATATAAAACGCTGTCTGGAATATGACAGCCGCAGTATGCTGGACAGTTCATCGCTCACTCACATGGAGATGCTGCAACACGGTGTAAAGATCTCAGAGGAAGAAAGATACTATTGGTTTCAGGCCATGTGGCGCCCTGCTCAGTCAATTTATCAAAAAATGAACAATGGAAAAATAGTGATCGGGGATTTAATATTTCAATTGCGTTTTTATTCGCTGACCCGGGAAGATAATAAAATTGCCAATTTATACGGTATTTTCCTGCTCCAAAACATGGATCATTCCACCTGGTCATTACTGTCTGATTTCATGAAATTATTCCGGCATGAGGCGTATGTCAAAGAAGCAGCGGATGATATATTCGAGCGAACGGATAATATTGGTTTGCGAACTCAGGTCTATGCCAATCTTTTGATCTTATATGATCAGGCGGGGTACCCGGACAGCGCATCTTCAATTTATCTGAAGCTGACCCGAGAGGGCATTTTGTTAAGCGACCGACAGAAAAGAAATTGGATTGATGTTATGGAATCCCAGGCTCCCCGGTATACCAAAGCATTACTAGAAAATCCGCTGAATACGGATTATTATCGTTTCTTTTTGCGTTATTTCTGGACCATTCAGGATCTCGGCAGTTTAAGGGGTATCATTAACGCTATTCATATCTGTAATTTTACTCCTTCAGACTGGCTGAGAATACTCGAGATGGTCGGCGCTTTAAACCATCCGGAGTGGTTTGCTGAAATAAAAAATAAGGCTCTGATCCAATATCCGGACAGCAGGCAGTTAAGGGAGATAAGTTTTTAATATCTGCTGCACTCGATCCGTGTATTCCGGCTTCATGTTTCGCCTGGCTTGTCCATTTAAATCCGAGATAAGATGACTGAAAAAGAACATACGTTCCAGTACCTGTGGCCGGACTTTGTCTTATTGCTCTGGATCTGGTTATTTGTGGGAGTGGTTTTTACCGGTTGGTCATCGGTCTGGGGCATGATTCCCTGGGGATCAGAGGCTGGGATCTGGGTGCTTCCGGCGGCCCTGTTGAGTACGGTTTTGATTTCAGGAACTGTTTCCGGCCGCTTGAGCTGGCTCGGAAACAGAATGGAAGCCGTTTCAGGGTATATTTCCGGGCTCGACCGATTTCGCAACACACGGGGCGGTTTTATGGCAGCTATGTCAGCCTATGTGGCTCTGGTTTTTATCGCCTGGCCGCTGCGCTCGCAAAACCATTTTATGGGTGATGGATTGGCTTTTATCGGAACCGTTACGGGCCCGTTCCGTTACTACGCAAAAGAGCCGCTGGATTATTTTATTCACCAGTTGTTTTATCGCCTTCTCGACTGGTTCGGGGTCGGTAATGGAGAGGCCGTTTATGCTGTTTTACACACCCTGTTGCTTCCCTTTTTCCTTCTGGCTTGCTGGAAGATAACCGCAAAAGTGACAGGGGAAGCCTGGGAGCGCCTGGCCTTGTGGTTGCTTATTGTGTCAACCTCGAGCCTGCAGCTTTTTTTCGGATACGTAGAGAGCTATACAATTATCGCCCTATTGTTATCGATTTACCTGTATTACGGAATAAAGCACTTAAGGGAAAAAGAAAGGAACTATCCCTGGGCTCCGACTGCTGTCTTCTTGCTCTCCCTGCTCACTCACAACAGTGCCCTGGTTCTTTTCCCTTCGCTTTTATACCTCTGGCTTGTGAGGCTTGCTCCAGGGACTTCTTGGGGGATAATCGAGCTGAAATCACGGATCGTGTTTTTAATCTCCATACTCTCTTTTCTTTTGCTGCTTTTGTTTTTTAATACCGACTCGCTGGTCCCATTAATTGGCCCGATAGATGGTTTTGACTCCCCCTACAGAATGTATGGTCTCAAGCATCTTTGGGATAAGTTTAATTTCCTGCTTTTGATTGCGCCCGGAGCTGTAGTGTGTTTGCTGGTGCTTGTCGCTAAAGCGAGATCATTTACCAAGCTGGAGGATTCGGCGTTTGTTTTCGTTTTCTGGGCCGCAGCGGGTTGCTCGTTTTTTTCTTTTATTTACGACCCGGATTTAGGGATCAGGGATTGGGATCTGCTCTCTCTTCCGGCGGTTCCTTTGATGCTCTGGTGTGGTTGGAGCTTGATCTTGTTGCTGCCTGGGAGAGAAAGAAGAAAGGCTTATCTTTTTTCCCTGGCTTTTGTTTCTGCGGCCCATGCTATGCTCTGGGTCTGGGTCAATGCGGATATGGACCGGGGGGTGCGGTTTCTCGACCATGTTCGCAATGCTGATTTTCACCGGGGTTCCGACAGGATGCAACTGGGTTTTTTATTTTTTGAGAGAGAATTATATAAAGAGGCCGCTAATCAGTTTCGGTTGGCTGGTGGAAAATGGTTGTGTACTGCTCAAAGTAATTTGACGGAATGTTTTCTGATGGAGGGGATGCCTGATAGCGTTATCTATTATCTTCCGCCATTATTTGAAAAATACCAGATGGACCCCATTTTAGCTAAAAAGAACTACATGCGGTTAACTTTGGCTTACGATATGCAAGGCGATCCAATCGGGGCGACAAATTGCTTTTATTCAATGCGAAAGCAGGGCCTTTCTCCGGACGAGAAAGAAAGGACTCAATGGATTGTACGTATGGAGAGCCAGGCTGCACTTTATAATGAATTGATACATCAACAGGATAATGGAGGGGCATTACTTTATTTTCTGAGATATTACACAATTTCGCAGAACCAGCGAAAGCTTGATTATGTTTATAAATACATCATGGGAAGAGAGTTTTCAAAGTCTGATTGGGCGCGGTTTATTAATTTTGCCGAGGTCTGCGGTCATAATGATTATCTGAAGCCACTGATCGGCGCTGCGATCGGGCAGTATCCCGAATTATTGGGAAGTCAGAAACATTGATCTCTGAGTTTACACAACAGGATAAAACCAGGAACGCGCCTGATTTATCCTGATATTTTAAAATGTGCTTTTAGCAAGATTACCATATTGCGGTTAATGTTGGATCTGTTCTGATAATCTGAAGATACTGGAAATGACAGAAAAAAGACGGACATTTTCTTACGTTTGGCCGGTCATTGTCTTGCTGGCCTGGATCTGGCTTTCAGTGCCCGCGGCATTTTACGGCTGGACTCGGGTTTGGGGCTTGATTCCTTTAGGACCTTATGGGGGGTATTTTCGGCTGGCGGTTGCCTGCGTAATCACGGCGCTGCTTTTCTGCATGGGATGCCGCTGGGTTTCTTATCTTAATTCCCGAGTGGATTTGCCGGGCTGGCGGAGAATAGTATCTTTTGACAGGGTATTGCTTTTTGTCGGCGGGTACGTAGTTATCTTTTTTATCGGCTGGTTTTTGCGCTCGCGGAACCATTTTATGGGGGATGGGTTTGCATTTATCGAGCAGGTTACAGGTCCATTTTTTATTTACCGGAACGAGCCTCTCGATTTTTTTCTTCACCAGTTGTTTTATCGTCTGCTGGGCCAGTTTGGAATTAGTGGTGGGGAGTTTGCATACTCGGTTTTACACATTCTTTTGCTTCCTTTTTTCTTGCTGGTTTGCTGGAAGATAGTCTCGGAGGTAAGCGCCGATTCCGTATCAAGATTGGCCTTGTGGGTATTGATAATTTCGACCTCGAGCTTGCAGTTGTTTTTTGGGTATGCTGAAAGCTACACCTTGGTTCATTTATGGCTTGCAGTTTATCTTTATTTCGGTATAAAGCATTTAAGGGGGGCCGGCGTTAGGAATCCCTGGCTGCCGACCGGAATGTTTTTGCTGGCGTTATTTTCTCACACCAGTGGGGCGGTTCTTTTCCCGTCCCTTTTGTTTCTCTGGCTTGCCAGGTTTCATTTCAAAGGTTCAAGGGGGATATTGGGTGTAAATTCGCGGTGGGTATCAGGGGTTTCTTTTTGCTGTCTGGTATTGGTGTTGTTGATTTTTGGCAGTCATGCGCTTGTGCCGTTGAGCGGAGAGATTGACGGGGGTGATGTTCCGTACCGGATGTTCGAGTTGCGGCATTTTTGGGACAAGTTCAATTTTTTGCTTTTGATAGCGCCTGCGGCGGCAGTGTGTTTGTTTGTGATTGTGGGGCGGTGGCGATTTTTTCTTAAGTCAGGGGATTCGGCATTTGTATTTGTATTCTGGGCAGCGGCGGGCAGTTTCTTTTTCTTGTTTGCTTTCAATCCTTTTTTAGGGGTCAGGGATTGGGATCTTCTTTCACTTCCAGCCGTACCTTTGACATTGCTGTGCGGATGGAGCTTGATTTTTATCCTGCCGGAGGGTGACAGCAGGAGGGTTTATCTTGCAGTGCTGGCCATTGCGTCGTGGTTGCATGCCTCAGGCTGGATTTGGGTTAATGCGGATTATAACAGGGGAGTGCGTTTTCTTGACAGCGTTTGTGAGGCTGATTTTCACCAGGGTTCCAGTAAGCTGCAACTGGGTTATTTGTTTTATGATAGAATGCTCTACAATGAAGGGAACCGTCAATTCCGGCTGACTGTGGGGAAATGGAGGGCTACGGCTATTGGTAATATGCTGGAATATTATCTGCTGAGAGAGATGCCCGATAGCGTCATATATTACGGACAACAGTATTTAACGGATCTCAGGATGGATCCTAAACATGCCAGAAATAATTTCATGCGGTTGTCCCTGGCTTACGATAAGAAGGGGGAGCCGCTCATGGCGGCGGATTGCTACTATTCAATGCGGGTGCAGGACCTTGATCTCGAGAAAGATGAAAGGGTAAAGTGGACTAACCGGCTGAGGAACATGGGAATGAAATATTCTAAAATATTGTCCCGGGAACCGGCTAATGCAGGGGTTCTCCTTTTTTTTCTGCGCTATTATACAATAGCTCAGGATAATGAGAAGCTCGCAGACGTTTACAAATATATCCTGAGCTGCAAGTTTACTAAGGACGAATGGGAGCGATTTGTAAATTTTGCCGATGTCTGCGGACACAAGAATAATCAGAAGCTAATGGTTGAATCTGCTCTCAAGCAGTACCCGGAGCTGAAAAACGATCAAGGACCCTGAGATCCGGTTTTGCCTGCTATTACAGGAAGATGGGGATAATTTTTTTAAAATATTCATTAGGCGTATAAAATTCCTGTAAACTGACCATTACCGCAGCAAACTCCGGGGCATCAGGTCAATATTCCCCGCACTTCGTACCAGCGGAATTTCTAACTACAAAAACCAAATACGGAAACCCGCTGCAGGGCAACTGGGAATGCTCTTCAATTAATTATTACAACTTGACTTAAATCCAGCAGTCTAGTAATATTTGAAAGGGATCAAGAGGAAGCTGTCCATGCTCTTTATTTTCTCATTTCATTAGGCATGCAGGTTCAAACCCGTTATTTGGTTTCCAGAGCATAATTATTCAGGCCAGTATCCCATTGAACAAGGGAGGATAATCATTATGTCCGCTCGTCACTTCAAATTTTTTCCGCCTGCTGTTACTGTACTGATCACACTTATGTTCCTGTTCACGACTGCCAATCTCGGTACAAACATATTAGCCCAGGAAGAAGATGAGGACGAGAACGGGGCTGAAGTCGCTTACATGGAAGATATCAACGAGGATGGCGAAACGGACGTTTCGGACGCAATAGCCCTGTTGTTACGAGGTCTGGAAGACCCTGACGACCCTGAGGCAGATTACAATGGCGACGGTGAATTCAACGTTCTGGATGTAGTATCTCTGTTGATAAATATCCGCGATGGAAACCTGACGCCGCTGCCGACTTTTCCTCTTATCGGTCGTGTGCTCGAGAGCGGCCAGGGCTTGGCCGGGGTTGAATTCTCTATTGTCAGCTCCGAAGGATTTTATACCAGAGTCGCCTCGGACACGGCTGGCATGTTCCGCGTTGACGGCCTTAGAGAAGGTACATACATAGTGATGCCCATAATAAGAACTTACTATTACACGGTCCTTCCCGACAGTGTAACAGTGACTATCGAAGGCGATTCTGTAATCGTTCCAGACTTTCAGGCGACCCTGGCTGATTATACAATGAGCGGCAGGGTATTGGAGGATAGTACTGGCCTGGCGGAGGTCACGGTCAGTATCAAGGGTATTGATTTAGATACGACGCTTATCACGGATGCTAATGGTAAGTTCCGGATCGAGCATCTTCTCAACGCCCGTTACGCCGTGGTGCCGCAGAAGGAGAATTACACATTCACCCCTTATAGCTTGTCGGTGGAGATAGACGGGGATTCGGTTGTTGTTCCGGACATAAAGGCTTCTCCTGTTGGTCCGGAAACTCCCGCACTCTATAAGCTTGGTGGAAGGGTTTTCTGTACGGTTCAGCCTTTAATCAATGTTACCTTGGTGCTCATAGGGGATGTGGAGGCCTCAACCGTAACGGACGCTAACGGTTTTTACATGTTCCTGGTTCCAAATGGAGAATATATGATTTTTGGAATACCGATTCCCGAGCTGCAAGTATTTAATCCGACCTCGACACAAGTCACAGTCAATGGACAGGATGTCGTCAACGTTGACTTTTATGGTTTTGGAGCGGGAGGAGGAGCCGAAGGGTTATAAACGGGAGTCACTCGAATAATATTCGCCGGATCGCCTTGACTGGCTTTAGCAAGCTGAACAACAATTGTTGGCAGCCGGAAAATAAGGGCCCGTTGATCAGAAGCTGATACAGGTAACCATGCCAGACAAATCCCCACTTGATTGACGGCCGCCGTATTATAAGTTAATAATACTCCCCCGGGGACAATAATTGAGTAATAAAGGCTGAAACATTCACAAATTGCTTGTTTTTATTCAATCAATTGTTTAAAATAACTGAAAACAAATCTTTCCTTGCAAATTTTCTAAAACTGGTAAGTGGTGTTAAATTATCAAAAGGGAGTTTTAGCCATGTATTTTAACAGAGCTTTTGCCCTCCTTTGTACCACACTGCTTTTCGGATCCAGCCTGGCATTTGGCGCGAATAGTTTGAAAGTGGTTTCCGTTTCCGGCGCGCCGGGCTCAGATGTAACTGTAGAGATAACTGCCAGTTCAGACCAGAATTTCGCCGGAGCAGAATTTGATGTGCTTTTTGATGCGACCAAGCTGCAGATTAAGGAAACTGCGAAAGGGGCTGATGCAGCCGGGCTGGACCCCACGGCACTCAGCGAAGACGATATTACCGCAGCTAACACCAGCGGTAAGCTCGTTGTTTCTATGATTGATATTACACTGAGCAACCCGGTGCAGGCCGGTACGGATAAGAAACTCTTTGTCCTGACTTTCACTATCGCTACCGGTGCCTCGGGTGAAATTTCTGTAAGTCTTGACCAGGCCTCGCTCTCAGATGTGTCAGGGATGGACATCACTGTGACAGTGACTAATGGTACAGTGACCGTGGGATCTCAAGAACCGGAAGGTAACAAGCTGAGTATCAAAGATGCTACTGGCCGGCCTGGTTCGGATGTGGCGGTAAAGATCCTGGCCACATCGGACACGGACATTGTCGGACTTAATTTCGACTTGCTTTTTGATATCACCAAGCTGCAGGTAAAAACCGTTGTCAACGGCGCTGACTCCACAGGATTTACTTTGGTCGGTGCAGATTCCGCTTCGATCAGCAATGCCAACGCCAAGGGGAAACTCGCTATTTCCCAGATTGATTTGACCTTAAGCAATCCGGTGCCGGCCGGGAAAGACAAGGAGTTGCTCGTTGTTACTTTTACGATTGCCGCGGATGCTTCCGGGGACATTTCGCTTACCCTGACTAACGCCACTCTTGCTGATTCTACTGCCAAGGAGATTGAGGTCGAATTGGTGGATGGAACAATCACTGTCTCCACCCTGAGCCCCGGCGATGTCAATGGGAACGGCTCAGTCGATATATTCGATCTCCTTGCTCTGCTTAAAGTGCTCGGCGGGTCAACTCCCGCTTCAGCCGCATCTGATGTAAACGCAAGCGGGGCCACAGATATTTTCGACTTGCTGGCTCTGCTGAAAGTTCTCTCTGGTAAATAAAGTTAGTACTCCAAGCAATTGGAAAAAAGTTTAAAAATCTTAAGCTTGAGCGATGTAGTAAAAGCAAAGTAAATTATAAAGGCCTTTGTGCTGCCTGCTCTCAAAGCCTCGGGTAGTGGAAGGGCCTTTTTATTTGTGATACTTTGTTACACTAAGAGCGTTAATCACTTTAATAATATATTTTCCATGGAGTTAGGAGATATATCAGCAGAGAAAAAATAACTTGCTAAATTTAAAGTTATAAATTATTTGTAATCGTTTTACTACAGGGAGCATTAAATAGTTTCCATTTGTATTATTGTTTATATGCTTCAGCCTTGGTTATTCATAAAAGTCAAGTAAGCAGGAATGATTTACCAGGTGTCAATTTTTAAATTTCAGGTGCCAGCGGCTCACTTTATGTAACTACGATTGAAATATTCCGAGAGAAAAACTTGTACAACTACCGAAAAGAGGTTTCAGTGCAGCTACCTGGGATGGTAGATCATCCCAGGTGAAATAAGAGGCCATAAGAAGCCCAGAAGTCCGGGGACCCTGTTTTTGGAGCGTGTAAAAGACAAGTAATTTCCATCATCGCCATACTGGATGTACACCGCCCAGGCAGGCCTTTGCGCAGGCTTCCTGCGCGTAGGCGAGCTTGGCGAAGCGGAGTAAAGGACTTAAATGCCAGGATTAACTTTTGTTTCTTTTTGTTTAAAAAGAAATGGTTTTGCTTCTTTTGCCTTCAAAAGAAGAAAAGAAATTTCCTTTACGGATAGATGCAAACAATTTTATGACCTGAGTAGTAATTCGAGACCGAATTTGAAAGATCAAAATCAGCCAGGCGGAAATGATTCATAGATACGTAAAATCGGAAAATACCCTTTACCCACCGGAGTTCGAGCACGACAGTTGCGGGGTCGGTTTCGTGGCCCATGTGGGGGGAAAGAAGAGCCACGAGATAATCAGCCAGGGGATCCAGATTCTGGTAAATCTCACTCACCGGGGTGCTGTAGCCGACGACCCGGAAACCGGTGATGGAGCCGGGATCCTGATTCAGGTTTGCGATAGTTTTTTCCGCAAGGCATGCTCGGAGTTATATATCAAGCTGCCTGCCTACGGTAGTTATGCAGTAGGCATGGTCTTTTTGCCCCGGGAGGGCAGCCAGCGTTCCTTTTGTGAATGGGTCATGGAAAAGGCTGTGGAGGAAGCCGGTCAACAGCTTCTGGGATGGCGCGATATGCCGGTAAGGCCAAAGACGCTGGGTAGGTCCGCCCGGGAAAGCCAGCCTGTGATCCGTCAGCTTTTTATCGCTGATACAACCGGGAATCGCCCCTCTTTTGAGCGCAAGCTGCTTCTGATACGAAAAATCGCCGAAAACAAGGTCCGCACCAGCGGTAAAATCGGGACATCCGTTTTTCACCTGCCCAGCCTCTCATCACGAACTGTTGTTTACAAGGGCCTCATGCTGGCCCATCAGGTGCCTCTGTTTTATGAAGATCTTAACCATCCGGACCTGACAAGTGCTCTGGCCCTGGTTCACCAGCGCTACAGCACGAATACTTTTCCCTCCTGGGAGCTGGCCCAGCCTTTCAGGGTCCTGGCCCACAACGGAGAGATCAACACCCTGCGCGGTAATATTAACTGGATGTGCGCCAGGGAAGCGACCATCCGCAGTGAGTTTTTCGGCGCTGATATCGAGAAGCTGCGTCCGATTATCACCCCGGGAGGCAGCGATTCGATGGCTCTCGATAATATGACCGAGCTGCTTACCGCCTGCGGCCGCTCTCTGCCCCATTCGCTGATGATGCTGGTCCCGGAGGCCTGGGGCGTTAAATACCAGATGTCGGAAGATAAACGGGGATTTTATGAGTACCACAGCATACTTATGGAGCCCTGGGATGGACCGGCGGCCATCTCTTTTACGGATGGCCGGATAATCGGCAGTTGCCTTGACCGCAATGGCCTGCGCCCGGCACGTTATGTGGTGACCAACGACGGCCTTTTTGTCCTGGCCAGTGAGGTGGGGGTGCTCGAATTTTCTCCCAAGAATATCAAGAGTAAAGGCCGGGTGGGGCCGGGTCAGATGATTCTGGTCGACACGGAGCGGAATCGCATCATTTACGATCCGGAAATCAAAGCGGTAATCAGCCGTCTCCAGCCTTACCGCCGCTGGGTGGCTGAAAACAAGATCGAGCTGAGAGGACTGTTCGACTGCGCCATGCCCGTGCGCCCTGACCAGGAAACAATCCTTCAGCGGCAAATCGCATTCGGCTACACTGATGAAGACCTGAACATTCTTTTGCGCCCGATAAGCGAAAACGCTTCTGAGCCTGTAGGCTCGATGGGAAACGATACCCCGCTTGCGGTCTTGAGCGACAAGCCGAAATTGCTTTTCAACTATTTCAAGCAGCTTTTCGCCCAGGTTACCAACCCGGCGATTGATCCGATCCGCGAGCAGCTTGTCATGTCCCTGATGAGTTATATCGGCAAAGAGGCGAACCTGCTGGAAGAGACCCCGAAAAACGCCAGGCTTCTTAAGCTCAGCCGGCCGATTCTCACCAATGACGATCTGGTGAAACTCAAAAGTTCCCAGAAGGAAAGTTTCCTCACCAAGACCATACCAATCATCTTTCCTGTTAAGGAGGGGGTGGAGGGTGTCAAACAGGCTTTCAAGAAATGTTTCGCCGAGGCGGAAAAAGCAGTTCAGGAAGGCTACGCCTTGATCATTCTGAGCGACCGGGGCATAAACCACGAGCAGGCTCCGATACCCAGTCTGCTCGCTCTCTCCGCAGTGCACCACCATCTTATCCGGTCAGGACTGCGAACCAGGATAGGTCTGGTTATCGAGACAGGAGAGGCGCGCGAGATAGCGCATTTCGCACTGCTTTTAGGTTATGGCGCAAGCGCCATTATTCCTTACCTGGCTTTCGAGACAGTTGCCAATCTGGTGATCTCGGGTAACCTCAAAGCCGGTATCACCGTGCAGGATGCAATTGAAAATTACATGAAAGCCGTGGAGAAAGGGTTGCTGAAGATCTTTTCCAAAATGGGAATTTCCACTGTCCGCAGTTACCGCGGAGCGCAGATATTCGAGGCAGTGGGCCTTGATCCTCGGTTCATCGAGAATTATTTCCCGGGCACAATTTCCCGCATTGGCGGTGCGGGTCTGGATATAATCATCGAGGAAGTCCTGGCCCGTCATCGAATGGCTTTTCCAGTGCGCGATCCCGGATCTTTTCTCCTGCCCCGGGCTGGTGAGTATCATTATCGGGTCAACGGCGAGTATCACATGTGGAATCCGGAGACGATTTGCACTTTGCAGCAGGCGACAAGAAAGGGAGATTACGGGCTATACAAGAAGTTCTCTTCCCTGGCCAATGACCAAAGCCGGAAATTGCAAAGTTTGAGAAGCCTTTTCAATTTTAAAAAAGACAGGCCCGTGCCGCTTGATGAAGTTGAGGGGGTTGAATCAATCATGAAGCGGTTTGTCTCAGGGGCAATGAGTTTCGGCTCGATCAGCCGCGAGGTCCATGAGACAGTTGCCATCGCTATGAACCGTATCGGCGGGATGAGCAACTGCGGTGAAGGCGGCGAGGATGAATCCCGGTTCAAACCATATCCCAATGGAGATAATCCCAACAGCGCAATCAAGCAGGTAGCCTCGGGCCGTTTCGGAGTGACCAGCAGTTATCTGGTGAGCGCAAAGGATATGCAGATCAAGATCGCTCAGGGCTCCAAGCCCGGGGAAGGCGGCCAGCTTCCAGGCCACAAGGTGAATGACGAGATAGCCCGGGTGCGCCATTCGGTCCCCGGGGTGACACTCATTTCCCCGCCGCCGCACCACGATATTTACTCTATCGAAGACCTGGCCCAGTTGGTCTATGATCTCAAGAATGTAAATCCTCAGGCTAGGGTTTCGGTTAAACTGGTCTCGGAGATCGGCGTAGGCACTATCGCTGCAGGAGTAGCCAAGGCACGTGCGGATGTGGTCGTTATCGCCGGGGATGCGGGCGGCACAGGCGCATCGCCCTTGAGTTCAGTCAAGCATGCGGGTGTCCCATGGGAGATCGGGCTTGCAGAGACTCAGCAGGTGCTGGTGATGAACAACCTCCGTGCAAGGGTTAAAGTGCAGACCGACGGCCAGATTAAGACCGGCCGGGATGTGGTGATCGCAGCGCTTCTCGGAGCAGAGGAGTTCGGTTTTGCAACAGCCTGTCTGATAGTCCTGGGCTGCGTGATGATGCGCAAGTGCCATCTTAATACCTGCCCTACCGGAATAGCTACCCAGGACCCGGTGCTGCGCAAGCGGTTCCTGGGCCAGGCTGAATATCTTGTGAACTACTTCAGGTTTATGGCCCAGGAGGTTCGCGAGTTAATGAGTGAGCTGGGATTCCGCCGCTTTGAGGACATGGTCGGCCGCGTGGACAGCCTGGATATGGCTCCGGCAATCAAGCATTGGAAAGCCAGCGGAATCGACCTGAGCGCAGTACTCGCCAAACCCGAAGTGCCCAGGGGTAGCAGCTTGCATTATGTCTCCTCACAGCCCGATATTCTTAAGACCGCGCTGGATCATAAGTTGATCGAGAAAGCAAAATACGCTTTGGAGCGTCAAGAGAAGGTCGTTATCAGGCGGCGTATCCGCAATGTTCACCGCTCTGTGGGGACTATGCTCAGTGGCGAGGTTTCAAGAAGATACGGTTCACAAGGCCTTCCCCCCGATACAATTAAAATCGAGCTCACAGGTTCAGCAGGACAGAGCTTCGGCGCTTTTCTGTCGGGCGGAGTTTCCCTGTACCTGGAAGGGGATGCCAATGATTATGTGGGTAAGGGAATGAGCGGCGGCCGCCTTGTTATTTTCCCTCCAAAAGATTCGACTTTCAGGCCTGAGGAAAATATTGTTGTCGGCAATGTCGTTCTTTACGGGGCTACAGGAGGGGAGGCCTATATTTGTGGATGTGCCGGGGAGCGTTTTGCCATCCGCAACAGCGGAGCTTGTGCAGTGGTGGAAGGAGTAGGGGATCACGGTTGCGAATACATGACAGGTGGAGTGGTG
Organism: archaeon; assembly: GCA_035528795.1. Classification (GTDB taxonomy): domain Bacteria; phylum Gemmatimonadota; class Glassbacteria; order GWA2-58-10; family GWA2-58-10; genus DATKXY01. Next base: position 10,225 of record DATKXY010000130.1, on the reverse strand, counting down.
GTGGTACTCGGACCGGCCGGGCTAAATTTCGCAGCAGGGATGAGCGGCGGGATCGCCTATGTTTTCGATGAGCAGAGATTGTTCGACCAGCGCTGTAATCTGGATATGGTGGATCTTGAATCCGTAACTGAAGAAGAGGATATCGCCAATTTGCGTAAATTTATTGAGCAGCATGTCCGTTTCACTGGCAGCCCCTTGGGTAAGAGGATTCTGGAAAATTGGCACAATAAAATCCATCAATTCTTAAAAGTGATGCCTATGGAATATCGCCGTGTGCTCGGACGGATGATAAAGGAAGATGTGGAAACAAAGCGTGTGGAGGTTTGGAATGGGTAAACCCACCGGTTTTATGGAGTACAAGCGGGAGAACCCGAAAGCCAGGCCTGTTGACGAGCGGGTGAAGGACTACGAAGAGGTTTATTCCTTGTTGCAGGAAGAGAAACTCCGTACCCAGGCTGCGCGCTGTATGGATTGCGGCATTCCTTTTTGCCATGGAGTGGGTTGTCCGGTACAGAATCTCATCCCTGAGTTCGATGAGCTGGTATACCGGGAACAGTGGCGAGATGCCCTGGAGGTTTTACACAGCACAAACAATTTCCCGGAGATTACCGGCCGGGTTTGTCCTGCACCGTGCGAGACGGCATGCGTGGTTGCCATTCACGATGAACCGGTGTCGATCAAGCAAATTGAATTGCAGATCATAGAAAAGGGCTTTGCCGAGGGTTGGGTTAAGCCTCGGCCCCCGAATCAGCGCACCGGCAAATCAGTGGCTGTGGTCGGAAGCGGTCCGGCAGGCCTTGCTTGTGCCCATCAACTGAACAAGGTGGGCCACCGGGTGGCGGTTTTCGAACAAAATGACCGCCTGGGCGGCCTTTTGCGCTATGGCATACCCGATTTCAAACTGGACAAGGGCATTCTTGACCGCCGGCTGCGCCTGCTCTCAGCAGAGGGGATTGAGTTCGAAACCTGTGTCCAGGTGGGTAAAGATGTGTCGGCTAAATATCTCACTCGGCAGTTTAATGTGCTTTGTCTGGCAGCTGGGGCAATGACCCCCCGCGACCTGAAAATTCCGGGAAGAAACCTTAAAGGCATCCATTTTGCCATGGATTATCTCGAACAGCAGAACCGTAGGATTGCGGGTGACGAAATTAGTGTTGAAGAAGATATATTAGCTCAAGGCAAACGAGTGGTGGTCATTGGGGGCGGAGATACAGGGGCCGATTGTGTAGGCACGGCCAACCGCCAGGGAGCCGCTGAAATCTATCAACTGGAAATTCTACCCAAACCCCCGGAATGTCAAAACCCGGAAACTCCCTGGCCCATGTGGCCCAACATATTACGCAGCAGTACCTCCCACGAAGAGGGTTGCATCCGCCGCTGGTCCGTAATGACCGAAGCTTTCTGTGGGGAGAAAGGCTGGGTCAAAAAACTGAAGGGTGTCAAGGTCGGATTAGACAACTCCAAGGATAAGTTAATTCAAATAAGCGGCTCTCAATTTGAGTTGGATGTGGATCTGGTTCTTTTGGCCATGGGTTTTCTCCATCCGGTGCATGAGGGCATGATCAATGAGTTGGGTTTGGCCCTGGATGAGCGGGGCAATGTGCTTGTGGATGGGAGTCAGATGACCAGCAAAGAGGGTGTTTTCAGCGCGGGTGATATGGTTATTGGCGCTTCCTTGGTGGTGCATGCAATATACAAGGGAAGGCAGGCGGCAAGAGGTATAGATAAGTTTTTGATGGGTGAGACGAACTTGCCGTAATCGCCCTTTGGTTCGCAAGACCGGGCAAAGTTATATCTCTCCGATAAATAATTGTGGGCCCGACTAGCTATTGACAAAAACTGGTAAACGTTTAAATTTAATCCGTATATGATTGATAATAATTAAAAAGCGGGGTCGTAGTTCAGTTGGTTAGAACGCCGGCCTGTCAAGCCGGAGGTCGCGAGTTCAAGTCTCGTCGGCCCCGCCATATCTGACAAGGGTTTGCTGGAAACGGCAAGCCCTTTTTAATTTTGGTAAGACGATAATGACCGCCGGCCCTCGAGGCCGGAGGTCATCCTGTGGCAGTTTGTGACAGAACATATAACCAAAAAGCTATGGTCGATTATTGGTCGAAACCTTGTTGGCCGCCTGCATGTCAAACAGAATGTCTTAACCTAAATCCCGATAATGTTTGCCGTATTAAAGGCAAACAAGGATATCGCTGAGGGATATGGTCAAACATGAGACGCTGAAAGCCAGAAGGTTTTAACCATGGCAATGGAGGGTTGAAAAATCAGTTGCAATTACTGAGAACTACATCTTAATTAATAACTCAAACTGTCCAACTTGTTCTGACGACATACATAGCAGGGCTTTGACTCAAAGCTCCGGATAGATGAAAAAAAGTTCATCTAATATATTTTCTAAATCCTTATACATACGTTTTTTTCAGATACCCAGTCCGATTTTTTTCAGTAAAGCGGTCAACCTCCGGTCCGAGTGAAGTTTGTCGAATTCAGGGAAGGAGGTGATATTTGTTAAGCCGAAATCACGTTCTTCGAAAGCTTTCTCCAGCCATTCGAAAGCTTTATCGATTTGGCCCAATCCCAAATAAATTAAAGCGATGAAGTATGATGAGATATATCTTTCCTTCTTTTTTTCTTGCAGTTCCCGGAGGATTCGCTCCGCTTTTTCTCTTTCGTTTAGGATTCCATAAACATATCCAAGCCTCCCACCTGCCAAAGATAAGCCTCCGGTAAGTTTTACCGCCTTCTGATAGGCTGTAACGGCTTTCTTGTAGGCTCCCTTATCCTCGTTCAGCAATCCGATAAAAAAATGTATCGGCCCGAAGTCCGGATCAAGTTCGAGTGCTTTTTTGCTCTGTTCCAGGGCTTCATCATATCTTCCCAGATCGAGATAAGCTTTGGCAAAGACAAAGTAGATTATCAGCGACAACGGATCGATTTCCTGAGCCCGCTGGAGTTGTGCAAGAGCTTCATTTACCCTTCCCATTTTTAGCAAATATTCGGCATAATACTGCCGAGCTGGTGCATAATTGTGATTAAGCTCAAGAGCCTGTTTGAACCCACTTTCGGCGGCAGGCCAGTCCCAATCATAGGAAAAGTGAACAAAGGCCAGCGAGGCGTGAGCCTCAGCGAGCTTGTCATTGATTTCCAGGGCCCTTTTTGCTGCTGCCTTTGCTTTGGGGAAAGCATCCTTTGGAGAAAGGAAGCCCCAGAAACACAAAGCGCTGTAAGAGTCGGCAATCCCGACATAACCCAGGGCATAGCTCGGGTCCTTGTCGATCGCTTGTCGGAAATATTCGAGTCCTTTTTTCAACCCCTCTTCGGAGCGTTTTCCCCAGTAATAGCGGCCCATCAAATACAGCTTATAAGCCTCGAGATCCCCGGTATGGCGTTTGACAATCGATACTTCTTCCTTGTTCAAAAGCTTGACCTTTAGCTTTTCCACTATCGCCAGGGAGATTTCATCCTGGATGGCAAACACATTTTCCATCTCGCGGTCGTAGCGCTCAGACCAGAGATGGAAGCCGTCTTCCACGTTGATCAACTGTACGGTGATGCGCAGACGGTTGCCGGATTTGCGCACGCTGCCTTCCAGCAGCTTTTCCACGTTCAGTTTCCTGCCGATCTCGCGGAGATCCTCCCGCCTGTCCTTGAACGCGAAACTCGAAGTGCGGGAAACGACGTGCAAACCGTCCACGTGTGTAAGTGTGTTGATAATTTCCTCCGCCATGCCGTCGCAGAAATACTCCTCTTCTTTGCCTGGGCTCATGTCTGTAAAAGGCAGCACAGCGATCGAGGGCAGCGGTTTCGTCCCGGAAGGTTTTTCGCCAAGGAAGGCTTTGGCTGAAATGACGGGGAGGCCTTTTCCGGTCAGTGCATAGATTCTCATCGGAAGATCGACATTTTTCAGGGTCTTGTCGCCGAGAAAAACAGCTTTCATCTCCGGTTTGTTTCGAATTTCGTTATATACCCTTTCGCTAATACAGATACCGCCGGGCGCAGCCAGGGGCTCGAGCCTGGAAGCCACGTTCACTCCATCTCCATATACCTCGCCTTTTTTGAACACCACATCCCCGAGATGAATACCGATACGGAGTTTGAGTTCGAGTTTTCTTATCAGTAAATGCTGGATTTCCAAGGCACAAGCCACCGCGTTCACCACACTGACAAAGCTCGAAAGCGTGCTGTCGCCGACTACCTGGAGCCATTCACCGTCGAACTGCTCAACCAATGATTTCAGGATATGGCGGTGTTTTTCCAGACTCTGCCGCGCTTTCTTTTCGTCCTTAGACATCAGGGCGGAGTAGCCCACAATGTCGGTGAACATGATCGCGGCTAATTTGCGCTGCTCTTTCATTGGTTGACCCGCGTAATTCGCGTGACCAGCAAGCCCGAACAGGGCACGTCATGCCGTGCCCCTACTTTACCACGTTCATCACCCAGATTTCTCCTTCTTCCTCACCCCAGATAAAATAGAGATACTGCCCGTCCGTTCCCGGGCCTGCGTTTAAAAAGCCCGCCTTGCCTGTCAGATCGGTTAACCGGCGTTCGGGACCTCTTTCAAAAGGCACTTCCCATATATTGTCTGCCCTATTAAAATAAATTTTATTGCTATCCGGCGACCAGACACCCCAGCTGCCTGTTTCCTCTGTTACTGGTACCGGGTTTCCACCGGCAGCCGGCACCTTCCATAACCGACTTTCTCCCAACCTGTCAGATATAAAGAGCAGCCATTGCCCGTCCGGCGACCACCGGGGTTCATTGTCTGATGCCGGATCGAAGGTTATTTGCCGTGCCTCACCGCCTTGCGCAGGGATTACCCAGATGTCCCGGTTCCCGCTTCGATCAGAGCTAAACGCAATCTCCCGGCCGTCCGGTGACCAATCTGCATTAACGTCCACTGCCTCATGCCGGGACACCTGGCGCACCGCCCCCCCTCCCAAAGGGACCACCCAGATATCACGGTTTCCGCCGCGAGATGAATGAAACGCAATCTCCTTCCCGTCCGGCGACCATGCGGGAGTGGCTTGCATCATGGGATCCATGGTCACTCGCTGCGGCTCCCCACCTTCTGCTGGCATCATCCAGAGATGCTCCATTCCATCCAGATCCGAATGAAAAACCAATTTCTTCCCATCCGCAGACACATCAACTTTTATAATGTTTGCCTGTAAGAAAGTGAGCTGCCGGGCATCCATCCAGGTAGCCGGACGCTCCTCCAGGATCGGCAGCCGCCACAGATTCGACACAGACCTCTTCTTTGAATACGCCAGTTTCTTTCCATCTTGCGAGAATTTCGCATATTTAAGGTCAAGCCCTGTGGTGAGCTGCCGGGGCTCGCCTGCCGGTCTGCCGTTTTTGTTAATTCCCAGGCGCCAGAGGTCCATGCTGCCCCCGCGATTCGAGACAAAGTACAGATACCGGCTGTCCGCCAACCAGCCTGGACTGCAATCCACTGTGCCTTCCTCGGTCACCGGAAATCCCATTCCATCCGCCGCTCGCAACACCCACAACCGAGAAGTGGGTGAATAGGAAGTCAGACGAGTCACGTAAGCAAAGAATCTCCCGTCCGGAGACCAGCTCAATTCCCATACATTGAATATCTGCTCCGGGAGAGACAGACGCCGGGAAGAGGCACCCAGGAGGGAAACGATTTCAATAAAATAGCCGGTGGAATCCCGCTTCACGAAAGCCAGGGCAGTTCCATCCGCTGACCACTGAGGCCGCTCGCTAGACCAGCTAAAATTATTCACTACCTTGCGGGGTGGGCCCCCGATTGCCGGGATAATAAAACACCCGCCGCCGTCCCGGCTCGAAAAGAAAGCGATCTGGCTGCCGTCCGGGGACCAGCTCGGGCACCTGTCAGCGCCTTTGTAGTCCTCTGTCAGGTTCAGCGGAGGGCCTCCCACTGTCTGCCTGACCCAGATGTCCCAGTTGCCGCTCTGATTGGATTCGTAGGCCAGCCTGCCGCCCTCCGGCGACCAGGTGGGATAATCTTCCACCCCGATTGTGGAGGTTACAGGAGTGGCATTGGTGAGCCGCAGCATTAGAGGCTCGCTAACGTTCCGCCACAGCAGGTAGCCTGCCGCCGCCAGGATAACAATTAGGGAGGCTGCGCCGGCATACAGCCAGGCACGCTTTACAAGGGGCCGGGGTTTTAGCTTGGTAAGTTTCCTGGCAATCCGGGATTTGGCCACAGCGGCAGGCAGCTCCTCTACGGCCAATGCATAGACTTTCATCGGCAGGTCTACGTTCTTCAGCGTCTTCTCGCCCATGAATATTGCCTCTATGCCCGGCTTGTTGCGGATTTCACTGTATACCCTCCCGGACACACAAATCCCTCCCGGAGCGGCCAATTGTTCAAGCCTGGAGGCCACGTTGACTCCATCCCCATACACCTCGCCTTCTGCAAACACCACATCCCCGACATGGATGCCAATCCGGAGGCTTAGCTCTGGTTCGCTCCTGAGCGAGCGCTGGATTTCCAGGGCGCAGTTCACCCCTTCCACCACGCTGGCAAAGCTCGACAGGGTGCCGTCACCCACAGCCTGCAGCCATTCGCCATTATACTGCTCGATGAGTTGCTTGAGAATATCCCGGCTCTTATGAATAATCTGGTGCGCGTGCTTCTCGTCCCTGGACATCAGGGCGGAGTAGCCCACGATGTCGGTGAACATGATCGCGGCTAATTTGCGCTGCTCTTTCATGGTATGGCCGAGGATGGATGGCAGGGGCAGGTAGCAATCAGTTTAACGCAAGTATAAATCATGGTTTCGGGAAATTCAAGAAATATCCGGCCAAGCCGTCAGGCTTATAGTTCAGTTGCAGAATAGAGGTAGTCGGGCGGATGTAGTATAAGTTTGATAATGCTCGCAAGGTGTATCCCGAGGTAAGAAAGACGAAGGGATGTGGTTATCCACCAGGAAACGCTGTGAAAACCGGGTAGTGTGCCCCCTGGGCCTCGGCTCTCATTAAAGCAGACCCTCTTCCTTAAGCTGCCGGCGCTGCCGGGCTATATCTGCATCCACCTCTGCCATCATATCCTTGAACTCAGGGGTATCCCGCAGGGATTCCAGAGTCGGGTCGATCCTGGCATACCAGCTCAGTCGCCAGCCGAGGTCGATTGCCTTGCGTAACGAGGCGAAGGCCATTTCTTTGTTGCCTCCCAAGGCATGGACCGAAGCCTCAAAGTAATAGCTGGCAGGTGTTCCCAGGCCCTGCTCGCGCAGTTTCTCCAGGAAAACCCGGCTCTCGGCAAGCAGTTTCTCCCCCGATTCTGCATCACCGGTCTTGAAGTAAGCGTTCGCCATATATACAAGATCAGCTCTGCCAAATGCGGCAATTAACCACGGGATAAGACCGAATGGAATACCAACCTGTTTATAAGCTGAGCGGGCACGTTCGTACAGCGTGAGGGCTTTTTCATAGTTGCCGACCTGCATTTCGGCAAATGCAGCCTTGGTGATTAATTGCCAATTTTCGGGGTCTTTGCTCAGTATATCGTAAGTGAATTGCATGTATCGAGTAAAATGCTTTTGGGCAAGATAAAGATAATTCTCTCCAAATTCACCGATGATTATCTTCTCTGGTGCCAGCTCTCTTGCACGGGCCAGGGATTTTTCGGCCAACTCGTACTCTCCCAGTCCTGTATAGATCCAGGCGAGTATGGCATGTTTTCTAGAATTGCCAGGGTCCAACTCGACGCGGGTCTTCTCCTTCCTGAGGGCTTGTTCCAGACGACCATACAGCCCATAATATTCTCTTGTTTTTGACTCATCAAACCGGCCCAGCATCAGTAAGTTGAGATTCAGCCAATCGATTATTTCTTTTGACAAAGGATCGATTTCAAGCGCTTTCTCCAGTATTGCCTGTGCATCTTCATACCGGCCCAAGTCTAATAAATTATTTACATATAACCTATACGCCGGCATATGGTTCGGATTCAGCTCGATTGCCTTCTTTAACTCGGCCTCGGCTCCGGATAAATTCTGTTGCCTGTTTTTTACATGGCCTAAAGCAGTGTGGGCTTCAGCAAGCTGATCATCAAGTGAAAGCGCATTTCTGGCAGCCTCTTCGGCCTTGCTGAGAGCCTCCTCTTTGGGGAGATTGGCGTTGCGGTACTGAAACAGATAAGTCTCTGCCAGTCCTGCATAGGCCAGGGCGTAGTTCGAGTCAAGCTCTATTGCCTGTGTGAAGTAGTCAATGGCTTTTTCGTACGCTGCCACAGTACCTTGGTTCAAGTGGTGACGTCCCACTAAATAAAGATCATAGGCCTTGATATTCTCCGTGGGTTGTCTTGCTAACTTACTCGCGTCTTCTCCGAGTAATGTTATCTTGAGTGCACCCACTACCTGCCGGGAGATTTCTTCTTGCACAGCGAAGATATCATCCAGATTGCGGTCATAGGTCTCCGACCAGAGATGATAACCATCCGACACCTTGATAAGCTGGGTCGTTATCCGCACCTTGTCACCGGACTTGCGGACACTGCCCTCCAGCACCGACTCCACGTTTAACTTCTCGCCAATTGTGGCTATATCGACTTTCTCACCCTTGAAGGAAAAAGACGAAGTGCGTGCCTTGACCCGAAGCTCTTTAACCTTTGCAAGCATGTTCAGCAGTTCCTCAGCAAGGCCGTCGCAGAAATACTCCTGGTTTTTCTCTGCGCTCATATCCGCAAATGGCAGCACGGCAATAGATCTTATCTCTTTCTCACCGGGGACAGTAGTCGGTACAGTGAGATATCGTGAGTAAACTGCATAAAGTCCCAGAGTGACGACTATTATTCCGGCCACCGCAATAAGAATTCTGCGGCTGCGCCTTTTTGCAGGCGCCGGTTCAGTTTCCTTATCAACATGAGGCTCGGGCAAAGCGGCAGGCTGCTCCACTACGGTTAGCGCATAGACTTTCATCGGCAGGTCGACGTTCTTCAGCGTCTTCTCGCCCATGAATATAGCCTCTATGCCCGGCTTGTTGCGTATGTTGCGGTAAACCTGACCGGAAATGCAGACACCTCCCGGCTCAGCCAATTGCTCCAGCCTGGAGGCCACGTTGACTCCATCCCCGTACACCTCCCCTTCTTCGAACACCACATCCCCGATATGGATGCCGATCCGCAGGCTGAGCTCGGGTTCGCTCCGGATTGTGCGCTGGATTTCCAGGGCGCAGTTCACCGCGTCCACCACGCTGGCAAAGCTCGAAAGGGTGGCGTCACCCACAGCCTGCAGCCACTCGCCGTTGTACTGCTCGATAAATCCTTTCAGGATATCGCGGCTCTTATGTATAATCTCGTGCGCGTGCTGCTCGTCCTTAGACATCAGGGCGGTATAGCCCACGATGTCGGTGAACATTATTGCGGCTAATTTGCGCTGTTCTTTCACCTGTCCAATCCAATCTTTTTTAACAGGGCTTTGTACCTGGGCTCAGAGCTAAAGATATCTTGTTCACGGAAAAATTTACTGAAAAGCAAAAGAGAACAACGTTCTTCTTGAGCCTTCTCCAACAATTCAATTGCTTTATCTTTTTCGCCCAATCCTGCATGGATTAGAGCTATGCTTGCTGATGAGACATATCTCTTTTTCGACCGCGTTTTCATCTGATAGAGCATTTGCTCCGCTTTACCTTTTTCGCCTGCCAATGTATAGATATACCCCAGAATTCCTTTAGACCAGGATAAGCCTTTTGTAAGTTCTATCGACTTTTGCAAAGCTGTAATAGCCTCTTTATACTTATTCTTTTGACTGAATGCTAATCCAAGATAGCAATATCCGACTCCAAAATACGGTTCTATCTCTATCGTTTTTTGAAACTGTTCTATTGCTTCATCATATCTGCCCATGCAGCGTAAGATTTCGCCCGCAACATAGTTAGTCACAATTGATAACGGATCGAGTTGCTCGGCTCGTTTGTTCTCTGCAAGGGCTTCATTAAATCGCCCCATGTTCATGAAATAGACGCTATACCAGTTATGAGCTGTCGCATAACCAGAGTTGAGTGCAATGGCCTGCTTGTATTCGCGTTCTGCAGTAGGCCAATCAAAATCATAATTTGCACTGATCCAACCCAGTGAAGTGTGGGCTTCGGCGAGCGTGTCATCGATTTTCAGGGCCTTCTGAGCTGCAGCCCTGGCTTTTGGAAATGCATCCCGTGGAGGACAATAACCCCAGAAACCCATTGTATTATACGAGTCGGCAATCCCGGCATAAGCCAGGGCGTAGTT
>DATKXY010000129.1:0-13725 GCA_035528795.1 archaeon | reverse complement strand
TTATGTTCCAGGCTGGTGTCGAAATAATTGTTCCAATGCCCTGCGCAGAAGCCCAGGAACTCATCGAACCCCTGTCCGGTGGGGTGATAAGGGTAGTGGGCGCCATTGTGCCATTTCCCGAAACAGCCGCACATATAGCCTGCGCCCTTGAGTATTTCGGCAATAGTCACTTCCTCAGCACGCATGGTTTCAAGACCGCGCGTTACGCCGGAGGTGCCTGTGCGCAATGAGTACCTTCCGGTCAGCAGGCTGGCGCGTGTTGGCGCGCAGACAGGGCTGACATAGAAGCGGTCGAACCGCGCGCCGGAGGCTGCCAACCGGTCCATCACCGGGGTATCGAGCAAGACGTTGCCGTGTGAATGAATATCACCCCAGCCCTGATCGTCCGTGATCACCAGAATAACATTGGGCTTTCTTCGTTCTACTTCACCGGTCCTCGACTCCCGGGGCAGGGCAAGCGCCACCCCGCCGCCAAAGCCAAGGACTTTCATAAAATCGCGCCGTCCAATAATGTGCTTATCCATTTTCCTTCCCCTTATCTAGGCCAGAACTTTGACTTTTTAAGCTGTCTTCGGCACTTGAAAAGCGGGAGAACCTTTACAGTCAAGGATTTGCGGGAGTCGATTCCCAAAAGGCATGCAAAACTTGAATACAATATACTTTGAACACAGGTTGCATTCCAATACCTGATATAGTTTACTAGATAATCATTAATTTACTTTCCCATCCAGGCGCAGGAGCGCCTCCAGATAGTAAAAATCCCCCCAGATATTGGCCTGGTTCACGCTGGCGTTTTTCTCATAGAAATAGGTGCCGCCGGTGAGTACTCCGTCATTGCGGCCAGGCAGGTTTTTTGTCAGGTAGCTCCTGGTGAGCGAGGCCATGATTTTTTCCGCGGCCTCACGGTACCTGCGCCTTTCACCGGTGTCTTTCACTTGTGTCGCGAGCTCGATCAGGCCCGAGGCGGCCATTGAGGCGGCCGAGGTGTCGCGGGCATCATCCGGGATCTTGGGCGCCTGGAAGTCCCAGTAGGGGACAAAGTCCGGCGGCAGGTGATCGATAAACCAGTCGGCCATGCGCTTTGCGGCCATGAGGAACTCCTGCATCCCTGAATTCTTGTAAGCCCGGCTGAAACCGTAGACCCCCCAGGACTGCCCGCGCGACCAGGTGCTCTCGTCGCTGTAGCCCTGCTTTTTCAGGCCGCGCAGCATTTTGCCTGTGTCCTGGTCGAACTCGACTACCTGGTAGCTCGAGCCGTCATCGCGCACATGGCTTTCCGCGGTCTTGCGGGCGTGGCTCACAGCGCAGGCTGCAATAGAGGGATCGCCGGTCTCGCGGCTGGCCCAGAAAAGGTGGTCCAGGTTGATCAGGCAGTCCACGATCACGAACCCGGCCTGCTCCCGCTCGCCCAGCCTTCCCCAGTTCTGGAAATATCCGCCGCGCTCATTGAAGCGCTTCATCATGGTGCGCGCCCCGGCGATCCCGATCTCGTGGTACCGCCTGTCCCCGGTGATCATATAACCCTTGTCAAAAGAGGGCCAGAAAAGGATGCCGATATCGATATTATCCACATCGAACTGGTTACCTTCCAGGAGGTCCGTATACCGGCGCGCCTGGAGGAGCCAGTTGCCGCCGCCTGTGGCCTGGTACATCATCCAGAGCATGCCGGCGAAATAGCCGCCTGTCCAGCCGCCGGAATTGATTTTCCATACTCCGTTCTCGGTAGCTTCCGGGAAGCTGTCACCCACTACGGAAATCGTCCGGAGCAGGCTCTCGCTGCAATAGTCCAGGGCGGTCTTTTTCAACTCGGGCGTCATCCCGGATTGATCGATTGACGCTTTCTTGGCCCAGGCTGCGCCGGCTGAAAACGAGAGAAAGAGAAGTAACAGGGAGAAAATATTCAGTAAAGCGGCCCTGCGCTTGACTCTCAACCTTCTGTAGCAACCTCTATTTTGTCTTTGTTTTGTTTTTACTTTCATACCGTGAGACTCCTTGCTCTAAGGGAAGAACCTTTTGCTCTTAAAAAACGTGTTGATTATTGACCATTCTCATTGTAGCGGCTCCACTCTAGACCCCTGCAAAAGCAAATCCTCCTCTATCCCTCCTTTTCCAAGGGGGACTTAATCACCTAATCCCCAGCCTTTTGCTTTTTAATGCTGTGGCACGGCCCAGTACATCTGGTAGTTGCTGCGGCTGTAAAGCTGCGGTTTATAAAGCGGCACGATTTTCTCCGGGGCCGGGACATTCGTGTCTTGGGTGTAGATCCACATCCGGTCGCGGTCCCAGAGAACCACCTCGTCCCGTCTGTCCCCGCAGATATCTATTGCATCGCAGCAGAGAACCGGGTGCCCGGGGTCCGTGAATCTCACCACCCGCCGCCCGTAACCGTCGATCATCCCGCCGAGCTTTTGGTCGCCTGAGAGGAGCAGCAAGGCTGTGCCGTCGCCCACCCAGTCCACTGCGCAGAGAGTCGAGCCGATATAATGCGGCTGGTACTCGCCGAGCTTGCGGCCATCCGAGGCGTGGACAGTTATCAGGTTATGTTCGCCCCAGTAGGTGTTCTGGGCCACCTCGCAGCCCGGCAGCTCAGGGCGGAAATCGCCGATCGCCATGCGCTGCGCATGGCCCAGGATCTCCTTGTAGCGCACCCGGCCTTTCAGATCCGCAACTATCACCCCCTCATCACCGGCGCAGAAATAAGCGTGCATGCCGGGGAAGCATTTATCCCCTAATTCGCCCATGAAGCCTGCATCCGAATGGTCCTGCATCCCGAGGTCGAAAATCACCTTGCCGTCATGGTCGAACAGAGTGTAGCCCTGGAGCACCTCATCGCGGCCGTCACTGTCGATATCATGCGCATAAGGGTAGTGTCCGGCATTAAGGCAGGCGGTCCAGAGTGGTTTTAGATCCCGCGAGTAGGCCCAGATATTATTGTAGTCATCCTTGATAATGAAGTCGCCCACTGTGCCGGCGCCTGTAAGGTCGCAGAAAAGGAACGCTCCTGCAGGGAGGCGCTCGTACTGATCCTCCGGATAGAAGCTGTCCGGATGCTTGGGGCCATGTTTAGGATTAGGCATGGAATAAAGGGTCTTGCCGGTCATACCGTCCAGGACCTCGAACTTGAAATCGTAGCTCAACGCTACCTCAGCCCTGCCGTCATGGTCGAGATCGCAGATCTGGAACGGCAGATCGGTGGCGAAAAGCTCGGGTATGGTGTCGTTCTCCCCCCACTGCCAGAGGATCCGGCCATCCAGGTTCATGGCGGTGAGCCCGCTGATATAGCGCCTGAGCAGGCCTGAGGCTCCAAAACGGCGCTGGGCGATCACGAACTCCAGGCGTCCGTCACCGTCCAGGTCTCCCCAGCGCACCTGCCTGCCATTGACACAGAGCTTCCTGAGATCGACCTTTTTCCAGAGCCTGGGCCGGGGGTACTTTTGGGAAAGCTCGCGCTCGGTTAGTTCGCAGGCTGCCTTGCGCTGAATATAATCCTGATAGGCCTTTTTGCTCATGATTACCCGGACACGGGCGTAGTCGCAGGGGCTGTTGGCGATCAGGCCCACCTTTCCATTGGGATGGTTATGGTCGCGCCGTGTGATATCGACCTGTTTGCCGTTCACGTAGAATGTGTGGTTGCGGTCCTCTACATTGACTCTCAGGGTATGGGGCTCGCCGATCTTATAGGGCACGGTGCGGATTTTGAGTTTTTCCCAGGCCTGGTGGCTGCGCCGGGTCCAGACCCACTTATGGTTCTCTTCCAGGGAGAGCATGAAAAAGTTGCGCGAGTTCTCGACCCGGTAGATTATTCCGACAGGGTTTTCGTGGGACCTGGGAACCAGTTCCACCTCGAAAGCGTAATCGGTCCAGAGCTCATCACCGGTGACAACCTCTGCGTTCTTGTCTTCGGCCAGGATTTCCTGCTGCTGGTGCAGAAACTTTTTCCCGCCGGACTCGATTATATGCCAGGCCAGACCGGGCGGATCGCCGAAAAACCCCCAGTAGACAGTCTCGACCCAGGGGCCCCAGGCGGGGTTTTTGGGAGTCCAGTGATATTCCTGCACGGCGGTGTATTCCTCAGAGAGAGGCCCCACCGGGTAGCCTGAGAAGTCATCCTCGAAAACCACCACAGAATCCGGGCCTATCGGCTCCCAGGCCCCGGCTTTGGCCTGGTGCGGCGGGAAAATTGAGAGTGCCGAACAAAGCGCCAGGCAGATAAATAATTTGCGCATAGCTTGAGCTCCTTGACAGGTTCAAAGGATAGAAGCCCCAGCCAGGGCTGGGATGATATATTCCTGGATTCTCAGTATGGATACACCCGGTGGTGAACTCTCGGGTTCTTTTCAGCCGCTTCTTACGAAAACTCAGCTTGTTTTAACCATGATTTTGACCACATCCGGCGGTTCCCTGTCACAGAGCCTGAAAGCCTCCGCGGTTTTTGCCAGGGGGTACTCGCCGCTGACCAGAAGGCCGGTCTTGAACCTGCCCTGGGCCATCAGGGCGAGCACGCGGGGGAACTCGCCCCGGCTGACCCGGCTGGCCTGGATGGCGGCCTCTTTCCAGACAAAGTTTTTCCAGCGCACTCCGTAAAGTCCCGGTCCCTGGCCGAGCACGGTGATCCGGCCTGCGTTGCGGATCATCTCCACGGCCTGGGAGATCGGGGCCAGGCCGCCCACTACATTCAGATCCGCTTCGCCCACGCACTCGATAACGCAGTCTGCGCCCTGGCCCCCGGTAAACTCAGCCACGGCCTCCACTGCGTCCATCTCGGAGCTGTTGATTGTGGCGTGCGCCCCCAGGCCTTGCGCGATTCTCAATTTCTCCCAGCTCAGATCCACGGCTGCGACCTTTTCACAAGCGGTGAGCACCAGATTGCTGAGAACCGCGAG
The DNA here is from genome assembly GCA_035528795.1 of archaeon. Classification (GTDB taxonomy): domain Bacteria; phylum Gemmatimonadota; class Glassbacteria; order GWA2-58-10; family GWA2-58-10; genus DATKXY01. The sequence goes on along the minus strand of DATKXY010000129.1, from coordinate 8,842 downwards.
GCCCACCCTGCCAGCCCCGAGCACCACCACCTTGTCTCCGGGATTGATGCGGCTCATAGTTGCGGCGTGCATGCCGATCGAAAACAGCTCGGCCAGCGCCGCATCACGGTCCGAGACGTTCTCTGGCACTTTGAAACATTGTTCTTCATCCGCAAGGGCCAACTGGGCAAACCCCCCGTTCAAATCTATTCCCAGAAGCTTGAGATTCCGGCAGGCGTTGTAGGCCCCTGACAGACAGGCCGGACACCTGCGGCAGCTGATTATCGGATCCACACACACCCGGTCGCCGACCTTGAGGCTCCTGACTTCCCTGCCCTTTTCCACCACTACCCCGGCGAACTCATGGCCCTGGATCACCGGAAAACTGACACGCCCGGAGAACTCGCCGCGGTAGACATGAATGTCGCTGCCGCAAATTCCCGTATAGCGCACTGCAATTAGAACCTGCCCGGGCCCGCAATCAGGCTCCGGTGCATCCTTATACACTATTTCTCTTGTATCAACTGTGAGAGCCGCTTTCATATTGCAAATCCCTGCTTGGAATTGAGAATTTATACACCTTTAAGCACTGGAAAGTTTTAAACATAACGAAAAGATGAAAGCGCCGCCTGGTAGAATGGTTTAATTCGGTCAATCCGTATAATTTAACTTCCGGTATTCAAAGCTGCCAGGCATAAAGTTTATGCGCTGCTAATTCTTTCCTTTGCGCCTCTGTCCCTCTGCGCCTTTGTGCCTCTGTTTTAACTATGCCCTTTTAGGAAGGCGAGAAACAGGCTTTTAGTATCGAACTGGCGAGCAGCTAAAGACGAAAATACTTCTGCCGTTCTGCAGGCGCAAGGGGAGAACAGGGGATAACCTTATAGTTTGACCGTATACATAAAACTATCGACCTTTAGTCTCTGACATGTCACATTTTTTGTGTTCATTTATTAGCGAAAAATCTAAAAAAGGGGATAAATCGTTCTTTTGGCTTGCAAATTGGCCGAATTCGGTGTAAAATATTCCCGAATAAGTCTCCGGTTCTTGGCGGGAGAAAACCCTATTCAAAATCAGCTTTTCCAGGGGTTATTCTATGGACCAGGCAAAGGCGGAACAGGCTGTCAACGAACTTCAGTATATAACCCGTGTCGTTAATTCTGGAGAAGTTGGGGATTTCAAGCCATCAGCCACTTTGCTGGAGAGGAAAATCAAGCCCTCGGACAGGCCTTTTATCAAGAAAGACGCATCAGGGCACGCTCTTTACTTCATTGTCGAGGGCCGGGTGGGAGTCGATATCGGGCAGCTCGACCGGATTATTGTCCCTGCCAAGAAAACTGTCGGGGAAATGAGCATGATCTCCACAGTGCTCAATACATTTGATGATCTCGGGAATGTGGAGAGCCGCACTGCTGATGTTTACGCCGAGGAGGACTTGCGGCTGATCGTTTTCAACTACTCGCTCCTGATTGAAATAATAAGAGATAAAACCCCTGAACTAAGAAAATTCCATCAACCGATCCTGATCAATCTCAACCGCATATTGTTCCGCAAGTTAATCGGGGTGAACAACAACTATGTCAGCGTCCTGACCAGCTACGGCCTTGTTCAGGAAGCCGAGGTGACCAAATACCCGGTACAGCTCCAGGAGGGCCTTACGCGTTTCTTGAAAAATATACGGACATTCCCTAACATAAGCGTTTCTCCACACGATATGCGGGGTATTCTGATTCGAGAGAACGAGCCCAATTCAGCGATACTTTTTCTGGAAAAGGGCGTTATTAAAATATCAATGGTGGTCAAGAATGAGGAGACAAGCGAGGAAGAGTGGATCGAGCTGGACAGGATGGAAGCGCCGATGATGCTTGGGGAATCATCGATCCTGAATATAGGCTCAATCAGCTCAGCCCAGGTGGAAGCCCTGGATAAGGTGGTTGGCTACAGGATAGAGGTACAAAAGCTACTGCACCATCTGAAACATTACCCTGGCATGTTCGAGACTTTTTTCAAGCTGCTGCTTGAGCTAAACTATTTCCGCACCACTAAAATCATGCAAAAAACAGCCAACCTTTGAACCCTCTCCGGCTAAGAGCGAGAGTCTCCTGCTGTCTCTTTTTCTCTATCAATCCGACACCGATTGGCTTTCCCAGGCGCCGCCTCCTGATTCAGCGCTGCTATATGAGACAGGGCAAGGCGCTGATGGCTCGATCCAGAGGACAGGCTGACTGTCAATGATAAATCCTATAGAGGTCCGGGTAGCTCATTTTTGAATTTGATGTAATGCATCCCGGCTGAATAGGCGCTTAATGCGCCTACATCGACAACAAATTGCCGATGTGAGAATACAGAATACAGGAGTCAGTAGTCAGAAGGCGTAGCAACTACACTTTTGGTAAAAAAAACTGCAACTGCTTGGAGAAAAGAGTTTTAAGGCTTTTTTCATTTTCTTCAACATTTACCGGTCTGATATGCGATCAAGAGAACTACCTGTCCCTCTTTGAAAAAGGGTTTAGCGGGGATTTATCCGTTTTTATTCTGACTCCTGTCTTCTGACTCCTGACTTCTTGACTGGAACAAATTGTCGAATATTGACCGCCCCTTGGGGGCTACCTCTTGGGTGTACCAATCCCGGATGAGGCGTAGAACCTTACCACCAGAATTACAGGAGAAACAGATTATGGATTTAAAAATCAAAGAGAAATTCAGCAGGCTTTGGGAGAAATTTTTTGACGGGTCGGAACTTCCGGTCACCTTCTTTTACACTGATACTGCTGGCTCCGCCGAGATTGTGAATCCTCCAAAAGGGCACAGGTGTCTGATTTGCGACATAGCCATGGCGCGGGCCGGCAAACCTCTCTGTTTTGGCGCCGAATCGGTGGGGTGCGGCGGCGGAAAAAGGTATCTCGGTTTTACCCAACAGCTTGCGCCCGATTTCGAATATTTTCTCTCCTGCGGGATCCAGGGAAAGCTCGAGGGCGAGCGTTACAAAAAAACGCCGGAACTGGTCAAGGAGGTAGTAAAAAGTCTGCCGCGTTTCAAAGCCCCGGGCCGGTTTATCGTTTTCAAAAGGTGGGATCTGCTCGAGGAGGCGGACAATCCGGAAGTGGTTATTTTCTTTGCCCAGCCTGATGTGCTCTCCGGCCTGTTCACTCTCACAAATTTCGATGAGGTAAGCCCGAACGGCGTATTTGCGCCTTTTGCCGCCGGCTGCGGCTCCATTGTACAGTACCCGTACCTCGAAAAAGACGCCCGCCACCCGCGGGGCGTACTGGGCATGTTCGATGTCTCGGCGCGCCCATGTGTCGAGGCGGGTGTGCTCTCTTTCTCGGTGCCCTTTAATAAGTTTTTGACCATGATCGAGAATATGGAAGAAAGTTTCCTGATCACACCCTCCTGGAGCAAGGTCAGGAAGAGAATAAGCGGGCGCAAGAAAGCAGGATGAAAGATAAGAGAAATATTTCGCTCCCTTTTGAACAATAGAGAAAACTGTTTCCCGGTTTTTGTATAACCGCTCACCAGACTTATTTGAAATCAAGACAACGGAAAGGATTGTTAAAATGCCGGTAATCAGAATCGATGGTCCGAAAATAAAGGAGCTGGACAGGAAAAGGAAATTTGTCCGGGAGTTGACAAAGGCAGCTGCAGAAGCCTTTGACCTGGACCAGGAAAAAATTATTATTCTGATCAGGGAAAATCTCCCGGAAAATGTCAGCGTGGGAGGACAGTTGAAAATCGACTGGAAATAATATTTATCCCTGGCTATGTATATCAAATCAAATTATTTATGGTTTTATAGAGTTCCGTTTCTAATAGAGTGCCGTTTCTAAAGGAACCATTTGAACGGGTCACTAAAATCATTCCCGGCTACTGATGTCTCGCAACGGTTCAATAAAAAGAGTTAACAGGAATTCCCATTCGGCTGAAAACCCTGAGGGGGCCGGGCCAGGACCATTGGGCTATGAGCTGCGGCTCGTTTTCTGGGAGGTCACCGCTGGTTGTAACCTTTCCTGCCGCCACTGCCGGAGGCTGGATGTTTTCGGCAGCGGGCTCGCTCCCGGGGACATGGAAACCGGGGACTGCCTGGCGCTGGTTGATTCTATCGCCTCTTTCTCCAGGCCGATACTCGTGTTGAGCGGCGGGGAGCCGCTTGTCAGGCCGGACATCTACGAGATCGCCCGCAGTGCGGTCGACCAGGGGCTGCCGGTCGCCCTGGCCACCAATGGCACCTTGATCGATGACGAGGTGGCCCGGAAAATCGTGGAGGCAGGAGTGCGCCGGGTTTCGATAAGCTTCGATGGGGCGACCGCCGGGGTGCACGACAGCTTCCGCGGGCTGCCCGGCTCGTTTGACAAGGCAGCGGCAGGTTTCAAAGCCCTGAAAGAGCGTGGCATGAGCATGCAGGTCAACTGCACAGTAGCACGCCACAACGAGCACCAGCTCGAGGAGATCTACGATCTCGCCCGCTCTCTCGACGCGGATGCCCTGCACTTTTTCATGCTCGTGCCTGTAGGTTGCGGGGTGGAGCTCTCCGAGTCGCAGCAGCTTTCGCCCGAGCGATACGAGGAGGTGCTGAACTGGATCTACGACCGGAGCCTCGAGAACCCGGAGCTCCAGCTCAAAGCCACCTGTGCGCCGCATTATTTCCGCATAGTCTACCAGCGGGGGGGCGGCAAAGCCATGCGTGGGCGAAACCACGGCGGGCACGACGGGATGCACGCCATGACCCGCGGCTGCCTGGCCGGAAGCGCGGTCTGCTTTGTGAGCCACAAGGGCGATGTGTTCCCCTGCGGCTACCTGCCGGTCAGGGCTGGGAATGTGAAAGAGACGCCTTTTGAGAAAATCTGGAACGAGGCGCACCTTTTCAAGGTGCTGCGGGACACCGCCAATCTTTCAGGCAAATGCGGGCTTTGCGAATACAGGAACGTCTGCATGGGCTGCCGGGCGCGCGCCTACGGTGAGACCGGGGATTTCCTGGCTGAGGAGCCTTACTGTACGTATGTGCCCAGGCGCGTAAAAGGACAGGTGTAAAAGAGTGAGAGTTAATTTTTCGGGAACCGGCCCGGTCGGAAAGACTGTTCAATCGCAGAGTAGAATCGATAAGCTTTTGTTCTCTTGTGAGGCTGGGGGCGGGGTCATTACCTCGAGGTTTGTCCCTCCCCCAAACGCTCTCCCGCTTCTGTAAACGATCCGGTTTTCTTCCTCACACATCGAGTATAACCGTGGCCCGCAAAGTACCTCCAGGCTCGAGCTTCTCTATCCTGAGCCTGTGCCAGGTCACAGCCTTCACCTCCCTGGTGATCTCGTGGCGCCCGGGGTCTGCCGTTTCCCCTAAAACCACTGCGGCAAGCGACTTTTCATTCAGTGTCTCGAACCTCACCCTGCGGGTCAGCCAGCCCCCGGCATTGTACAGGTAAAGGAGCTCGGCCATCCAGGTCCGCAGAAGCTCCTCGGATGTGGATGCCTCGAGCTTTATCCTCCGCTCCCCGGCCGGTTTTATTTTCCTGGGGTCGGTAAACTGCGCTACAAGCGCCTCTGCAGCCGCTGCAAAAAGCTCCTCGATATCCCGGCCGTAAATGTGGAGCCCTAAATCTGCCGTATGCTCGAAAAGGCTGTATTTTCTGGCTGCCATAACTAGTTCCTCAGACAGAGGACACACCCGTTTGCTTGACAGACAAGTCTTTTAATATCAAATTGATGCTTTCAGGGCTTGCGAATTTTAACTGTCTGTTAAAACTTACACTACAGCAGAGGGAGAGGCAAGATGCGTGTTGTGGTTCAGCGGGTCAGCCGGGCTTCGGTAACAGTAGACAATCAGGTGGTCGGCTCGATCCGCAGGGGACTCCTGCTCCTGATAGCGATGAACGGGCAGGAGTCCAGGGAAGACCTGGCCTGGATGGCTAACCGCTGTGTGGGTTTGCGGGTTTTCCGTGACGCCCAGGACAAGATGAACCTCTCGCTGGAGGATGTGGACGGTGAGATCCTGGTGGTCAGCCAGTTCACCCTTTACGGCGACTGCAGAAAAGGGCGCAGGCCGTCTTTTATCCAAGCCGGGGACCCCGAGGCAAGCGATAAGCTGATCGAGGAGTTCGTGAAGATCCTACGCACATACGATGTGCATGTCGAAACCGGCCGCTTTGGCGCGATGATGCAGGTGGAGCTGGTAAACGACGGTCCGGTGACACTGATTATCGACCGCTGAACCCGGCCCTGCTGCAAAACTCAATCTCTCAAATTATGGAAAAAAACACTCTGCATTTTATCCTGGCCAGCGCCTCGCCCCGAAGGACCCAGCTTCTCAGGCAGATGGGGATCACACACGAGGTTGTCCCGGCCCATGTGGATGAAAACTCGGGCCTGCCGGCTGAACCCGGCGCGCATGTCACCGCGCTTGCCGAGCGAAAGGCGCTCCTGGTTTCCGAAAGCCGCCCCAGTGCACTCGTTCTGGGCGCCGACACAGTGGTCTACCACCATGGAGAGATTCTCGGCAAGCCTGCGGATTTCAGCGAGGCCTGCCGGATGGTGGAGCGCCTGGCTGGAACCGAGCATGAGGTTTTTACAGGGATCGCCCTTGCCGGTCCGCAGGGGAGCCCTGTGGAGAGCTCGTTCGAGGTAACCCGCGTGCGCTTCCGCCCGCTGGATAAAAGGCACATCGAACTCTATGCAGCCACCGGCGAGCCTTTCGACAAAGCCGGGGCCTATGGTATCCAGGGCTACGGCTCCGCTCTGGTGGAAAGGGTCACGGGGTGTTATTTCAATGTCATGGGCCTGCCTGTCACCCGGCTGATCAGGATGCTCGCCGCCCGGGGAATCGATTATCCTTTCGGTCCGCTGGTCGCCGGAAGCGGCTGACACAACGAAACCCCTGACCTCGCTAAAAGCGTGAGGAGGGGAACTCCTCAGCCTCTGGTGGTGTAAATAATTTTCACCCGCTGTACGTTAAATGCTTTTTCAAAAAAATCCGGAGGAACCCTATGCGCTCGAAGATACAGATCTTTCTCTCCCTCAGCCTGTTCTTTCTGGCTGCGGCTTGCCTGCGCCCTTCTTTTGCGCAGGAAAAGGCGCCGCTCAATTCCCCCCTGGTTTTTAAAATGCCGGATATCGACGGCAAACCTGTGGACCTTGCGGTATACAAGGGGAAAGTGGTCCTGCTGGTGAACACAGCCAGCAAATGCGGCTTTACCCCGCAGTATGAAGCGCTGCAGGCAGTCTATGACAAGTATAAGGCCAGAGGCTTTACCGTGCTGGCTTTCCCGGCCAACAATTTCCGCGATCAGGAGCCAGGCACGAATGAAGAGATCAAGTCTTTCTGCAGCTTGAACTACAATGTTACTTTTCCCCTTTTCTCCAAGGTCTCGGTCAAGGGCGAGGACATCTGCCCGCTTTATAAATATCTCACTTCCGGGGAGACCAACCCTGGTTTTGCAGGGGAGATACCCTGGAATTTCACCAAGTTTCTCCTGGACCGGCAGGGCCGTGTGGCGGCGCGTTTCGAGCCGCGCACCAAACCGGATGACCAGGCAGTTATCGAGGCCATTGAAAAGGCCCTGGCCCAACAGTAAAAAGCTTAAGTTTTGCTCGAGAGCGACTGATTAACCGGTCGGAAGCTTGAAAAAGCCTGAAACCCCGGGAGAATTATTGCCTACCAGACAGGAGCCGGTCCCGGCCTCGCCAGGCTCAGGGCCGCTCGAGAAATCTTTTTACCGCTGCCTCCTGGTAGCGGCGCTTTATATCCTGCTGACCCTTCCTTTTCTCGGCCGTCCCGCCCTTTTTGACCCGGATGAGGGCTACTATCCCGAAACCGCACGGGAGATGATGAAGCGGGACAACTGGCTCGATCCGGTATTTAACGGAGAACCTCGCTGGGGCAAGCCGGTCGGCTTTTATTTAGCGGATTGTGTCTCTTTCCGGCTGTTCGGCTTCTCCGAATGGTCGGCCCGCCTGCCGAGCCTCCTGGCCGGCTTGGGCCTGGTGCTGGTCAGCATGGCCCTCGGGGTAAGGCTTTACGGCAGCCGGGTCGGGCTTTACTCAGGGGTGATCGCGGCGACAGCACTGCAGCCGGTTGTTTACTCACGCGCGGCTGTGCCGGATATGCTCTTAAGTTTCTTTGTGGCCCTTGCCCTTTACGGCTTCGTGCTAGGGGCAATGGACCGGAACGGGTCCCGCGGCGCCAGGGCGGGTTTTTTTCTGGCCTATGCCGGCTCGGCCCTTGCCTTTTTAGCCAAGGGGCCGCTGGGAGTTCTGCTGCCCGGTATTACTGCAGCCGGTTACCTTGTTTTGTCCGGCAACCATGGGAGGATTCTCAAGCTCAAGCCCGGCCAGGGGATTCTCCTTTTCTTTCTGCTGGCCGCCCCCTGGTTTATCTATATGACCGCCCTTCACGGAACGGTTTTTCTGGAAGAAATCTTTCTTCAGCGCAACCTGATACGCTACTTTACCAACAAATGGCAGCACCCCGGGCCTTTCTACTACTACCTGCCGATTGTTTTCGCCGGGGCCTTTCCCTGGAGCATTGCCTTGCTCTGGGGCCTGGCGCTCTCTTTGCGCCAGTCAGCCGCACACTGGCGGAAAGCAGGGAAAACAGCGGCGCAAAACCCGGACCTTTTCATCCTCTGCTGGTTTTTCGGGATGCTCGTTTTTTTCAGCCTGAGCCGCTCCAAACTGTCCAACTATGTGCTGCCCCTTTATCCGGCTGCAGCGCTCTTTGCCTCGCTCTGCCTCGATCAGGTGGAAAGGAGCGGCTCCCGCCTGAGGTTCCTCCTGCTGGCCGGCGGCACCGCTCTCCTTGCCGCCTTGCTCTTTGCCCCCGGCAGCTTTATTCTGGCGGATAAGCTCAAAGTGGCGAGTTCGACAATCATCACCGGCTTTT
>DATKXY010000128.1:0-10872 GCA_035528795.1 archaeon | reverse complement strand
GGACCAGGCTCGGGCTATCCTGAAAAAGTGGCTTGAGACCAAATTCGAGGGCGGCCGCCACGCGCGCCGGCTGGCTAAAATCACCAGCCTAGAAAAAAATGTGAATGTTTCTGATAAATAACCATCTAGTTAATCTAAAAGCCTGTTCCTGCTTTGAGGAGATATTCAATGCGACACCTCAAGAATGTCGATCCGCAGATATACAATGCAGTAATCGGAGAAATCGGGCGCCAGGCAAACAAGCTCGAGATGATCGCTTCGGAAAACTTTGTCAGCCGCGCAGTGCTCGAGGCTCTTGGCTCAGTGCTCACCAATAAATACGCCGAGGGTTACCCTGGGCGACGTTACTATGGCGGCTGCGAGTTTGTGGACCAGGCTGAGGAACTCGCCAGAGTCCGCGCCTGCGAGCTGTTTTCATGCAGCCACGCCAATGTTCAGCCCCATTCAGGCTCCCAGGCGAACATGGCGGTTTATATGGCCCTTCTCGAGCCGGGAGATACTATCCTCGGCATGGATTTGTCCCACGGCGGCCACCTGACCCATGGAAGCCCGGTGAATTTCAGCGGCAGGCTTTACAAAGTGGTGCATTACGGCGTTTCTCCGGAAACAGGCTATATCGATTACGAGGCCCTGGAGAAGCTGGCCCGGGAAAACCGTCCCAGGATGATCATGGCCGGGGCGAGCGCATATCCCAGGGTCATAGATTTTGCAGAAATGCGCCGCATAGCAGACAGTGTGGGAGCCTATCTGGTCGCTGATATCGCCCACCCTGCCGGATTGATCGCCGCTGGCCTTTTCCCCTCGCCTGTGACGCACGCCCATGTGGTAACCAGCACCACGCATAAGACTCTGCGCGGCCCCAGGGGAGGGCTGATCCTCTGCGGTGAGGATTTCGCGAAGATTATAGACAAACAGATCTTTCCAGGCACCCAGGGCGGGCCGATGATGCATGTGATCGCTGCCAAAGCCGTCGCCTTCCGTGAGGCTCAAAGCCCCGAATTCAAGCTTTATTCCAGGGCGGTGATCGATAACGCGAAAAGGCTGGGGGATGGTCTGCAAAGTTCAGGCTACAAGCTTGTCTCAGGCGGAACAGACAGCCACCTGCTGCTGGTTGACCTCACTGACAAGGGCATGACAGGCAAGGAGGCCGAGGAAGCTCTGGATGCCTGTGGTATCACGGTAAACAAGAATACGGTGCCTTTTGAAAAAAGAAGCCCCTTTGTCACCAGCGGCATCCGTCTGGGCAGCGCGGCGCTTACCACCAGGGGCATGGCACTCGGTCAGATGGAACAGATCGCCGGAATGATTGACCAAGTGCTCTCGAATATCGGGAATGAATCGGTTTACGCGGAGACCAGAAAAAAAGTTTCCCGGATTTGCTCTGATTTTCCGCTTTATGCTGATCTGGTGGATTGATCAAGCCGGCTGTTTTTAATCGAAAAGAATTCCCCTCAGCTTACTGCGGGGTAAACAGCCCCTTAAGCCAACCGTAGGGGCGACCGGCGGTCGCCCGGGGAGCGGGGGGTGAAAATAATCATTACCAACCTTATGATACCTCGCGGCTTGCCGCGGGGTAGTTCATTAGCTCTGTTTCTATGCTCAGAACAGGGACCGGTTCACTGTCGAAAGTATTATTTTACGCTGCCCGTTTTTCGTTCGACACCCAGGCTGTTGCGGGCCGTCCTGGATAGCCGGCCTGATCAGACATTTTAATAATCCCTGGCATAGAGATAAAATACATGTCCCATACCCGGCTCTTTCTTCATCCTGTCTTTCAGCGGTTCCCCTCGGCACCGGAACCGATTGACGACCCGGTATCCAGGCTCAGAACCGCTCTCGCCGAGAGCGGTCTTTTGGGGCCGATCAAACCTGGTGAGAGCGTTGCTCTGGCCATAGGCAGCAGGGGGATAAACTCTCTGGTTCCGCTGGTGGGGACAATGGTTGAAGCTATCAGAGAGCGCGGGGCCAGGCCTTTTATCCTGCCGGCCATGGGAAGCCATGGAGGAGGGACCGCAGAGGGACAGGAGGCTTTGCTATGCAGTCTCGGGATCAGCGAAAAAGCTTGCGGCGCCCCGGTTGTTTCCTCCATGGAGGTAGTGGACCTGGGCCGGGGAACCAAAGAAGGTGCCCGCCTGATAACTTCCCGCCTGGCCCTGGACGCAGACTGGGTGTTTCCGCTGGTCAGGATCAAAACTCATACCGCTTTTAAGGGAGAGATCGAGTCAGGTTTTTTGAAAATGCTGGCAGTCGGACTGGGCAAGGAAGAAGGGGCGCGGAATTTCCACCTCTACGCGCTCCGCTCTCAGTTTCCGGAGTTCATGGTCCAGCTTGCCAAAGGGATTATGGCGCATCTCAGGATACCCGCGGGCGTAGCAGTGCTGGAGGATGCAAAAGGGCGTCCGGTCTGCCTGGAGGTAGTCGGTCCCGAGAGGTTCGAGCGCACGGACCGGGAGCTGCTCGAGCGCTATCAGGGCCTTGCGCCCGGGCTGCCTTTCGATCAGGCTGATCTATTGATTGTAGAGCGAATGGGCAAGGATATAAGCGGCACCGGCATGGATCCCAATGTAATCGGACGGACGAGGCGGCCCATTCGCCCGGACCCCTCCTGGCCCAAAATAACCCGCATCTGGGCGCGGAGTCTGACCGCAGCCAGTAAAGGGAACGCCACCGGAATAGGGCTTGCCGACTTTGTTTCCGCGCGCCTGGTGCGCGAGATAGATCTGGGCTCGACGATAAAAAACTCTTTGAGCGCGCTTTGCCCGGAGAATGCATTTGTTCCGCCAGTGCTGGAGCCTGAGCGGACTCTTTTGTTTGAGGCTGTCCGCGCGGCCGGAGTTGTCGAGCCGGGAGAAGCTCGAATAGCCTGGATCCAGGACACCGGGCACCTCGAGAAACTGCTGGTAAGCCCGTTGCTGGCCGGCTCTCTGAAAGACCTCGCCTGCCCGCTGGAAGAGGGGAAAAGCATTGACTTCCAATTCGACAAAGCAGGTAATCTCACCTCTTTTGGAAAACACTGGCACCTGGCCACCGGCAAAGCTCTTTAATCTGATCTTAATTTAGATGTCTTATACCATCAGCTTTGCTGATCGTCCCAGCTTTGCTAGGCGGGTTATTGAGTTATCTGGTTTACATTTGCCGAAATCTTGAATTTCTTTTGGCAGAATTTTAGAGTAAGATTGTTTCTTCGGCTGAAATGCAAGAAGTTATTTCCGGAGACAGAGCTTGAGGGCGTTCTTAAGCATTGGTTTAGGCGGGCTGTTTCTGAGCCTTTCTCTCTTCTTCTTTTTCTTTGGTTTTTTCTCCTGAGGCATTCTTGGATTTTTCGGGTTTGGGAGTGGGCTCGTAAAGAAAAAGATACCAAATACCCAGATATGCCGTTATTATAACCGCAATGAAAACAAAAAAACCGGAAGATGTGGAGATGGATTGAAGAAGATCGGTAATTAATTCAGACATAGGATTTTAATAATATCTTCAGGTTGCAGAGAGCGGCTATTTTTAAATTCAGGGAAAAATAATACCTCTCATTCTCACCCGATCAGGCAAGAATTTATCCCGTTGTGCCCTTTATAGTAATCGAAATAAAAACATAAAATCTTTATTATTTATTAAAAATAATCGAAAAATTGGCAACAGGCAAGTCGTGGAATAATTTATTTTTGGGAACCTTTGCCCAGAAATTTGATAAAAACATTCAGGTAGGGATGATAAAATTTGCCGATCATTTTCTGTTTCATCAGCAGAAGGGCTTCGAAAGGCTTGAGGGCGGGCCTGTAAGGCTTTTTCGTAGTTAGAGCGTCAAACACATCGCTGATACAGGCAATCCGGGCGAAATTTGAAATTTGCTGGTAGCTGAGATTTTGGGGATAACCACCACCGGTCCATTTTTCATGGTGCTGTAAAATAATCTGATGCACTTCTTCAGGCAGGCTCTCCGGTTCAACCAGTTTTATCCCATAGACAGGATGTCTTTTGATTTCCTCGAACTCTTTGGGACTTAAGGGGCCTTTCTTGTCGAAAATCTTTGAATCGATCAGCATTTTCCCGATATCGTGGATCAGCGCTCCGGTAATCAGGGTTTTCAACGCCTCTGTACCGGCTCCATGGAAAACATCATTCCCCAGTTCCATAGCCAGCAGGCCGGAAAATAAGCTGACATTGACACAGTGAGTGTAAAGTTTATAATCGTGTCCAATTGTCTCATTCAAAAGTAAATTTAATGCCCTGTGGTCTTGAAAGATTAAATCAATCAGGTAACAAAGGCTCTCGCTGAGCTTCATAATTGTTTTTAAATCAAAATGATCGAACTTGCCGCTCTCGAAGATTTTTTTCATCACCTCTCCGGCGCAGTGAACTGTCAGTTCGATCTTCTTTTCTAACTCCAGCTCATTATTGTCAAGAATTTTTGATTTAAAGTGATCTTCCAATAATATTTGGGTAAGAGTATCAATCAGGTTTTCGGTTTCTTTTGCCTTAACCTTTGGACTCAACTTTAACAGCGCTTCCTCGACCGATGCCTTGACATATATTTTCCCGGGAACTTTACGATTCAGAGAGGCGCCTTTGCTGTGAAACAGAACATAAAGATCCCGTCCCGCGTGTTTTACTTTTTTATACAGGTCGAATCCTTCTATATCTTTGATATTTATGTCAGGATTTACTTGAATGTATTTATCTTTTTCAAAAATACTGTTAACTTCTTTAAATTCTTTTTCCAAGTCTGACATATCTACGATCCTGGCCGTAATTATTCATTGTTAGCGTGTCTTGATTACGATCATCCTGATAATAGAGCCAGAGTAATTTTAAACATAATCCGGTAAGAATGTCAATACAAAAAAATATAAAGTAAACCGTTACAAAAGTTTCGCTTGATAAATCCAGGAACCCGGCCTTAAACATTAAACGATAATGGTGTCACGAGCGATGGATAGATTGAAAAGTCTCTTTTCCGGAGAAATTTCCGGAGCTGCCTGTTTTGATTTGCCGACCCGGATTTTATATGCTTCGGATGCGAGTATTTACGAGATCCTGCCGGCCGGAGTTTTATTTCCCAGGGATGAGGCGGATCTGGTGCGGATTGTCGAAATCGCGGCCAGCGAGCGCCTGACGGTCGTTCCCCGTGGCGGGGGAACCGGCCTGGCAGGGGAGGCGTTAGGGCGCGGACTGATTGTCGAATTCAGCCGTTTTATGAACCGGATTGAAAGGGTGGAAGGCGAAGCGGAAGTGGTTGCAGTCCAGCCGGGAGCGGTACTGGACCGGGTCAACTCCTACCTTGCGCCCTGGGGCCGGATGATCGGCCCTGACCCTTCAAGCTCGGACCGCGCCACACTGGGGGGAATGGTGGCAAATGACGCAACCGGAGCGCACTCGATTCTCTATGGACATACGCGCCATCATCTTAAAAGCCTGGATGTCGTATTTTCGGATGGGACCACGGCTTGCCTTGCCCCCGAGCCTTTGCCGGAACTCTGTTCAAAAGGCCCGGCAGGGGGAGTAAAAGGAGCTGTCTATTCGGCAATCCCCAGGCTGATCAGCGAAAATGCCGCTCTGATCGCAGCCGAATCCCCGAAAACAGACCGCAACCGCAGCGGCTATAATCTTGACCGGGTGGTCACGGACAGCCATTTCAATCCCCACCTTCTGCTTGCCGGTTCCGAGGGCACACTCGCTTTTTTAAGCGGAATCCGTATCGGCACTGTAAAAAAACCTGCTTTCAAAAAGGTTCTTTTACTGATGTTCAGGGAATTGTTACAGGCTACAGATAGTGTGGGACCCATTCTCCGGTGCGGTCCCTCGGCTGTTGAGCTGATAGATGATCTGATGATCGATCTCGCTAGGCGCAGTTTCCCGGTTTACAATGAAATCCTGCCCCAGGATGCCGGCTCCTGCCTGCTGGTTGAGTGTACCGGAGAAAATAAGCAGGAACTCTCTGAGAAGCTTGAGCGCACGATAAAGACTGTTGTGGAAAAGGAGCGCCTGGCTTTCGATTACCGGATCACAGAGGACCCCCGGAAGGAGGCCCGGATCTGGGAGTTGCGCAAAGCCGGAGTCCCGCTCCTTTTTCAGCGCCCGGGACCCCAGCAGCCAGTACCTTTCATCGAGGATGTCGCCGTGCCGGTAAACCGGCTTTCAGCTTATGTGAGCCGCCTTTCGGGTCTTTTTGCCAGGCATGGGGTCAAGGCGGCATTTTACGGTCATGCAGGCGGCGGGGAGCTTCATATCAGGCCCTATCTCGATCTGCGCCGGGCCGAGGATGTCCGGCTTATGGAGACCATTGCCGGCCAGGTCTGTGATCTCGTAAGCGAGCTAGGCGGATCATTAAGCGGAGAGCACGCTGAGGGCCTGGTCCGCAGTCAGTTTATCCGGCGGATGAAGCCGCGCACCTATCCGCTTTACAAGGAAATTAAAAAGATTTTCGATCCTGATCGGAGAATGAACCCGGAAAAGATTGTCGTGGATGACGACCATTTGATTGTCAAAGACTTGCGGTTCGCCCAGGCTTATAAAGCGAGCGCTCCCGGATTGTGGCTGAACTACAAGGAACAGTCCTATGCCGAAATTATAGAGCGCTGCAATGGCTGCGCAAGCTGCCGCAGCCTCGAGCAGTACTCGATGTGCCCGGTTTACAAGGCAACCCTGCTTGAAGCTGCCTCACCCAGGGCCAAGGCCAATGTCCTGCGCAATTTACTTTACGGGACAATTAATGAGGACAGCAAGTTCAGCCGCTCCTGGAAAGAGATATACGACTACTGCATCGGCTGCGGGATGTGCGCCGTGGAATGCCCCTCGGGTGTCGACATCCCCAGGCTGATGACCGAAGCCAGGCTCCGTTATGCCGAAAAGAACGGCTTGTCGCCGGCAGACCTGTTTCTCTCGGAGGCCGGTCTGACATGTCGGGTGATGAGCTTTTTCGCGCCCCTGGTCAATCTGGCAGGGGGGAACGGCCCAAGCCGCTTCTTGATTGAATGGCTTACAGGTGTGGACCGCAGACGCAAGCTGCCCAGGTTCAGCTTCCCCAGCAGGACTGTTTTGCGGAAACTTGGTTCTCAAAGCCCCGGGCGCCCGAAAGTGGCTTTGTTCCGTGATCTTTTCGCCCGCTTCAATGACCCGGCTCTGGCCCAGACAGTCGTGAGCCTGCTCGAGGACCTGCTGGATGCCGAGGTGCTGGTGCCGGACCTCGGGTCATGTGGAATCACAGCCATGGTTTACGGAAACCGGAAAACCGCTTTCTCTCTGGTGGAAAAAAATATCGAGGTCTTGTCCGGCCTGGTGGATCAGGGATACAGCGTGGTGAGCCAGGAGCCGACTTCAGTGCTCACCTTGCAGGTTGAATATTCGGGCTGGATCGACGATCCCAGGGTGGAAAAGATAGCGGCGAACACTTTCGAGCTTTTCGAATTCCTGGGTCTGATGCAGGAGGCAGGCAAGCTTAAGCCCCTGCCGACTATGGCCGAACTGCCGATAAAGCTTGTCTATCATATGCCGTGCCATCTCAAAGCCCTGGGGAAAGGCGCTGTCTCCAGACGTTTTCTCTCCGATATCCCGGGGCTCGAAATAGTTGACAGCCAGGCAGCCTGCTGCGGCATTGCCGGTACTTTCGGCATGAAAGCCGGGCATTATGACCTGTCGCTGAAGATCGGCAAGAAGATATTCGACAAGCTGGAGGATGAAAAAGTGGCAGCCGGCCTTTCGGAATGCAGCACCTGCCGCCTGCAGATGGAACAAAGCGGCAAGCCGAGCTGTCATCCCGCTGAAATCCTGGCCCATGCCCTGGGTATCGGCGAGCTCAAGCTCCTGGAAGGCCTTGACAAAGAGAAAATTTTTTGCTAATTTATTTTGCCTTTGATTTAATTATTTCGAGACATAATAAGGCCCCTTCGTCTAGTGGCCTAGGACGTGTGGTTCTCAGCCACAAAACAGGGGTTCGATTCCCCTAGGGGCTACCAGATCGCAAAAGAGCCCGCCTTGCTAAGGCGGGCTCTTTTGCGTAAACGGGGCTTTTTTATAAAGGTAAAGACTTCAGACTTTGATCCTATTCTTTCTGCCATAAAGTCACTTCACCAAATTTCAATTTTATCCCTTCGATTTGACCCAATAATCTGGCGCTTGGAGTCTGGAAGGCGATCCCCAGCTCCTCGTTCGGCAGGATAACCATATCTTCTTGGTTTTCTAATTCATACTCCTTTCCTTCGCTTATCACTTTGAAAGATTTGATTTTCTGTTCTTTACTCAAAGCAGATGTGGTCAGTAGATTGGCAAATACTGTCAGTCTGTTCGATACCAGGCTTTGGGAATCGAATTGAATTTGCGCTGCGACATCGCCTGATTTGTGATAACCGATAAATATACAGTCGGATGGGAATTTTTTCACTGATGCGTTTTGAACGCTGTTTATTCTGAGATCTATGTTCGGATACCGGGCAAACACTCTGATTTTTTCGAAAGCCGTGCCTTGTATATTTGAATAGTATTGTAACTTAAGTAAAACATTATTTATCGATTGCCCCTGGTTCTGCTGCTGCAAATAAGAAATGGCATAAAAATCCGCTTCCTGTTCATACTCCCTTGAGTACCCGGCCAGAACTATCTGGGTTGCCATCGAGGAAATAGATGAAAGCAAATTTGTAAATAAACCGGGAGGGGCTTCTTTAGGCTTAGGGACGACAGTTGTCGCTATAGCATATTTGGCAAGGCCTTTCCAAAAGGCGGCCGACTTCGCTTTTTTGTATTGTCTCAGGCCATGCCTGCGCTCGATATGAGCAATTTCGCGTGCCAGAACAGCCTCTAATTCTTTATCGGATTCCAGAATATTCAAAAAGCCGGTAGTGATAAATATATTCCCCCCGGGACAGGCCACGGAAACCAGGAGCTCGGATTCGAGAACTCCAAAGGTATATTTGTAACCCCGCAAAGAAACCGGCCAGTTGGATAAAACGTGGTCGCCGGTTTGCTGAACCTTTCGTTTCAGCTCCTCGTTTTCGCTTAAAGGATAATAATAGCGAACTTCTGCAGCTACTTTTTGGCCCATCACCATTTCCAGGTTGTACTCCGGTATCCGGGATGTATTCATAAAGCAAAGGCTGCATTTTTTGTATCCCTGCTTTCCAGCGTTTTCAAGGCTCTGGAAATTTTCCTGTAATGCGCTTTCAGGAAGATGGTTACAGCCGATGAAATGCAATATTCCGCTTTTCTTGTTCCCGATGAAAGGAGTAAAACCATCCTCCGGACTTTCCGAAAAAGCGAAATTGAAAACCTTAGAAAAATTCTCTAAAATTTTTTCCTTGGAGGTTCCCAGGTTGAAAATCCTGATGCTTCCATTGCCGAGATGTTTATGTTGAAAACTAACCCGAAGAGAATAATCGGCTGCATAAGGCGGTGACTCGATATCATTTATTACTACCTGCTCTTTCTGGCGCAACGGAAACAGTTGGCTTTTTCTGTGCATATAGTAGGTTTTAATGCCTGATGAATAACAGTAGATTTTAGACGATGAGTTGTAAGTTTCTCTAAGATAGTAGGTTTTGCCTGCGAACCTGGCTTTCAGCTCTGCGGCTGCTTCTGACATATAATCAGCGAAAATCTGCCCTGGGATAAAATAACAACATATCAATAAAGTAATCAAAGCTCTCATTATTAATCCTTTTTCAAAATATCAAATATTTTTGGCTAGAATCATACTTATTTTGCCATTTCCTCAGCGAGGGCGGAGAACTGTTCTTTGGGCAGGCAGACCTCCTCGAAGATTTTCCGCACCAGGCGCCCGTCGAGCCTTTCGAAATCCCGGCGGCGGGGCAGGATCACCAGCCCGGCCATGTCTGCTGCGCCCGGGCTGACCATGAATTTCTGCTCGCCCTCGAGGTAATAACAGGCAGGCCGGTGGCGGCTCCGCGGATGGACAGCCACCAGGGGGAGCACCCCGGGTTCACGGAAGATTACCGCCAGGTTCAGCTCAGGCTCCTCGTGGCTTTCAAGGCCGCGCACCCGGTTGAGATTAAAGATTGTCCGGTTGAACAGCTTTTCCATACCGGGTACACTTTCCGCTGCCAGGAAAATGCGCTGGGGAAGCCCCTGCTGGATCAAGGCTCCGGAAAACCGGTTCCTGATTTGGGGCAACTGGCCCTCGAGAGGAATCCATCCCTGCGGGGCGGCCTGGATATGAAGGTGGTCCGGAATGGAGGCGCCGCTTCCCGGGCCATTGTAAAGGGTGGTGAAACCGGTGTGCGATGTGAAATGAATCATAGTCCCGAGGATACCTCTTACAGTCTGCGGGGTGTGCTCTCTGGAGACCAGCACCAGGTGCTGACAGAATAGGGGCAGGGGGTTGCAGACAACCAGCCATCCACCTCTCAGGGGCAGGGCTTTCTGCCCGGCAGGCATATTTTGCGGACAGATGGGACAGGGCCTTGAGGCCACCTCTACAGGAGTGATCCGGGCGGTAACATTGACCAGCCGCGCCGGGTTGAGCTGAAGTTTTACCGAGCGCCTGTCAACCTGGATTTTGCGGGTGCTTGCTTTTTCAAGGGCTCCCACCGCGCGATTCAGCTCCGGCCAGCTCCTTATCTGCCCTTCGAACAGGGCGTCCACGGCAGCTAAAAGCCCCTTTTTTTCGCCTTCCTTGCTCAGTATTTCAAACGCCTGTTCTGAAATCCTGGCCTGCCAATGCTTGTCAGTTGGTATCTCTTTATTCGGGTCAATCGGAAGTGCCACGGCAAAGCCTCTTCTTTTCCTGAGTAATGATTGCTATGTCCCTCAAATATTTTAAAACGAAGAGACCGGAGTTGTGGACTGGAATCAGCAAAGGGTGTTTCTTGCGTAGTATGCCTGGGAGAAAGGCGGGCGGGCCGGCATCCTTTTTGCAAAAGCACCATG
>DATKXY010000127.1:0-30183 GCA_035528795.1 archaeon | reverse complement strand
TCTTTCGTTTCAACCGCTTTAACTGACGCTGCCTCGGTTAACTCAGGCATGTTTCGAGGACGTCTACTCATAGAGGCACCTCCCATAAAAGGGTTGTACCTCAAATATAATTAAAACTCATCTTGAACGCAAATTGGTATAATAGACAATTTCCTGAAAACCTAGCCAAAGATATTTGAAATTCTATTTAAATGTCTAACCACCAAGGCACCAAGACACAAAGAATAGTGTCAATTCTTCTTGCATTATTGTTGATTGAATCGGATAATAATAAAACATTGGTGTCTTGGTGGTTTGGTGGTTAAAAAACAAAGACTTAGAAATTGTGGGAGATAATCTCTCAGAATGAATATGTAAGAATCTAAAAAGGATGCCATTCATCTCCGTGCACAGCACTGGGTATTCCGGCATGATTTCATAAAATATGTCCCTGAACTTTAGAACTCTAGCACCTGGTTGCAGGAATCGGCTGTATCACAAGCTTTGGGCTTCTGTGCCTCTGCCACTTTACCGCTTCAGCTTGAGTTACAGCTGAATTTTTATCTTTCTTTGTGTCCGTATACGGACATGAGAGTTAGCGAACAATTCAAAATTTCTCACGGTTCAAACCCGGATGGCGAACAAACACCTGGCGCTCGAATCTCCAGGCAAGCCTCTTCTTGCGGTGAGCAATCTCACTGTGCGGCTTAGCTCAGGCGCTGCCGCAGTGGATGGGGTAAGTTTCACCCTTGAGCGCGCTGAGTGCCTGGCCTTAGTGGGCGAGAGCGGCTGCGGCAAGACACTGACCGCTCTGTCCCTGCTCAGGGCCATCCCGCCGGAGATCGGCGGGGCAAACGCCGACAGTATCGATCTCGATGGAGCTGAACTTGCGTGCCTGGATAAAAAGAGGCTGCGTGAGCTGAGGGGCGGGCGTATTTCAATGATTTTCCAGGATCCCTCGGCCTCGCTCAACCCGCTGTTCAAAGTGGGCAACCAGATAGTCGAGACAATTCGCGCACACAGGCAGGTCACCAGCCGACAGGCCCGCCGGCAGGCAGCCGCAGCGCTTGCCGAAGCCGGTCTTGCTGAGACCGGCCGCATAATCGACTCATACCCGCACCAGCTCAGCGGGGGGCAGCGCCAGAGGGCGATGATCGCCCTGGCACTCTCTACCGAACCGGAGATTTTAATCGCCGATGAGCCGACCACGGCCCTTGATGTCACAGTACAGCGGCAAATAATCGGTCTGCTCGCCCGTTTGCGCCGCAGCCGCGGCCTGGCTCTCCTTCTGATCACCCATAACCTCTCTGTGGTTGCCCAACTGGCCGACCGGGTGCTGATGATGTATGCAGGACACATCGTGGAAAGAGCCCCCGCCTCGGAGCTTTTCGTCTCCAGAGCCCACCCCTATACCCGGGCTCTCTTTCAGTGCCTGCCGGGCCTTGATTCGAGCCGGAAAGAACCCGCGACCATTCCGGGCACAGTACCTCAGCCGGGCAGCTGGCCTCATGGCTGCCGGTTCAGGCCGCGCTGCGAGTTTACATGCTCCGGCTGCGAAGGTGAACAGGTTTTGAAACCTTTTGCCGGAAGCTCCGATCACCAGGTGAGATGCTGGCTCGCTGAGGAGCTTGCCGGCCAGGCAGCCTTGCACAAAAGGGACTGAGATGACAAAAAATTCAGCTCCTCTGGTCGAGTGCCGGGAGATTGTGATGTCTTACAAAGTCGGCGGTGCTTTCAGCCGCCCGGCTGCCAGGCCATTCAGCGCCGTAGACAGGGTAAGCCTTAAGGTTTTCCCCGGGGAAACGCTCGCTTTGGTCGGCGAAAGCGGTTGCGGCAAGACTACGACAGGAAGGCTTCTCTTGCGGCTAGTTGAACCCACCTCAGGCCGCGTTTTTTTCGAAGGCCGGGACCTGGGACTTCTCGGCAGATCCGAGCTCCGCTCTTTGCGCAAACGGATGCAGATCATCTTCCAGGATCCCTACGGTTCGTTAAATCCACGCTTCACCGTGCGGCGCACCCTGGCCGAACCCCTGCGCATCCACAAAAGCCTCAGCGGCAAGACCCTGGAGACCACAATTTCCTGCCTGCTCGAAACTGTGGGTCTGAGCCCCGAACATGCAGACCGCTACCCGCACGAGTTCAGCGGAGGACAGCGCCAGAGAATCGCTATTGCCCGGGCGATTTCACCCGGCCCCAGCTTCCTGGTTGCCGATGAGCCTGTCTCTGCGCTGGACATTTCCATTCAGGGACAGATTGTCAAGCTGCTCTTGGGTTTGAAAAAAAATCTGGGCATGGCCATGCTTTTTATCTCCCATGACCTCTCCATGGTGCATTCGATCAGCGACCGTGTGGCAGTGATGTACCGAGGGCGGGTGGTGGAACTTGCCGAAACGGATGAACTCTACCAGCACCCGCTTCACCCTTACACCCGGCTTCTTCTGGAGTCTGTGCTTAAACCGGTGACTGGCGAAAAGCTCGAGTATAAGGAAGAAGAGGAAAAGCCCTCGAGGCCGGAGAATGGCTGCGTATTCAGCAGGCGCTGCTGTTTGGCCGACAACGACTGTTGGAAGCAGACACCCGGGCTGCTCGAGGTTAAAGCAGGGCACTGGGCGGCCTGCCTGAGGACAACCTATGGAGAATAAAAGATCAAAGGTTGACTTTAGCCCCGGTCGAATTGTGCAGGGATTGAAAATAATTTTTCATCCCAAATAAAAAAGAACTTTTAGCAGCCAGGAGGGTACTAAAACCTGTTATAAAATGAAACCTGATAAAGCTCAAACAATTACCGTTAAAAATTGCTTGACAACAGCAAAAAGCTGAGGTAATTTTAATTCTTTAACTCTTCGGAGATCATTTTTCACTTTTATATCCTTAATTTTTGCGTGGAGGTTTTGGTTTTATGGGCGCAATTGTCAATTGGCTCCTGTACAATAATATCAGCCAGTGGTTTTTCTCGACGCCGTTGGGAGAACTCTGTTGGAACGGCGGAATCTATATGGTTCCTTTGGCAATTTGTTCCATCTGGGGATTGGCCACGGTTATTGTCAAGTATATCACCTTGACAATGGCTTCGGTTAAGACCAAGCGGCTGCTCAGCCAGGTCAACTCATTGATGGAACAGAAAAATATCCCTGGAGCAATCGAGCTTTGTGAACAAACCAAGGGCCCGGTGGCGGCGATTCTTTTATCCGGGTTGCGGAAGTTCAAGCAGGGCAGTGAACGCGTGCTCAAGGCGATCGAAAACACCGGCACTATCGAGCTGGCCTTTCTCGAACGAGGTCTCGTGGTTCTGGCGACCCTGAGTAACGTAGCCCCGATGTTCGGCTTTCTGGGAACGGTTTCCGGAATGATCCACGCATTCGCCGTAATCGAAAAACTCGGAGAGGTCTCGCCGCAGGCTGTGGCCGGCGGTATCAAGGAAGCCCTGATTACCACCGCTACCGGTCTGACTATCGCTATCCCGATCCAGATTTTCCATAACTATTTCGTCACCCGTGTCGATCGCCTGATCCTCGACATGGAAGAAAGCTCCCAGAACATTGTCGAAGTAGTCATGGCTATAGAAGACGAGAAACAGGCGGCTGCCACCAAAGCTGCCA
This sequence comes from archaeon, assembly GCA_035528795.1. GTDB lineage: Bacteria > Gemmatimonadota > Glassbacteria > GWA2-58-10 > GWA2-58-10 > DATKXY01. Next base: position 26,605 of record DATKXY010000127.1, on the reverse strand, counting down.
GTAACTAAGGAATGATCCCGGTTTGTATACGGATATCCGGTAAAGCAAGTTTAATTCAGGATCGGATGAATTTAGTTTTATTTAATAGTTTTATTCTGGTCCGCTGTTCGCCGGAGGACGATTAAATGTTAATGGAAAGAAAAAACAAGGTATCCCATGAGATTCCTACCGCTTCGATGGCCGATATCGCTTTTCTGCTGCTGATTTTCTTCCTGACCACCACGGTTTTTAACGAGGAGAAAGGGCTCGAGCTGCTTCTACCCGAATCGAAAGCGCAAGAGATCCAGGTCAGCCAGAAGAACATGCTGCACATAATCGTCAGGCCGGACAACCGGATCGTGCTGAAAAAGGGCAAGAACCCCGAAGAGCCGCCGATTCCGGTAGACGGCCTCGCCGAGCGGATGCGGCAGGAAATCTCTTTAAATCCTAAAGTTATCGCGGCAGTGAAAACTGACCCTGAGGCCACCTACAACCAGATGGTCCAGGTCCTGGACGAACTTCAGGAGGCTGAATCAAGCCGGATCTCGTTACAGATGTTAGAAAAGTGAAGCAACCAGGGTAGTTAAGCTGTCGAGTCTACGCGTTTTTCGCATGAAAGGAGCTGACCTTGGCAGTTGAAGCTAAAAAAATGGGAGGATTCCACCGCAAAACCCGTGTTTCAGAAACCATCCCTACTGCTTCAATGGCGGATATTGCCTTCCTGCTTTTGATTTTCTTCATGGTCTCCACAGTGTTCCGCAAGGAATCCGCTTTGAAAATAGCCTGGCCTGAGTCCAGCGCCTTGAAAAAAACCGAGTTCAAGAACAAGAATATCTTGCACGTCTGGGTAAACAAGGATGAAGAGAGCACGCCGGGAATCAATGAGGAAGGATATGTGTACGTAGATGACGTGGCTTACAACCTGACCGATCCGGTACGTCAGCAAGCCCTGATCGAGAAATTGCTGCTTGAGTCTTCCAAACGGAAAGGCAAGATTCTCATCGCTTTCAGAGCTGACCGAAATATACCGTATCGCAAGATTAACCTGGCCCTTGAGATGCTTAAGCAGGCTAATACTGTCCAGGTGATGTTCGCCACCAATCTGGAAAAAGAAACTTTGGATCTTTCAAGATAAGAGGCAAAGATGGACTATTCCTCCACTGCTTCCGTAATCCGGGAAAGCGCCAACTATAAGTTCAAGCAAAAGTACGGCAAGTATTTCTTGACCGCCGTTACGGTTTCTTTCATCTCCCATATCACTTTCATCCTGGCAACCCCTACAATCAGCGCCGACATTCAGACGCGCGATGATGTGACCATGGAGTCGATCGAGCTGCCCCCTGAGGTGGTGATCCCGCCCCCGCCCAAACCCCTGGCCAAACCGAGCGTGCCCATGGAGGCCAACGAAGAGCTCGAGGAGGATATCACCATCGAGGAGACCACTCCGCCCCCGCCGGATCTCATTCCAGAAATGCCGGTATTAGAGGAAAAAACTGAGGCGGAAGATTTTCTGATGGTGGCCGAGGTGATGCCCAAAATCAAGTTCATGCCTCCAAAACCCACGATGCCCTCTTATATCGCCCGGGCGCGAGTCGATGTCGTTACCAAGATCGAGTTCTATGTCACCAAATCCGGTGATGTGGATGCGCAAAGAACAAAAATCCCTGTCTCCTCGGGTTATCCGGAGCTCGATGAAATTGCAGTTGAATGGGCAAAAAAAATGAAGTTTCACCCGGCGCTCAACAGAGGCGAGCCGGTAGCCGTACGAATGGCAATACCTATTAAATGGGTATCAGTAAAATAAAAAAAGGCCGAATCTCCGAAAAACAATAAGGCATTCTCAAACAAGAGTGCCTTTTTTATATCCCAGGCTCTTCGCGTATTCCGGAGCTGACAGCAGGGGTACTGTTTTGAGTCTTTCCCAGTCTGTGATACCAGGAATTTTCGACCCAGGCAAGGATGACCTTATTCAGATCGGGACTTATCCGCTGTTGCAAGTATCCAACCTATCTTTAGCCAAAAGTTTATCATAATTCCCAATCAGCGGGCAAAGGGATAATTTCCCCATCCCCTTGACATCTTTTTAGTTACAAACATATAATAAAATATAAAATTTACCTATCTGAAAAAACCGCTTATTCTTTCAAGATAGGAGAGAAAAATGGAGAATGCCAATTCTACTATTTCAGTCGTCAGGGAAAGCGCCAACTATAAGTTCAAGCAAAAGTACGGCAAATACTTCCTGACCGCCGTGGCGATCTCTTTCATCTCCCACATCACTTTTATCCTGGTAACCCCGGCAATCAGCGCCGACATTCAGATGCGCGATGAAGTGACCATGGAATCGATCGAGCTGCCCCCTGAGGTGGTTATCCCGCCGCCGCCCAAACCTCTGGCCAAACCGAGCGTGCCCATGGAGGCCAATGAAGAGCTCGAGGAGGATATCACCATCGAGGAGACCACTCCGCCGCCGCCGGATCTCATTCCGGAAATACCTGGTGTCGGGGAAAAAGCTGAGGCGGAAGAATTTCTGATGGTGGCCGAGGTGATGCCCAAAATGAAGTACATGCCTCCAAAACCCACCATGCCTGCTTATATCGCCCGGGCACGGGTTAATGTGAGTACCAAGATCGAGTTCTATGTCACCAAATCCGGGGATGTGGACATCAGAAGAACTAATATTCCGGTCTCCTCAGGTTACCCGGAACTCGATGAAATTGCGCTTGAATGGGCCAAGAAAATAAAGTTTCACCCGGCGCTCAACAGGGGAGAACCGGTAGCCGTGAGGGTAGCGCTGACCGTTAATTGGGTAACCAAATGACCTCTCGTTATACTATTGCATTACCGGGACGGCATCCCTGAGGGTGCCGCTTTTATTTTGAGACTCAGATGCCGGAAGAGGCCAGGAGCCTCGAGCACTATTAACCACAGGCTCCACCTTGTTCCCCCGTCTATCCAGCAAAATGTCAAACATCCCTTGACATCCCGTTGCCGATTGGGCTAATATTAAAACTACTTTTTCATTCTCCTTATCTTGCCGGTGCCTTCACTTCGAGGATAAATGAAAAGCCTGTCATTGCCTATTCTCGTCCTTTTGTCGCTCGTTTTGACTCGAGGCCTTGCCGCCCAGACCACAGGTAAGATTGAAGGCCAAGTTACCGACAAGGAAACCGGCAACCCTATGGAAGGTTGTCAGGTTACGGTCGAGGGAACCACCCTGGGCAATATCACTAATGCCGAGGGCCGCTATTTTATACTCAATCTGCCCCCAGGCTTGAAAACCCTGCGCTTCAATTTCACCGGCTATAGACCGGCTCTTGTGGAAAATGTCCGGATCCAGGCCGGTCACACAGTCACTGTGAATTCCTCCATGGAAACAATGGTGTTCGAGCTCGAAGCGATAGTTTTCGAGGGCGAGGCGGAACCACTGGTTCCCAGGGACAATGTGCAGACCAAACAGCGTATACCCAGCGATTTTTCCAGCTCCATGCCTGTAGGCCGCCTCGAGGATGCCCTGGCCCTCAAGGCCGGAGTGGTCGAGAATGAGGCCGGTAAATTCAGCATCCGAGGGGGACGTCTCGGCAAGGAAGCGGTTTATATCGACGGCATCCTCGTGCGCGCTTTCAGCGAACAGGCTTACCTGAGCGATAAAATCAGCGCTGACAATTCCCCCCTCTCGGTAGGCAAGAACGCTGTGGAAGAGGTGAATGTGATCACGGGCGGGTTCAATGCCGAGTACGGGCAGGCCCAATCAGGAGTGATCAACATCATCTCCCGCGAGGGAGGCAATGAAATCAAAGGCTCAGTGCAGCTAATCACTGACGGTTTCATGCCCAGAACGAGCGATTACGGATACAATGAGCTCTCCTGCGACCTCGGTGTCCCGCTCGGTTTGCCCAGTTTCTCGAGTTTATTCCTTTCTGCGGAGATCAAAGGCACTGCCGACGCCACTCCAGCAGTTGGCGGGGAACATGGAGGATTCCTCGGGATTAACGAGGTCTTCTTAGACCGTCTCAACAGCTACCTCGACCAGCTCGGCCTTTATGACCCCAATTCCGCAGCCAGCAGAAAAGTGGGACTCCTGGATGCGAACAGTTTCCAGGAGGATGTCCAGAGGCTCGACCGCTACTCTTTTGCCAATGTGTTCTGGAATGACACTAATGGTGACGGTCTTCCGGACCAGCGCCTGATAATCAGCGGCGACCGGTTCACAGGCGGGACACGGGAGCTTGACCCGGCTGGAGTATATTTTGCGTCCAATCCGGCGCGCAACCCCGGAAACAGCGGAGACCTTTACTCCCTGAGCGGCAAGCTGACCTGGTATACAGGCCCTTCCCTTAAATTCCTGGCCACCTTCATGGGGTCCAGAAACCAGAGAATCTACTACCAGCACGAAAATATTTTCAACGCCCCGGAAAGAAGGAACGCGGGTGACAGGGTGCGCACAACCAACACCATTTTCGGGCTGGACTGGATCATCCACCAGAGCGCCGAGAAGAGTGCCAACCTTATTATCCGGGCCAGCACTTACAGCAATAAGCAGAACGGGGGCGCCCTGAGCCCGGATAGTTATCTCCGCTCGACCGTAGGGGGATTCGGTCTCTCAAACCTCTCTTTTATCTCCGAATCCCGGACGAGCCTGGATGACATCTATCAGGCTGTCCGCGGCTACGAGCCCACACTGACAACTTACCCGACTTACAACTCGGGTTATCTCAACGCCTTTGCTTCCACTTTCACCCCTCTGCCGGGCCAGCGCGGGCAGGACAATCTGGCCAACCCGCTGCTCCTGTTTAACGAATCCGGTCTCCCCCTGCGGCTGGTCAACGACCTTGAAGAACGCTTTACTTTCAAGGCCGATTTCGACGCTCAGGTCGATCAGTACAACCGGGTCAAGATGGGCGCCGAACTTCAGCGGATGAAAATCTACACCCGCCACTTTTTCTACGTGGGCGGCCCGCTCCAGGATGCCTGGACAGTGGAGCCGAAAATCTACGCTTCCTACGCCCAGAACAGGCTCGACCTGGGAGACCTGGTGCTCGATACCGGGTTAAGGCTCGAGTATTTCGACCCGGCAGCCGATTTCCCCTCAGTGCCTGGAGAGACGCTCCCTGAGGACTCCCGCTATAAGGCCAGGAAAAAGCTGAAGTTCAGTCCCCGGGTAGAGGTGGGCTTCCCGGTGACCGACCGCAGCCAGCTGCGCCTGAGCTACGGTGTTTTCGCCCAGGTACCTGCTTTCAGCGACTATTACAGCCTGCTGAACCGCGATATCCAGCAGGATCTGGCCAGCGATAATATCAACAATTATTTCGGCAACGGCAGGCTGGACATGCCCTACACTACTGCCTTTGAAGCCGGCTTTACCACCCTTCTCTCGGAAAATGTCTACCTGGATTTCGTGGGCTACAACAAGGATACCCGGGGAGATATCGCTTACCGCTGGCTCACCCCGCAGGAACTCCTCGACCTCGGCGGCCAGGGAACTCGCCAGAGCACACGGTTCGGCAAGAACCTTTTTATGGCCACCAATGGAGACCAGGGCAATATCAAGGGCTTCGATCTGAGTTTCAGCCGCCGCATGGCGGGATACTGGTCTGCTTCAGCCAACTACTCGCTGACTTTCGCCCGCTCATCAGCCTCGGACCCCCAGGAGTTTGCCCGCGCCTATGGCAGGCAGATCATTCGCGACCCGCTTACCGGCCAGGACAAAAATCCTGATCCCCCCAGCAATCAAAGCCCGACCGACAATGACCAGACCCACACCGTGAATCTGCAGCTTTCCGTGGAGCTTCCCCCCGATTTCAAGGAGGGCTCCCTGGCCGGGAAACTGCTCTCAGGCACGAGCGCCTTTTTTACCTGGCATTTCCACTCGGGCCGTCCCTACACAGTGAGTGACCGGCTGGGCAACCTGGCAACCGGAGAAAATAACAACGCCCGCACCCACTCGGTCAAGTTGGCTGACCTCCGGGTTTCCAGGCGCTTCCCCTTGGGTAAGAAGCGCAGGCTTTCCTGTTTTGTGGAAATAATGAACCTGCTGAACACGGTGAACATAAAACCATCGAGAGTCAATCCGACTACCGGCGAACCGGGGGTGGACAGGTTTCTGCTCGGGGAGCTCTCAAAACAGCTCACCAGTTTCACCAGCATACCTGAATCCCGAACCGTGGAACAGGAGGCGGAATACAATACCGAGCTTGCGGAAGATCCGCTCGAACGCCTTCAGCTCGCTCAAATCAGGGACATAAACGGCAACGGCCTGGTAGAATATCCGGAAGCTTTTGCCCTGCGCCTGGCGGCCCTGCTTGCGGCCATGGATAACCCTATGGCTTATCTCAGACCGCGCGAGGTACGCCTTGGATTTCGTTTCGACTTTTAACTTAATTACAAGAATTAATTGATAAGATAAATTAGCAAGATAAATCTGTATGATAAGTAGGGGCGAGGCATGCCTCGCCCATGTCATTGTTAGGAAAATAAAAAAATGCTGAACATCGACCGAAATAGACGGTCAATCCGTTTGCCTGATTATGATTACACGACACCAGGAGCTTATTTTGTGACAATTTGCACTTTTAATAAAGAATGCTTGTTTGGAGAAATAAAAGATGATGTTATGCGATTAAATGATATAGGATCTTTAGTTTTTGAATGTTGGCAGGGAATAACGAAGCATTTCAATCATGTGCGGTTAGATGAATTTATTGTGATGCCGAATCATTTACATGGCATATTAATCATCGATAATTACAAGGGCGAGGCATACCTCGCCCCTACGACAAATCCTTTGGGGCCTAAAAAAGGATCCATTGGTGCGATTGTGGGTTCATTCAAATCCTCGGTTACCAGACGTGCTAACAAATTGTGTTGTTCGATCAAAATGCATTTATGGCAGCGAGGATATTATGAACATGTGTTGCGGAATGATATCGACTTGAATAATATCCGGAAGTATATATCCATAAATCCGGCCCGCTGGGCTTTGGATCACGAAGATCCAAGTAACCAAGAACTTCGAGATATAAAACCATTTATTTCCTATGAAATCTTATAAAATAATTCACCTTTATTTATTTATTTTTATATTCCTCGCCCTTGCCGGCGATCTGGCGGCCCTCAACCGGCAGGATGCGAAAGCCAGGCGGGTGACCGGCGCGCGGCTGTCCAGCTTTGTGGCCCGCCAGACCTCAGGCAACAACTTCGCATTTTATCTCTCGAACAACGGGTTTCTGGCCATTAACCCCACCAGCCCGTTTGCCCCGGGAGGGTTCTGGCCCTCAGGCTCGACCAACAACTATCTCTACCAGAGCGGCCTGAATGTTCTGGGGATCATCGATGCCAATGGCGACGGCACATTTTCAGACACAGTGGAGACCAGCGCTGTCTACGATGCCGAGTGGCGCGAGGGCAGGGCCTCAGGCAAGAGGGAAGATCCCGAATCCAGGCTGTTTTTCTCAACCGACGGCGAGGATTTCGCTGCCTGGCCCGACCAGTTCCGCAGGCTGGATGACGATCCGGACAGCCCGACTTACGGCCTCCAGGTGCCCTCTGTTATCGGCGATCAGGACATAGTAAGCTTTTTCACCGATGTCGACGGTCCTGTATTCCAGAGCGCAGGCACCCACCGACTGGGGCTCGAGGTGGCCAACCGCGTTGTCCTTATCTCCACAGGCCTTGAGCGCGATATCATGTTTGTCCACTGGCAATTAACTAACGCCACCGAGTATGTGGACCCGGCTGAGGTAGCCATTGTGCCCTATGATATCCGCGGAGTGTATGTGGATATCAAGTCCGATTTCGATATCGGCATACCGACTGATGACGCCTCGGCGGTTCTGCCCACCCGTCAGTTGTCCCTGGCCTATGATTCGGATTTCCGGGAGAGCGCTTTCGGCCGCCAGCCGGCTATTTACGGCAGCTCAATCCTCTACAGTCCCGCGGAGGATGACGGGATCGACAACCCTACAATGCTCGAGCCTGAAGGAAACGGTCTAATTGATGAGACATTCGGCGATATTATGGACGCAGGGCTTACCCATCCGGTAACCGGCGAACCCCTTGTCTTTCCCGAGGAGATCCGCCCGCTTAAAGCGGAACGCTTTTTCCTTTACACCATGTTCACTTTCGGCGACCAGCGCCCGGATCCGTTCTCGGATGCCGAGGCCTATCGAATCTTGAGCGCCGCTCCGGGGATGAACCTGCTGCCCGAGTTCGATCCCTATGCCGATTTTCTTGAAACCGCGATCATCGAGGACCTAAGGCAAAATATCGTTACCGGGCCGTTCGATATGCCGGAGAGCGGTGAGCCGAAAGAAATCTGGGCGGCGTTTTATTTCGGCCGGGCAGCGAACGATCCCTCGATCAACGGGCAGCGGGCAGACCTTTCGCGGCTCGACCCGGAAGGCGAGTTTTCGCGCGTTCTCGGACTCGCCGAGGTAGCCCGCAAAACATTCGAGGCGGACTTTTTAAGGCCCAAACCGCCGGCTGCGCCCAATTTCCGCCTGATCCCAGGCGACAGGCAGGTATCGATCACCTGGGACGATTCCCCGGTCTATAACACTCTCGATGATTACGCGCTCACCTACCAGGCCGGCCAGCTCACCCTTCACGACAGCCTGCCGGACGGTTTCCCCAGGATCACCGGCTACCGCGCCGAGGATTTCGAAGGCTTCCGGGTCTACCGCTCCCTGACCGGCGAGCGCGCGGATGCCAGGCTCATCGCCCAGTTCGACCTGGATAACCGCATTGTCGATTACACGGTCACCCGCACGGTGGCCCAGGCCGGTTTCACCGGCACGGGGCCTTTCCTGCTCAAGCTCGGTCAGAATACAGGGCTTTCTTTCAACTATGTCGACCGGGGCGAGGATATCGGGGGCCTGGTTAACGGCGTGCCGGTTTTCTACACTGTAACTTCTTATGACTACAATCCCTTTAACTTCGGGGGCGAGTCTCTCGAATCCAATATCGGGTTCAAGCGCCAGGATGCCCTGGGGCGTTTCATCCAGCAGGTCACACCGCGTGGAGCCACCTCTTCCTCCCGCCCCGGAGGCTGCAACTCAAGCCTGGCCGCAGGCGATGGCGCACTCTATGAGACTCTGTCCCTGCCTTTGATCGCCGATACCCTGGGCAGCAGCTCCGACACTGTCACAGTGGATCCCCTGGATCCCACAAACCGCTCTGTCCTGCGGCATAATGTGGTGGTCGATTTTCTCAATCCGCCACGCCCGCAGAAAGCCTCCCTGGTTCCCTCGGAGGTGGAGATAATCTACGGGCAGGTCCTGCCTGATTCCGGGGTCTTTACAATCGACTCGATCGAGGCCGCGGGGCCGGCCACCAGCCTTTTCGATATCTACTACCACTACCGGGACTCACAGGGACGCGTGGCAGTGGGCCAGGCTCTAAAGAAAAGCTTCGCTTACAGCGCGAGCGAAAAAGTGGCCTCTTTCCGCTTTGACGGGCGAAATGACTCCCTGGGAGTGACCTATTCCAGCTCGGTCGAGATCTACCGCGGGGGTCGCGCAGACGCCAAGGTGGCCCCCTTGAGGATAAACGGGACTACCGGCACCCTTTTGAGCCCGGGAATCACTTACCCCCACCCCGAATACCGCTTCAGCGCCATTCCGGCTGCGGTAGGTTTTCCGGGCGACCCTTTCGTGGTTTACCAGCCGATGAACATGGACCAGCTTAACAGCGAATACATCGGCGGTGAAAGTGCGCGCACCACAAGCAACATGGCCGCATTCGCTCCCGGCGATATCGAGATAACCTGGGAAAGCGAAACCCGCATCGCCCGGGTCTTCGATCTCACCCACCGCACACAGATCCGGGCCAGTGAATTCACGGATGACGGCTGGGGTTTTCTGCCCCTCGACCGCTTTTCCCACGAAGAGATTATCTGGCAGAGCCTGCACGTATTTTCAAAAGACAAGCGCTCGTTCCGCCTGAGCCCGGAAGCGGTCTATGCAAGCGCCCCTGAGAACCCGGACAGCGTGAGCATGGCCCTTTACGTGCGGGGGATAGAGCTTTTTGCCACCAACATCCGCCGGCGGCCCGCAGCCGGTGACAAATGGCTCGTGAGATGCGATTTCAATAATCCGTCAGGCGAATTTGTCAGCCCTGCGCCGGGCCAGCGCGTGGTCTTCCGCTTCAGGCGCGCCACCGACCTCCCGGGGGATGAAGACCTGCTCAAGGTCCGGGTGGTGCCTAACCCATACCTTGTCTCCAGCGCCCTGGATGCCGGCCCGGGCAACAAGACAGTGATGTTCGTGGGGCTGCCGGCCGAGTGCACGATCCGGATCTACACAATCTCAGGCGTGCTGGTCAATGTCCTGGAGCACGGCCCAGGGGTGGAGGAAAGCCGTTTCAGCGCTTACGACTCCGGGGGCGGGCAGCGCATTTTCAACCTGCGCAACCGTTTCGGCCTCGAGATGGCAAGCGGCACCTATTATTTCCACGTGGAGAGCAAAGCTACCGGAAAGGAGTATATCGGCAAGTTCTCGATAATAAATTGACCGTGATCGATTTTTATTAGCTCGTTCTCCAGAGGTTCCTGGAAAAAGTCGGTTCGATAAACTTCAGAGTATTTTTATGCGGACAATCAAGGTCTTGAAAAACATGCTGGGCTTGCTCTTTATTTCCACAGCAGCTCTCAATGCAGCGAGTGCAGCGAAAAGCTACAATCCGGCAGCCGGAATCCCGGAGGGATTCAGCGAAGCGGGCACCCGCACGGCCGAGTTTCTCACTATCCCGGTAGGAAGCCGTGGCGTAGCCATGGGAGGGGCATTCGGCGCTGCAGCAGATGATATTTCCGCGGTGTGGTGGAACCCGGCAGGGCTGGGCTTTCTCTCCAGTACCCAGGCTTTCCTGACTGTGGCCAACCAGCCCCTTGACATTAACTACACCTATGCGGCTTCAGCCATGCCTCTGCTCGAGGGAAAACTCATTATGGGCGGGTTTATGGGCGTGCTCACTAGCGGTGACCAGGAAATCACCACGGTCACCGAGCCGGAGGGCACAGGAGCGACTTTCAGCACGTACAGTCTCCAGGCCGGCGCCGCATTCGCCTGGAACTTCTCAGACCGTGCGAGCGCCGGGATCAATGTCAAGGCCGTGCACGAGGACATCGCAGGCAACACCCAGAGTACGGTGGCTTTCGATCTCGGCACCAACTACCATACGGATTTTCTGGGGCGCGAGATCAGGCTTGCCTTTCTCATTCGCAATATCGGCGGCAACATGGCTTTTTCCGGCAACGGGCTCAAGGTCGAGATGCCGCCCGAGAACGTATATCCGGGAACCAACATCGCCCGCCAGAACCGTGAAGCCCTGCGCCGCACGACACGCTTCAAGCTCCCCACGAGCTTCCACATCTCGATGTCCTATAACCTGCTGACTGGCGATAACTACAACCTGCTCGCTGCGGGCGAGTTCTCGCAGAACAACAACATGCCTGTGTCTTACAGCCTGGGCAGCGAGCTCACCCGCAAGCTTGGCAGCCGCACCACAGCCGCTTTGCGCGGCGGCTGGGAGTTCCGGGGCGATGAGCTCGACCTTAAAGGCGCCGAGCTCCTGCGCGGGCTCTCCGCCGGAGGCGGCATCGTCTATGACTTTATCCTCTTCCGGGCCGCGATAGATTACGCCTACCGCAACTGGGGACGGCTCAACTCGAGCCAGCTTTTCAGCCTGAGCATCTCCTTGAAGTAGACTATCCAGGCATTACATTACGATTCTTAGGCCCCCGATCCACCAGCCCAACCATTTTTAATCGAAAAGAACTCCTCGAAGCTCTACTTGGGGGCGGCCTGCTGCGGATGCCAAGCGTAGGTGCACGGCATGCCTTGCCCTCTACGTTAGAAGGTGAAAGCTCTCCGGGCGACCGCCGGTCGCCCCTACGGTTGGCTTAAGGGGCCGTTTACCCTGCAGCAAGCTGCGGGAAATTCTTTTCGATTAAAAAGGCTGCCCGTGGCTTTGGCCAGGGTGCGTGAGGGACAATTCAGGATATTTTCTTGGACCACTGGTTGCGCGGCGGGCGGATGTTTTCGAGGACCAGGATCTGACAGAATTTGGAGTTCCCTTCGCTCACGCTTAGCGGCAGGACCAGCAGGCGAAACCTGTCGAGTCGGGCGGTAAACTGAGGGTCCTCTTTATATAGCCGGACAATCCGCTCGGCTTCTTTGAGAGCTGCAGCAGGCGACTGGCTTACATCGATCCCGGTTCCCGTGCCCCACTTGTCGTTGACTTTAAACATCAATTCCTCGAGTTCCCTGTCCACAGTAGCCTGGCTGGCGTTCCCCTCATGGAGCTGGCGGGCCAGCTCGCGGAAAGAGCAAATCAGCTCTATGGCCCGGAAGTGCGGGATATTGGTTTTTTCAAATTTAGGTAAAACCAGGTTTTCGAGCAGGTCCTGAAACACCTGATCAGTGAAAAGGTCCTCGATTGTGTTCTGCAGGAGAACATTGCGCTCTACTTCCTGTCTCCACTTTTCGTTTGTAGTAAGTATTTGAGCCAGGATATCGGCCAGGGTCTCCTGATCCATAAAACCTTCTTCCGGTGAGATCTTCACACTCTAAGGGTTCCAGTCCCAAGCCTGGTAATTAAATCCGGGGATATTATTGGGATCGAATTGTCATTATATAATCAACTTGCCCTTTGGAAACAAGTCTTGAGCACAAATATGTATTCCCCCGGGCAGGCATAACGGACCGGAATGCGTTTAATCAAATAGTCGCATTTGAGAATTATACTCCTGAGGCAAAAGACTTGCGCGCTTAACAGCTTATGATTAGTGTAAATCATAAACCTTTTCCGCCCGGTAGTCCGGAAGAGTTACTCGAGGAAAAAGCCGGTGGCTTCAGTTTTCATTTACAACCAGCGAACACCGGCCGAGATTTTTGATTTCTGAAAATCCGCCTTAAGATTTTTGCTTTTATGACACCAGCACTTTTCATAAAGGTACGGTTATGCTAGTTCAGGGGAAAAACTTTTTCGTTTTTTCGGCATTTGCCTTCCTTCTCGTTTTGCCTGTTTCACTGCTCTCCCGCCCGGCCCGGCAGTTGACCGTAGTGCAGGAAAAAGCCCCTATGTTCAAGGAGCCCTCGATCTCCTCACCGATTATCAAGTACCTGGAAAAGGGTTCGAAACTCAATTTACTGGCAGCCGAGGATTCTTTTTATCTGGTGAGCTACGGTGGATATGAGGGCTGGGTCATTCCTTACAGTGTGTTCAAAGAAGATTCCGGTATGGCAGAGGAAGGGGTTCATGCCGTGGAAACGCCGACAGAAGAGGCTCCTGCCGTGGGCGATCTTGATCTTGCTTCCGGGCGCTATCTTGTGGTCACCAACCGTTATGCAAATGTGCGCGAGGGGCCGGGATTGAATTACAAGCTGGTCGGCAGGGCCTACCGGGGTGACAAGCTTGAAAAATTTATCAAGCGCGGCAAGTGGTACCGCGTGCGGCTGCCCAACTCAAAAATCGGATTTATCCGGGAAGATCTGGTGGCGGACCCGACAGCAGGGGATAAAGCGCAGTCAGAGATCCAACCGTCAGAGGAGGTCCAGGAATATGACCAGAAGACAGAGGCTTTAAGCCTGGAAGAGAAGGTTGAGCGGTTGGAGCGGGAAGTGGCCAGTTTGCGGAAGCTTCTGAACGATCATATCGAGGAACACAAGGCTTTGATAGCTCAACTGATGCGGTATAAAAAAAGCTTTGATATTTCAGATTTTTCAACAGAAAGCCCGGTCACCAAGCTTCTGGAATCCACAATTCAATCTCAGACTGGTAAGCCGCTTATTATTGGGAACAAGGCAACGGAGGTTTATCATCTTCCGGGAAGTTCCTATTATGATAAAATTCCCGAGGAGTTCCGGCTTTACTTTTACACAGAGGAAGAGGCCAGGAAGGCCGGTTACACCAAGTCGCTCAAATAATCCTCTCAAACCTTTACGGCCTTTTTGCGGCTGTTGCTCGAAAGGCTTTTGAAAGCTTCTTCCTGGGACTCGTAAATATCAAACCAGCGATCCAGTTTGGTTTTACTGAAAATTCTTTTCAGTTCCTTATTCAGGCTCGAGAGAGTGAGTCGACCCCCGCCCTTGTAGATATTACGACTGATATTGACTAGTACGCTTAACCCGAAGCCGTCAATATACTCGGTCTCCTTGAGATCCACTACAATAGCTTTGGGGTTCCTGGATTCAAGCTGGCTGAACAGATCCTTGAGCGTTTGAGTGTTTTGAAAATTGATCTGGCCTTTAACCTCGGCGACAGCGATGTCGTCGATTTCATGCGTGGTTATTGTCATTTAAGACTCCTGTAAGAATGACGAAAGCTTTTCCTTAAGCATTTTCGCCTGATATTCGATATTAATAGTATACTCCCAAGTATTAAGATTAACTCTAAAGTTATACCCCACTAAGCGGATTTGAGGCTGTTTTCAGCCGCCGCAAGTTTTGGTGGTAATGTAATAAGCAATTTCTGTACCACAAAAAATGGCCGGGGTATGATAGTTGTTTTTCAAAATAACTTGCTGTAATTCAGACAATTAGGATTACGCCTAGCGGGCAGCCGTCGGCAGATCAATTTTCAGGAAAAGTTATACCGCAAGAAAAAGTTGCCCATTCTTCGCGAGTTAATTATCCCGCTTCCCGGGGCTTTGTTATGGATTCAGAATCTCAGAAAAATCCAGGCGACTCTCTGTTCGCAGATCAGACAGCGCGATCGGGGAAGAATTCAGCGGCAGGGGGCCGGGGAATCGGAGAACTCTTGAAACAAAACCTCGTGCTGATACTGGGTCTTGCTTTTCTTGGCGGGACTCTGGCCACAGGCACGGCGTTCTGGGTCTACTCGTCTATCAGCCATCCCCAGGAGGTTGAAAAAAAAATCACCTTACAGGCAAAGCCGCTAATTTCAAAATCGCGGGCTAAAGAGATTCAATACAGGCGCAGTCTGATGCGCACCCAGTTCCGCAGCTCACACAACAAGTATCTATTAAGGGAAAAGAGGCCCGAGGATATGATCTGGCTTACCTCCCAGGCCGAGCTGACTCTTCTTTCAGGACTTTTCAGCCGCTATGTGGAAATCACCGGCAACTTTTTCGAAATTCTCCGGATTATGGCGAACGACTATCTCAATGAACGCTGGCAGGTCCGGGATGTTTTCGAGCGAGAGCTGCTGCCGGCATTTAACAACGCAGAAAGAAGAAAAAAAGTTCTGGTCAGGCGGATCGAATATGAGCCGGCCCTCCAGCTCTTTAGAAATTTAAGCTATATCGCCTACCATGACAGCATTGCTATCAACGCCTTTGACTCCTATCTTAACCAGGGCAATGAAAATGATTTCACTGTAGCGGTGGATTATGCCAATACCACAAAGCTTATGCTTAAAGACTTCTGGCAGAACTTCCGCTTTTACCTGAACAACCATGACATCAATTTCCAGCCCTCGGAAGAAGTCTGGAACAGATACTTCGGCCCCTGGGACCGGTTGGAGCCTTGAGTATGAAAAACTTTCATCTCGGCACAGCGGGGATGTTGATTTGTTTGGCCTTCACCTTTTGCATGAAGAAACAAGAGGAAAAGCCAAAGGATGAACAAGCAGAGCTCCCGGTCCAGGAAAGCCTCTTTTTGAGCCAGGCCGATTCGGTCAAGTGGCTGAATTATCTAAACACCGCCTCCGAGGATACAGCTCTGGCCTATCTCCTGCTGGGCGAGCTCTACCTGGCAAACAATAAACCGGACTCAGCGCTTGGCTATTTCGAAACCGCCGTCTCATATAACCCCGATCGGGCGATAACCTATTTGAATATCGGCTGCGCTTACAACGGAATGGGCGAATACGATAAAGCGGAAGAGGCTTTTCACAAGTTTATCGAAAAGGCTCCCGGGAGTATAATGTCCCAGGAAATTTTCCGCATCGTGGAAAAATACCGCAGTATTGAGAGCGAAACCGAGATACCGTGATCTTTAACCTGATTGTTGACAAACTTTCTCTTAACTTATAAAATCCCATCACAACACCCTGCCTTACGAGTTCCGCCGCTCTCTGGAAAAATACTCGGATAAAGCCTGCATCGAGTGGACAAGATAAAGCAAGAGCGCTCGCCAGAACCGACCTCGGGTGCTGAAAAGAAGTCTTTGAGCTTGATCGAAACCGCCTGCAGGGAAGAAAATTCCTGTTTTGCATTGCCGGGCGAAAAATCTCCTTCTCCTCTGCCGGTTCAAGGGAAAATCCAAGTCAACTGTTGATGCGGAATAAAGCCATGAGCAGAACCAAGTCCAGCGCCAAACGGATCTATCTCGATCACAATGCCACCACTCCGCTCGATCCGCTGGTGCTTGAGGCAATGCTCCCCTATTTGCGGGAAATTTTCGGCAATCCATCGAGTATCCACTCCGAGGGCCGTGCCGCCCGGGTGGCTGTGGATAAGGCCCGCTCCCAGCTGGCGAACTTTTTAGGGGCTAAAGAGGATGAAATCTACTTCACCTCGGGCGGCACGGAGAGCAATAACCTCGCCATCCGGGGTGCGGCTGAAGTTTGCGGGAAAGCCGGGCAGCGCCTGGTCACCTCCGCTGTGGAGCACCATGCCGTACTGCGGCCCATGCAGAATCTTGCCGGACACGGTTTTGTGCTTGACATTCTGCGAGTGGACCGCTATGGGAGGGTGAACCCCGAGGATTTAGACCAAAGCCTGGCCTCAGGGCAAGCGGCTCTTGTCAGTATTATCGCGGCCAACAACGAGGTGGGGACTATCCAGCCGGTGTGCGAGCTGGGAGCGATCTGCCGCAAGCACGGGGTGCTGTTCCATGTGGATGCGGTCCAGGCCGCAGGCAAAATACCGCTCGATCTCTCTGCTTTGCCGGTTGACCTGCTCTCTGTGAGCGGGCACAAGCTTTACGGTCCCAAGGGCGCAGGCGCGCTCTATGTGCGCAAAGGGGTCAAGCTCGAGCCGCTTATCCTCGGAGGCTCCCATGAGCGCCGTCTCCGGGCAGGAACAGAGAATGTAGCCGGTATCGTGGGTCTGGGAGCGGCCTGCGAGCTTGCGGGAAAGGAAACCGGGGAGCAGAACAAGCTGCTCTCGGCTTTACGCGACCGTCTCTGGGACAGATTGCGCGCAATGATAGAAGGCATCCATCTGAACGGGCACCCTGCCGAGAGGCTGAGCAATACATTAAATGTTTCTTTTGAGGGCGTCGAGGGTGAAGCCTTGCTGTTAAACCTGGATCTCAAAGGCATCGCGGCATCCAGCGGTTCAGCGTGCGCCAGCGGCTCGCTTGAGCCCTCGCACGTGCTTACCGCCATGGGTGTCCCGGCCGAATTAGCCCAGAACTCGGTGCGTTTCTCTCTCGGCCGGGGCAACACCGAAAAGGAAATGGACCGCACTGCTGAGGCAGCGGCGGAGATTGTCGCACGTCTGCGCTCACTCTAGCCGGGGCACGGCAAACCTTCGGTTTGACAAAGGCGGGCGTTTGATCAACAAAGACCTCAGCGTCCTGAACCTGTCAGCCTGGTTTACCGGTCTTGGTAATCCTCTTTGTTGACAATCAAACGCCCGCCTTTGTGAAGCGCTAACGCGCTTCCCGTGTCCCCCTATCAGAGACAGGAAGGAATGCCCTGCAGTGGAAAACAGTCCTAAAAATTACAGCGAGCCGGAAAACAGCCGGGTTGTCTTCTCGAGCGCCCGGATTCAGGAGGGTGTCACAAAGCTCGCCCGGCGGATAAAGGATGATCTGAAAAACACTGCCGGACACGAGAAGGATTTGACTTTTATCGTGCTTCTGAAAGGCGGCGCCAGGTTCGCGTTCGACCTGATCAGCCGGTACGGGGGAAAGTATTACTATGATTTTGTCGGTGTGGCTTCTTACGGGGATAAAACCTGTTCAGGAGGCAGGCTGGAATTCTATCATTACGGCCTGAACAAAGAGCTGGTCGACAGGCGGGTGATCGTTCTCCTGGATGATATTTGCGACTCCGGGCTGACATTCAAGCTGGTTTCGGAAAGGATAAAAAGTGATTTCAAGCCTCTCGTAGTAAAGACCTGCTCTCTGATCTGGAGGGTAAATCAGAATTTTTGTCCTGATTTTTACGCTTTTAAGGTTAAGGGTGATTATTACTTTATCGGTTACGGGCTTGGCATAGGCGAGGAATACCGGTATCTTGACGATATACTGGCCATAGACAAGCAGGGGGCACGGCATGTCGTGCCCATGTAGAGCAAGCCTCTAATCGAAATGTATTTTTAACCATAATCTCTGAAGAGCAAGAAAAATCGCCTGAAAGATGTTGCTGACTCTTATTATATAAAAAAGTTGCAGGGATGGTTCGCTAACCGCCCCTGCATCCGATAGTGAATAATATTCATGAAAACAAATTTTCACACGCTTCCAGGTTGTTTTAAATTTACAGGATAATAACAAAATGCTGACCCTGGGTATCGAGACCTCCTGTGATGAGACCAGCGTGGCCCTGCTGCAGGGGGAAAAGCGCCTGCTTTCGCACCTTATCCTGAGCCAGATGGAGCACGAGCGTTTCGGGGGAGTGGTGCCCGAGCTGGCGAGCCGGGCCCACCAGAGAGCTTTGCTGCCCATGATCGAGCAGGCTTTCTCAGAGGCCGGCTGCAAACCGGAGGATATAGACCTGATCGGAGTGACAGTGGGCCCGGGGCTGATAGGCTCGCTCCTGGTGGGGGTCTCGACCGCCAAAGCCCTGGCCCTGAGCCTGGACAAGCCTCTGGTCGGGGTGAACCATGTCGAGGCCCACCTGATGGCGAACCTCCTGCTCGAAAAACCTCCCCAGCCGCCGTTCGTGGCCCTGCTTGTTTCAGGCGGCCACACCATGCTGGTCGAGGTGGCCGGGTGGGGCGAGTACCTGATCCTGGGCCGCAGCCGCGATGACGCAGTGGGTGAGTCTTTCGACAAAGTGGCCAAGATGCTCTCCTTAGGCTATCCCGGAGGGCCGGTGATCGAGAGTGAAGCCCGCGGGGGCAATCCGGAGGCGTTCGCTTTCCCCAGGCCGATGATCAGGGACCGGTCGCTCGATATGAGCTTCTCGGGCCTTAAGACTGCCGTGCTTTACGAGCTTGAAAGTATCAGGCAAGAGGGCGAGAGTAAAGTCGATTTGCTGAAGAGCGATCTGGCGGCCTCTTTCCAGGCTGCCGTGGTCGAGGTCCTGGTCGAGAAATCCATGCGGGCCTGCGCGAGAGTTCCCGCCAGGACCCTGGTTGTGGCCGGCGGCGTGGCCAGAAACAAGCTTCTGCGCCAAACTTTCGAGCGCAGAAGGAATGAGATGGGGCTCGAAATTATCTTCCCTTCCCTCGAGCTCTGCACTGACAATGCAGCCATGGTGGCCCGCACCGCACTCTTCCACTACCTCGAGGGGCGCTCGGACAGCCTGGAGGTCAAAACATTCGCTACCGGGCACCTTGACTGGCCCACCGCCAGACCGTAGCTTCTATTTTATTATTCCTGTTACTATCCATACTCATCCTCCCGATTCCGTTTAACTTTTGATCTCAGGCAATCCTCCAATTTTGTCCTGGGCGCTGCGGCTGTCTTTTTGTATATTTAAGCCATTGAATTACACTGTCAGTCATCAGTCTGACATTCTCCGCAGGTCCCCTGTAAATGTTTAACTTCAGCGGTACCAAGGTTTGACATACCTGCTGTCTGTTTGTCGAGGCTGGATAATCCGGGCGACCTGACTCTAAAACAGGGGCGGGGCATCTCTCTTGCTTGCGAACATTTCTTTCAGGCCTGAAAAATGAAAATCGTCCTGGCTCCGGATTCTTTCAAAGGCACTTTCATCGCGCCCCAGGTTTGCAGGGCATTGGAGAACGGCGTACGCCGTGTGGTCCCGGCGGCTGAGATTTTGAGCCTGCCTCTTGCCGACGGCGGCGAGGGCACCCTGGATGTGCTGCTTCAGGCTGTGGGCGGGGAGCGTAAGAGCTGCAGAAGTTTTGATCCCCTGGGCCGCAAGATAGAGGTGGATTTCGGCCTCCTGCCGGGCACTGAGGCGCTAGTCGAGATGGCCAGGAGCTCAGGCCTGGCCCTTCTTCAGGCAGAGGAGCGCAACCCCTGGATTGCCGGCACTTACGGCCTGGGACTTGTGATCCGCGCCGCTCTTGACCTGAAAATCTTGGCGCTGACAGTTACGCTCGGCGGCTCGGCCACTGTGGATGGCGGGGTAGGCATGGCGCGCGCCCTAGGCTACCGCTTCCTGGACAGTCAGGGCCGGGAGATAAAGCGAGAGGGCGGCCGGGTGCTCTCCCGGATCTCCCGGATCGACAGAAGCCAGGCGGACAGCCGTCTCTTGAGCGGCTTGAAATCCCGCGCGCTCTGTGATGTGCGCAACCCTCTGCTCGGGCCGTCAGGGGCAGCGCGCACATTCGGGCCGCAGAAAGGAGCCGACCAGGCGATGGTCGAGCGCCTGGAGGAAGGCTTGGCGAACCTGTCTCTGAGGGTCAAGGAAGACCTGGGGCTGGCTGTGGACAAAACACCAGGCAGCGGAGCTGCCGGCGGGCTGGGTGCAGCAGTGGCGGCTTTCCTCGGGGGCTCTCTGGTCTCCGGCATAGATTACGTGCTCGAGACTCTCAAATTCGACCGCGCTCTCGAAGGGGCAGACCTGGTGATCACCGGGGAGGGGTCTTTCGACTCCCAGAGCCTGGGAGGAAAAGTGATCTCCGGAGTGCTCGGGAAGTCAGTAAAAATGGGGGTGCCGCTGGTGGTGGTCTGCGGCCGCTGGGCTGACTCTCTCGACAGGCCGGCTGAAAGCGATGACTCAGGAATTTCCGGGCCGCTGAGAGTATTCTCAGGGGCTGACCTTGCTCTCAGGGAGAAAAAAGAGGCCCTTGTCTCTCTCGAGGACCTTTCATCCCTGGCCGGGCAGGCGGCAGCCTGGTTTCTGCGGAAAAGAGATTAAAGAATCTCTCCGGATAGTTTTCCGATCAAGATAATTTTTTCTCGACATCGGCGTAAGGGCGGCCGGCCCACTTACAAAGCGTCTCCGTTGTAGTCGATTCAAATTTCCGGCATTTTCCCTGGACGTCCGAAAAAACATGCAGGCTGATAAATCAGATATACACCTTGTAGAGGTCATTTTCCCCATACCCAAAGGCGGACCTTATACCTACATGGTACCCAGAAAGCTCGAGCGGGGGATCGAGCCGGGTATGCGGGTAGTGGCCCAGTTGGGCAGAAGGTTCCTGACCGGCGTTGTGGCTGCGGTCGGAGTCTCACCGCCGGAGGGTATCAGGCTCAAATATATCAAGGAAATCATCGATGAGTATCCCCTTGTCCCAACAGGACTGCTCGATCTCATGCGCTGGATTTCCAGCTATTATTTCTGCGATCTGGGAGAGGCCCTGCGGGCTGTGGTTCCCGGGATTTTCCTGCGTGTCGGCGACCGTAAAATCCGGATAAATAAAAAGAAAGGGCCTCTCGCATCCAAGCTGACCCCGACTCAAAAACGCCTGCTCGAATATCTTGAACCAAAGCGCGAAACCCTGCTCTCACGCCTCAGAAGGGTTTTCCGCTCGAGCGACCTCTCCCGCCAACTCGCCGCTCTTGCCGAACAAGGACTGATCGAGATCGAGGATCATCTCCCCAGGCTTCCCAAGACCAGGCTGCGCACCATGCTCGAAGCGGTTTCCGAGCCGCGTCCCGAGGCTCTTGAGAAGCTCACCTCGAGAAACCCGCGCCAGCGGGACTGCTTCGAGGCTCTCAGATCCATGGCCTATCCGGTTGAATCAAGCCATGTCACCGGCCAGATGGGTTTCAGCTCCCATGTAGTAGGAGCCCTGGTGAATAAGGGCCTGGTCAAAAGATGGAAAATCGAGGATATCCGCGACCCTTTCCGGAATATCGAGTTCCCGGGCTATGAGAAGCCGGCCCCTTCCCCTGCCCAGCAGGAAGCGATCCAAAAGATCGCCGGCTCCCCGGGCAGGCACGGGGTGTTTCTTCTCCACGGGGTGACCGGAAGCGGCAAAACCCTCGTTTATCTGGAACTGATCCAGCCCGTGCTCGCCTCTGGAGGCCAGGCGATTGTCCTGGTGCCTGAGATTGCATTGACCCCCCAGACAACCGGCCGGTTCAGGGCGGTTTTCGGCAGCCGGGTGGCGGTGCTCCACAGCGGGCTCTCGGATGGAGAGCGCTACGATATCTGGCGGCAGATTCGCCAGGGGCGTTTCTCTGTGGCTGTGGGAGCGCGTTCCGCTGTTTTTGCCCCGTTCGAGAATCCGGGAATTATCATCATCGATGAGGAACACGAGCATACTTACAAGCAGTCGGACACAACACCCCGCTACCACGCCAGAGAAGTGGCGATAAGGCGCATGCAGGAGGCCAGCGGCCCGGTGGTTCTGGGCTCGGCCACCCCGAGCCTCGAAAGCTTCTACAAAGCCCGCAAAGGGGAATATACATTGCTCGAGCTACCCGAGCGGGTAATGGGCCGTCCCCTGCCTGAGGTGCGGATCCACGACCTGCGCAAGGGATGGTCCAAAAAACAGCGCACCCTTGTTACCGGCCCCCTGCTCAGGGAGATCGGCTTTGCCGTCGAGGCGGAGGGCCAGGTACTCCTGCTTCTCAACCGAAGGGGGTTCAGCAACTTTTTGCTCTGCGAGGAATGCGGCCATGTCTTCCTCTGCAAACAGTGCCAGATCTCGCTCAAGGTTCACCGCCGCTTAAACAGGCTCCTCTGCCATTACTGCGGCAGCCAGCAGGAGATCCCCTCAAATTGCTCTGCCTGTAACTCTCCGCGGATCACATCAATGGGCATGGGCACAGAGCAGGTGGAGAAAATTCTCAAGCAACATTTCCCGGACAGGGTGGTCGACCGGATGGACCTCGACACCACCGGCGGCAAATGGTCGCACCACGAAATACTCGAGCGCCTGCGCACTGGCGTAACACACATTCTGGTGGGCACGCAGATGATCGCCAAGGGGCTTGATTACCCGAATGTGGTCCTGGTCGGGGTGGTCAGTGCAGACACCTCCATGAACCTGCCTGATTTCCGCGCCACCGAGCAAACATTCGGGCTGCTGGCCCAGGTGGCCGGAAGAACCGGCCGGGGAGAGCGCGGGGGCGAGGTGTTTATCCAGACTTTCAATCCCTCTCACCCGGCGATACAAGCCGCCGTGACCCATGATTACAGCACTTTCGCCAGGCAGGAACTCTCGATCCGCAAAGATGCGGGATACCCGCCGTATGTGGAGCTCTTGAACGTGATTTTTACCGGCACGCATGAAAAGACGCTTGACCTTTTCGCGTCTGAGACAGCGGATTCGATCAAGGAGCAGGCGGAGAGAAAATCTCTCTCCAGCCATCTTTCTCTGCTCGGGCCGGCCCCATGTCCGCTGGAGAAACTCCGCGGCAGGTATCGCAGGCACCTGATCCTTAAGAGTAAATGCCCGGAGGCGCTCGATGAGCTCGGCTCTTATCTCTGCCAGGAGGTCAGCCCGCCGCGAAAAGGACAATGCCGCCTGATCCTGGACCGGGATCCCTCGAGCCTGATGTAGGGAGCAGGTCCGACGGAACGGGCGAAGACAAAAGCCCTTTTTGGTTGCTGTGCCTTATGTTTTCGCTGAGAGGGGCGGGCGCCAATCTACACTCGAGCAGCTTGCATCCCTGCCGGCCCGCCCGGCCCTGATCTTTTCCATGGTTATTCCGGGTCTAAATACATTCTTCCCCTGATCCAAGGGTTCAGCCCTGATACATTTGCCGAAAATTATCAAGACTTTTTCCCTCTTGTTTCTCCTCTTCGCTTCCGGAGTCCTGGCATTAAGCCGGGAAGAGGGAGAGCGGTTCATTCTCGGGCTCGCCGCCGGATCAAGCCGCCTGGCGGATTTCTGTCTGGCCGGGGAGCTCGCTGCCTCGGAGCGCCTTTCTATCTCCTATGCGGGGGTCGAGAACAAGTTCCTTATCGGCTACGATCTCGCTCCGCAGGCAAAAAGCCTGATCCTGAAGGACTCATCCTGTTACCGGTTCGAGATCCAAGAGCTCGCGGATAGTTTCGCGCTGCTCGCACTGCGCATACCCGTGATGCAATACGAGCGGCATTACTATTTCAAGGGCTCAAAGCTTGTCTCCCCGGTTTATTACCACACCCGCAACTCTCAGAGGGATGAGAGCAGGTATTTTTCATTCTATATCTCGGATAGCCTCTCGTTTAACAGCTACGCTGCAACCAGGCTGGACAGCTTTGTGGAATCAGTGCTCGAATTGCTGGAATTTTCCGCAGAACAAAAAGAAAGGCTGCGCAAAGGGAAAATAGTCTATGTGCTGTGCCGGGATGAAGACCAGATCCAGGAGCTTACCGGTTTCAGAATCCGGGGCATGTATGTCCTGGACCATGATTATGTAGTGACCACTTTCACCTGCCATTACCACGAGCTGGTGCACCTGCTGGTTAACTGCAAGCTGCAAAACTGTGCTCTTGAGATTCACCCGTTTTTCCAAGAGGGGATTGCCGTGGCTCTGGGCGGCAGGGGCGGCAAGGAGCCGGAAGTGATCCTTGACCTGGGGTATTTTCTGCTCGGGTCGGAGCTTGTGGAGCTGGGATCGCTGCTTGGGCGCGAAGAGTTTCTCGATCAGGATGCCAGCTTCGCTTACCCTGCAAGCGGCCTCTACAACCTGTTCCTGCTCAAAGAGCTCGGCGCCGGGAATTATCTGGGTCTCTACCGCAAATACAGCGGCTTAAAAGATTCCCAGCCGCCTGACAGGATCGACAGGGCCGACCTGCCCGGCGATGAATGCTGGCAGGCCTTTTTGCGAGGTTATAGCCAGTTCGATAAAATATATTTCGAAAGCTCCCCATCCTTCGAGAAGTCCCATCCGGAAGCGCGGGTTGTTTATCAGGGAGAGAATACGAGGATTTTCGAGCTTGGGGAGAGCTATTTCTTCCAGCTCGGGGACACTCTCATTCTTTCTGACTCATCTAAGCCTGAAAGATACAGAAGCTCGAAATTCAGCGAGCTGTTCGGGGACAGCAAGTACAGCGGGGAAAAATATCTGGTCGCCGCAAGCCCTGAGGAAATCGGGGTCTACAACCTGTTTAACAATAACCTCGAGGCAAACTTTGTCAGCTCCTTTTCCTGGCCTCCCCAGAGCATTCCCCTGAACAGAGGCCGGGTGGAGTTTCACCTGCGCAAGACTGTTTTTGATCAGCCGCTCAGCGAATTTTTTATAAAAACACGCTGAAAAGCTGTGGAGACCGCCCGGACCCAGATCCTGTTTCAGGAGCGCGGCTCGACACCGAGTCCCGGTCCGGCGGGCAAGGTCATCCTGCCCTTTTCGAACTGCATGCCGGTAAAAGGGTCATCCGCTATCAGGACTGCGCCGTCCAGGTCGGCGTAATCGACCAGCGGGCTGATCTGGGCCGCTGCGGTGATACAGACACTCGATTCGATCATGCAGCCGAGCATCACCTTGAGGCCGTGCGCCCGGGCGCAATGAATCATTTTCAGGGCGTGCCGCACCCCGCCGCATTTGGCCAGTTTGATATTGATCGCGTCGAACACCTTCGCGCAGGCCGGCACATGCTCCAGGCGCTCGCATGACTCATCCGCCATCAGGGGCAGGGGACTCCTCTCGTGAAGCCATTTCAATCCTTCCGCGTGGCTCGGGGGCAGCGGCTGCTCGACAAACTCCACACCAAAATCCACGAGTCTCTCGATCATGCGCAGGGCCTCGTGGGGTTCCCAGCCGCAGTTTGCATCCACCCTGATGCGTGCGCTCGGCGCCTCTTCGCGCACCACTTTCAGGCACTCCAGGTCCGCCGGGCCGCCGACCTTTATTTTAAGCAGCGGAAAATCAACCACCTCGCGCACTTTCTCCCGCACCACATCCAGAGTGTCGATACCGATAGTGAAAGTGGATAGCGGTGTGCACTCCGGATCGAGACCCAGGAGACTGTGGAGCGGCTTTCCGCAGAGCTTGCCCTGGATGTCATAGAGGGCCATATCGATCGCTGCCTTGGCTGCGTAGTTGCGCTCGAGTACACTGTCGAGCTCATCCATCAGGTGTTCGGCTGGCCAGGGATCATTCCACTTTCTGATAAACGGGGCAAAACTCTCCAGCGCGGCCAGGGAAATCCGCTGGTTCTCCCCGTAAATGAAAAATGGAGCAGCCTCGCCCCAGCCAGTGAGACCTTCGTGCTCCAATCTGACTATCACAGTGCCGAATACATCCCCTCCACCGATAAACTCTTCCCGGGCAATCTTGAAGGTATGCCTGGTATGCAGGTCAACCGGCTCGAAACTGATCTTCATTGTCTCTGCCTCCCGAAAATTATTTTAAAAAATGATGTTTCTCTCTTTTGAAATTGCAAGTTTTATAAGTGTGCAGAAAAACCGGTATCAGAGAGAATATATTCCTTTTCGACTGGAGGGGCACGGAATGCTGTGCTCCCACGGTATGTTGCGTAAAACAAACCTTAATCGGGAGAATGCAAATACTACTCAGGTCATAAAATTGTTTGCATCCATCCGTAAAGGAAATTTTTATTCTTCTTTTGGTGGCAAAAGAAGCAAAACCATTTCTTTTGTAACCAAAAGAAACAAAAGTTAATCCTGGCACTTTAGTCTTTTACTCCGCTTCGCCAAGCTCGCCTACGCGCAGGAAGCCTGCGCAAAGGCCTGCCTGGG